>CAZRJG010000032.1:7823-23859 GCA_964600365.1 uncultured Acidimicrobiia bacterium
CTTGACGCCGCCGGCCGAGACCTCGGCGAAGAGCTCGGGATCGAAGGCCTCCCCGACGATCGGGGTCGGGTCGAGCTTGAAGTCGCCGGAGTGGATGACGATGCCCTCCGGGGTGTCGAATGCCACCGCAGCCCCTTGGGGGATCGAGTGGGAGACCGGGATGAACGAGAAGGTGAACGGGCCGTGCTGCACCCAGAGGTTGTCATCGACCGCCTTGAACTTGGCACTCACCCCGAGCTCGTCGACCCGCCCTCGGGCCACCTCGACCGTGAGCCGGGTCCCGTACACGGGGACGTTGAAGGACTGCAGGAAGTAGCCGAGCGAGCCGACGTGGTCTTCGTGGCCGTGGGTGAGCACCACGCACTCGATGTCCGAGGCTCGCTCTTCGAGCCATGACCAGTCGGGGAAGACGAGGTCCACCCCGAGCATGTCCTCCTCGGGGAACATGAGGCCGCAATCGATGAGGGCGATCTTCCCGTCGTGCTCGATGGCGGCGCAGTTGCGGCCGATCTCCCCGAGTCCTCCGAGGAAGGTGATGCGGACGCTCATGCGTCGACCGTCGCCACCGCCGCCACGAGGGCGTCGACCGCAGCCTCACTGGCCGGGGTCATCGGCAGGCGCAGCCCGCCGACGTGGCCCCAGATCGCGTTGAGCGCACCCTTCACGGGTCCGGGGCTCGGCTCGGCGAAGCACAGGTCGAACACGGGGCTGAGCCGCTCGTGGATGGAGAGCGCCCTCGGGGTATCACCCTCGTTGAATGCAGCAACCATCTCGGCCACCTGCGGTCCCACGAGGTGGCTCGCCACACTCACCACCCCCACTGCTCCCACCGCGAGCATGGGGAGCGTGTAGAGGTCTGCCCCGGAGTAGATCGCGAATCCCTCCGGGAGCACGGCATGGGCCCGCGTTGTGTGCCCGATGTCCTCGACGGCGTCCTTCACCGCCACGATGCGCTCGTGCTCGGCGAGTCGCACGAGCGTGGGGATCTCGATCAGTCGGCCCGAACGGGCGGGGATGTTGTAGAGCATCACCGGCACGGGAGATGCGTCGGCGATGGCGCTGAAGTGCTCGATGAGGCCGCCCTGGGAGGGTCGGTTGTAGTACGGGGTCACCGTCATGACCGCGTCGACGCCGATCTCGGCGGCCGCCACGGTCATCTCGATGGAGTGCGTGGTGTCGTTCGCCCCGGTGCCGGCGATCACCGTCGCCCGACCACCGAGCGCATCCACTGCGGCCCGGTAGAGCGCGAGGTCTTCGTCTCGCGAGAGCGTTGGCGACTCCCCGGTGGTGCCGGACACGACGACGCCGTCCGAACCGTGGTCGACGAGCCAGGTGATGAGCCGGGTGAATGCCTCGAAGTCGACGGAACCGTCGTCGGCGAAGGGAGTCACCACGGCCGTGAGGACGGAACCGAAGGGAGCCATGTGGTGAGGATAGCGGTGTGTCCGGGGTCGCCCTCGGGACCCGTGGTAACCGCCGCGCCCACGTACCCTTGACCCGCAGTCGTTGGAGGCACCGAATGGCCAACAGCCCCTACATCAAGGACGTCGACACGGCGTCGTTCACGATCGACGTCGTCGAGCGTTCCAAGACGGTCCCGGTGGTCATCGACCTCTGGGCTGAGTGGTGTGCCCCGTGCCGCCAACTAGGGCCACTCCTCGAACGCCTCACCGAGGAGTACGCCGGAGCCTTCGAACTCGCGAAGGTCGACGTCGACGCCAACCCCCAGATCATGCAGGCGTTCCGGGTCCAGAGCATCCCGGCAGTGTTCGCCCTCGTCGATGGACAGCCGGTCGCCCAGTTCTCCGGCGCCATCCCCGAGCCCCAGCTCCGCGAATGGCTCGGTCAGTTCGTCCAACCTCCCGCCGACGACCGCATGGTCGAGATCGAGCAGCTGCTCGAGATGGGTGCGGACCAGGCTGCCGAGACGAAGCTCCAGGCCCTCATCGCAGAGGAGCCCGGCAACTCCGAGGCGGTGCTCACCCTCGCCGGGCTCCAGATCGACCTCGGCAAGCTCGACGAGGCCAACGCCCTCCTCGACACCCTTCCCCCATCCACGGACGTCGACCGCCTCCGGGCGGCCGCCTCGCTCACCGCCTCGGGCGGCGACAGCGCGGCGCTCGCCGCTGCCGCCGAGGCCGACCCGTCGGACGGCGCGGCCCAGGTCGCCTACGCCCGCGCACTCGCGTCGGAGGGCTCGTTCGAGGTCGCCCTCGGACGGCTACTCCCCGTCGTGACCGAGGGCGGGGATGACGCCGAGGCAGCCCGCGCCGCGATGGTCGAGATCTTCTCGCTCCTCGGGGCGGAGCACCCCCTCGTGGGGCCGTGGCGCCGCAAGCTCGCCTCCGCACTCTTCTGAGACCACACCGGACGACCCCCCGCTACCGACGCCAGCTTCGGGAGCACGACCAAGGAACAGACATGAAGCAGTACCCGAAGGCCCCGGACCTCTCGATCGACCTCGAGACGACCTACACCGCCACGCTCCACACGAACCACGGTGACATCACCATGGAACTCGACGCAGTGAAGGCTCCCCTGGCCGTGAACAACCTCGTGTTCCTCGCTCGGGACGGCTTCTACGACGGTGTCATCTTCCATCGTGTGGTCCCCGGCTTCGTCATCCAGGGTGGCGACCCCACCGGCTCCGGGCGCGGCGGCCCGGGCTATCGGTTCCGTGATGAACTCGAGGGCTTCGGGTCGTACGACCGCGGCACGCTCGCCATGGCGAACGCCGGCCCGAACACGAACGGGAGCCAGTTCTTCATCTGCCTCAAGAAGGTGAACCTCCCCCACGCGTACACGATCTTCGGCCAGGTCACCTCGGGCATGGAAGCCGTCGACTCGATCGCCGACGTGCCCCGTGCCGGCGAGAAGCCCACCGAGGACTGCGTGATCGAGCGGGTGACCATCGCCGAGGGCTGATCCTCGGTCTCCCCGGACCTACCGACCCTCGGTCGAAGAGGTCGTCGTGGTCGAGGGGGGCGGCTCGTCGGGTGCGGGGGCCCACTCCCCCAGCTCCTCCTCGCTGGGGAGCGCAGCCTCGGCGTAGTTCCCCGCAGCGTTCCACAGCATCCAGCCCGCGCCACGCTCTTCGGCGGCACGGATCGACTCCTTGATCTCGGCATCGGTCCACCAGAAGGCCTGGAGCCACGGCCGCATGACGGCGGGATGGGCGAGGCGTGGGGTGCCATCGTCGATCGCATCGGCCGTCACCGCATATGGGTAGTCGTTCGGGTCCCCGAAGCCGAGCCACCCCGGCGAGTAGTGCGACGGGTACACCATCGGACTGACCGCATCCACCGTCGTCGAGACCACTTCGGGCATCTGTCCGATCCCCTGGTCATCCGGCGTGCTCACGACGATCCCGAAGATGTCCGCCGACAAGGCGCACCCCATCGGGTGGAGGAGCGCCCTCGCCGCCTCCAGGAAGGATCGGATGGTGGTGACCCGTTCCTCCTGTGGCAGGTCGCGCGACGCGGCTGCTGCCGATCCGGTCGGGAAGCGGACGTAGTCGAACTGGATCTCGTCGAGCCCGAGTGAGCACGCCTCGGCAGCGAGCGCGAGCGGGTACTCCCACGACCGTTGGTCGCGAGGGTCGAGCCAGTCGCCCGCGAGTCGGATCTCCGGCCTGGCCCGGGCCCTGATCCCATCCTCGAACGTGACGATTCGGGTGATGGTGTAGAGCCCGAGCTCATCGGCGAGTGCGAGGTACTCGACCGGGTCGTACTTCACCCGTACAGCGTCGATCGCTGCCGCTTCCTCCACCGACGTCTCGTAGAGCACCGTTCCGCCCTCCTGCTTCGTGTCGAACACGAGGGCGTTGACGATCGTCCGATCTGCGAGGTCGAGAAGCGCAGCGAACCGCGCTGCGTCCTCTGCCACGTAGGCGCTCACCCGCAAGGCGCGCACGCGAATGGGCTCGAGGCCCACCTCAAGCGGCACGACATCGCCATCCCACTCGATCGTGACCGGATGCCAACCCGGCCGACGGACCTCGACCGTGCCCGCCGGGACGTCGGAGACGAGGAACCATCCGTCGGGACCTGCGACCGTCGTCGTCCCGGCCGTGAGGATCGCGGCCCCTCCGAGTCGTTCCCCGCCAGCGGTGACGATGCGCCCGGAGAGGGTGTACGTCGGAATCGTGGTCGTCGTGGTGGTGGTGCTCGTGGTCGTGGTCACCACGATGGGCACTTCGGAGGACGCCACCGTGCCGCGAGCAGGCGGCGCCGTGGTATCGGGAGCGGACTCCGTGGACGTGCACGCGGTCACGATGACTGCCAGGAGGAGCGCGAGAACCGGCGGTGTCCGCATGGAGCGGGAGGGTACGGGGTGGGGAGGTGAATCCGGAGGAGGCGATCAGTCCACGACGGCGTGGATCGCTGCCTCCACATCGTCCGAACTCGCAGTTCCATCGAAGACCACCACCTGGTGGGCAACCCCGGCGCGGGTGTCGATCCGCACGAGCGTGATCGAGAGCCTGAGGCTGCCGAGGGCATCCGCGACCTGGAACAACAGTCCTCGGCGATCCGGAGCGCGCAGGCGGAGCTCGCGCCGGGACCCGACCGCCCGCACCTGAACGGACACCTCCGTCTCGGCAGCTTCGTGCCGGTACGCGTGGGCCCTCGCCTCGACGGCTCCCGCGAGGCCACCCGCCGGCAGGGGGGTGCCGAGCGACGAGATCCAGCCCTCGACGCCCGCAGCGAGGTCCCCATGGCGTCCCCCCGCCACCGCGAACACGTCCACCGCGATCCCGTCGCGACGGGTGAACAGGTCGGCGGTCACGAGGTCGAGTCCATCGACGACCGCCCGCCCTGCGACCTCGGCGAGCAACCCCACGCGATCGGGGGCGACCAGCGCAACGAGCGCCACTTGACCGCGGATCTCCACGAGCTCGGCCCGGGGGCCGTCGAGCTCCTCGCCGAGGAGCCGGAGGTGGGCGGCAACCACGGAGTTCGGGACGCGGTCTCGATAACCGTCCTCGAGTTGCCCGAGGTGGGCGACGACACGATCGCGATCGATGCCGGTAAAACCGGCGAGTGTCTCCGAGAGGGGTACGGGGGACGTCCCCCCACCACCGAATCCGCGCATGATAGCGTCGGTGCCGGCGTCGATGAGCGAGGCACGCCACGGCGTCCAGGTCGAGGCATCGCCCGTCGCCCGCGAGTCGGCCTCGGTGAGCATCCGGAGACGCCGCACGTGACCCGAGTCGCCGAACCGGGAACAGGCCCCGGAGACCACGCGATGGTCCCTCATGTCGTTGGCGAGGGTGATGTCGGCGAGGGCGAGGTGGTCCACCACGAGTCGCCGCACCTCCCTCGTGAGGCCCGGGGGCCAGCGAAGCCGGGTTCCGAGCCGCTCGATGATCGGTCCGCCCTTCTCCGCGTGGTTGCCGCCGTGGCCCTTGCCGATGTCGTGGAAGAGAGAACCCCAGCGGAGGACTTCGCGGTCGAACCGACCGAGGTCGCTCCATGCCTCGAGTGTGAGCAACTCGTCATGAGTGCGCAACGAGTGCACGTCAACCGGGTGGAGGTGGAACGGGACGACGTGTGGGACGCCGGTGATCCACTCCCACTCGGAGAGGAACCCGGCCACCCATCCGGAACGTTGGAGGTGTTCGAATCCCCGACGGCCAGCCGGGTCGGTCATCAGCCAGAGGAGGGCACGCCGATCGGACTCCGACCACACGGGCCTGAGATCGGGATCCATCTCCGCCTCGTCACCGAGTGCAAGGTCGATGGCTGCCCGCAGGACCGGCGAGTCGGGCTGGGGCGGTACCGACCGCGGTTCGGGGCGGTGCACCCTCACCGCATCGAACCTCCGATCGAGGAGTCGCTCGACCTCACTGCGGGTCGAGATGAGGGCTGAGCGGTAGTCGTACGTGGCAATCCCGAGGTAACGGCCCGCCGGGGTGCACATGGCGAGCTCGGGCACGTCGGTGGCTCGACCCACGACGAGGTGGAGGGCGCTCCTGAGGTCGAACAGCCGGTGCCGCAGGCCCTGGGCGCGCTCATCGGGCGGATTCCCCTGCAGGGCATCGAGCCAACGCACGGTATCCAACGAGCGGAGCCCTCCCCGCGACTGCTTGAGGTCGCCGGCGAGCAGCATGTGGGGCTCGGCCTCCCGGCGAGCCACCTCGTCGGCGATCACGTGCGCTTCGACCTTCGAGCCATGCTTGTCGACCCACTTCGCGACCCGTGCACCGAGGCGCTCATCGAGGTCCTCCGGTCCGGCGAGTCGCCGCGTCTGCAGCATCGTCGTCGAGGTGACCGGGTCGTCGTCCATGGCAAGGATCGCTTCCTTCACGGTTCGCACACCGTGGCCGACCTTCAGGCCGACATCCCACAGGGGCATGAGAAGGGGCCGTACCTGCTCCGCGCTGAGGGTCCGCTTGGCGGTCACCACGAGGAGGTCGATGTCCGACCACGGGGCGAGGTAGCCGGTCGCATACCCGCCATGGGCGAGCACGAGGGCGTCGTCAGGCAACTCCTCGGCAAGGCCCTGGATGACACGATCCATCGTCTCGGCGAGCAGCCGGGCGAGTCCGAACACGGGCACCTCGCGTCGCTGGGCCGCGCTGCGAAGCGCGACCCAGTCGGCCGGCGTCGGGGATTCGGGGATCGAGGAGGGATCCATCACAGGGAGGCGGTGGCTGCGCCGAGGAGCGCCAGGGCGATGAGCACCACACCCACCCTACGGCGCATCCGGGCAGGATCATCCGGCCTGGCCGCCCACACCGCTGCACCCAGGAGCACGAGCAGGTCCAGGCTCCAGGCAATGCCCCCCGCCCCGAGGCCGACGAGCAGGCCGCTCACCGGGAGCGCGGCGCCGAGCCCCCACCGCCTCCAGAAGGAGATGGCTTCCGGATCGCCGGTGAAGAAGACGATGCCACCGACGACCGCCAAGGTCACGAAGAGCCCCAAGATGAGCAACGCCGACCGACAGCCGACCCCCGGCTCGAACTCGCGGTCACTCACGGGATGAGCCCGTCGAGCCCCACCGACACTGGGCCCTCGAGGCCGCTCACGCCGCGAACGGCGAGGAGAATGCCGGGGAGGAAGCTCACCCGATCGGTCGAGTCGTGACGAATGGTGAGGACCTCGCCTTCGTTGCCCAGGAGCACCTCCTGGTGGGCGAGGAGGCCGGGAAGACGCACCGAGTGCACCCGGACACCGTCGACGTCAGCGCCGAGGGCGCCGGCTCGCAGTTCCTCCGACTCCACGGTGCGCTCCGACGGTCCCCCTGCACCTGCCATCCGCTCGGCGGTCGAGATCGACGTCCCCGAAGGCGCATCGACCTTGCGGTCGTGGTGGAGCTCGATCACCTCGGCGGCAGCGAAGTGAGGAGCGGCCATGGCGGCGAACCGCATCATGAGCACGGCCCCGATGCTGAAGTTGGGGACGATGAGGCACACGGCACCCGAGTCCCCGTAGCGGGCACGGGCCTCCTCGATCCTCTCGCCGGTGAACCCGCTCGTGCCGACGACGGCATGAATACCCATCGCAGCCCATCGGGAGAGGTTGTCGAGGACCACCCCGGGGTGGGTGAACTCGACGACGACGTCGCACTCGGCCATCCCTGCCGGATCGGTCGAGATGCCGTCCCCGCCCGATGGGTCGTAGGCATGTCCGAGCTCAAGGTCGTCGGCGGCGCGAATGGCATCGCAGACGAGCGCTCCCATCCGACCCGCCGCCCCGGAGACGCCGACGACGGTCATGCGACGTACGGCTCGAGGTCGCGTGCGTCGAACGGGCCGAGGCCGGTGATCACGCGTGGACCGGGGATGACGTCGCCGAGGACCGAGGCGACGTCATCGAGGCTGACCGCCTCGATCCGGGCGATCCGCTCCCCCGTAGAGAGGAGTTCCCCGTTCGTGACGACCTGACGGCCGAGCCGACCCATCCGGCTGTTCGCATCCTCCATGCTGAGGGCGATCGCACCCCGGACCGAGCCCTTCGCCCGCTCCAACTCGTCGGTCGTGATGCCACCGCGCACGATGGATCTGAGCTCGTGCTCGACGAGTTCCATCACCTCGGCGAGCTGCTCGGGCGCGGTACCGGCATACACGCCCCACGCTCCGGTGTCGGCGAAGGGCATCCCGAACGAGTACACCGAATAGACGAGTCCACGCTCCTCACGGATCGTCTGGAAGAGGCGACTCGACATACCCCCTCCGAGGATGTGGCTGGCGATCTCGAACGCCCACCTCCGGTCATCGCCGCGGGGGAAGAGCTCGCCGCCCATCACGACGTGCGCCTGCTCGGTGTCGCGCTCCACGACGTTCGCGCCCGTGACGAGTCGCAGGGGGAGGTGCTCATGGGTCAGTCCGTCCCCGCCCCAGTCGCCGAACCAGCGCTCCACCTCGGCGAGCACCTGGGAGTGCGGGAGCGACGAGACGATGGCCACGACTGTCGAACCAGCGGTGTAGCGGCGCTTCCAGTACCCGGCGATGTCATCGGGGGACATCGACGTGATCGACTCGCGAGTGCCGAGGATCGGCCGCTCGAGGGGGTGCCCAGCGAACATCGTCGCGCTGAACGCCTCGAATACGGTGTCGTCGGGGTCGTCCTCGCTCATGAGGATCTCCTCGATGACGACTTGACGCTCCGAGTCGATCTCGTGCTCCCGGAACGCCGGACGCTGGAGCATCTCTGCGAGCAATCGGAGGCCGGTCGAGAGCTCATCATCAAGGAGCCTCGTCCAGAAACAGGTCTGTTCCTTCGTCGTGAAGGCGTTCGACTGTGCCCCGATGGCGTCGAAGGTCTCGGAGATCTCCCGAGCGCTCACCTGCTCGGAGCCCTTGAAGAGAAGGTGTTCGAGGAAGTGCGACGTCCCGGCTTCATTCCCGAGCTCGTCCCTGGTCCCGGTGTCCACCCAACACCCGATCGCCGCCGAGCGGATGCCGGGCATCCGTTCGGTGATGACACGGAGCCCGTTCGGCAGCGTGGTGAGCTCGTACCAGGACATGGCGAGCGAGTGTAAAGAGGACTGGGGGCGAAGGGCGAAGGAGCGACCTACTCGCCCCGGTGCCGCTCGACCCACTCCCTGATGTGCGCAGCGACCTCCTCCGGCCGCGTCTGGGGAATCCAATGGGAGGCACCCTCCATGACATGTTCCTCCGCAGGGGCATCGACGAAGGCAACGCTCCCGGTCGCCATCTCCCGCACGAAGGCGAAATCGCGCTCTCCGTGGACGTACCGCACGGGAATCCGCGCCGCTCGGATCGCGAGGTCGACGCCCGGATCGATGAACGCCGGTGAGTAGTTCGCTCGGTACCACATGGCCATCGCGGCGAGCCGCCCGGCATCGGCGGTCCACTCGCGACGGTACGCCTCGGCTTCCTCGGCGTCGAGCGCTCCCCCGAAGGCGAACCGGGCCATCATGCGAGCCTCGTCCTGGGTGAGGAGCGACACCCCCTCATCGGTCTGCATGAGCCACGCGTAGAAGCCCTTCATGAGCTGCTCGACATTGCCTGCAGCGACCTCACGAAACCGGCCCGGATGGGGCGACGCGAACACCACCGCAGCATCGAGGCGATCGGGGAGCCACGCTGCGGCCTGCCAGGCCACCGCTCCCCCGAAGTCGTGCCCGACGATCGACGCCCGGGCGGCGCCCGCCCAGTCGAGGAGGGCGACGACGTCGCCGAGGAGCGCCCGCATCCGGTAGGCCTCGACACCCTCGGGCATCGATGAGCGACCGAACGCCCGCTGGTCCGGCATGATCAGCCGGTACTCGGGCAGGAGCGGCGCGACCCTCGACCAGCAGCGCGAGGAGTCCGGCCATCCGTGGAGGAGCACCACGGGATGGCCGTTGGTCGGCCCGGACGTCACGACGTGGAGCTCGGCTCCGTTGGTGGCAACCCGGTGCGTCTGGTCGTTCACGTCACCTCCACGGAGCGGTCTCGATACCGTTCGAACGTTCGCTCGTCGACGACCCGGACGATGCGACGAACCGCCTCATCGATGTCCGCTTCGTCGACGTAGAGCGGGGCGATACCGAGGCGGATACCGTCAGGGGGCCGGAAGTCGGGGATGAGGTGCTCCTCCTCGATGAGGGCGAGGTCGATCGCGAGCCCATCAGCGTGCCCGAGCGTGATGTGCGAGCCCCGATGGGCGTCGCGGGGCGAGTGGAGGGAGAACCCCCGCGGGGCCAACGTCGCGTCGAAGTGGCCCAGCAACCGCTCAGTGAGGGCCAATGACACCTCCCGGATGGTCTCCATCCCGGCTTCGAGGAGGAGGTCGACACCAGGTTCGATGAGGGCCATGGAGAGGACCGATGGGGTCCCAGTGAGAAACCGGCGAGCCCCGGCGGCGGGAACCCAACCCGGGTCGAATGAGAACGTGCTGGCGTGGCCCATCCACCCCCGGACCGGATTGCCGAGGTCGGAGGCGAGCTCGCTTCGCACGTACAGCCACGCGGGAGCACCCGGACCACCGTTGAGGTACTTGTAGGAGCATCCGACGGCGAGGTCGACCCCTGCCCCCGTCACGTCGAGGGGAACGCTGCCCACCGAGTGGGAGAAGTCCCACAACGTCAGTGCCCCGACCGCATGGGCGGCATCGGTGAGCGCTGCAACGTCGTAGGTGTAGCCACTGTGGAAGGCCGTCCCGGAGAGGGTGAGGAGCGCCACGTCCTCATCGAGCGCCTCGAGCAGGGCCTCCACAGGCCCGTGGATCCCGTCGGACGACGCCACGACGCGGACCTGAGCGCCCGCCGCCGCCGCGACCGAGGAGAGCGCGTGGTGGTCCGACGGGAAGTTGAGGTCGTCGGTCACGATCACCGATCGGCCCGGCCGGGCGTCGACGGCTCCAGCTGCGAGCTTGTAGAGATTGACCGTGGTCGAGTCCGCGACGAGGACCTCGCCGGGCCTGGCACCGATGAGGGAGCCGATCTTGTCGCCGATCCTCGCCGGGAGGTCCATCCATCCCTCGTTCCAGCCACGAATGAGGCGATTCCCCCACTCCTCCCCCACGATGCGCTGGGCGAGCGCGACGGCGTCCGCTGGCATCCTCCCCAGGCTGTTGCCGTCGAGGTAGAGCAGGTCGGGGTCACCGACGTGGAACCGTTCACGGAACCCGGCGAGTGGGCTCACCATCTCAGAAGTAGACGCGCACGAGGGTCTCTGCGACCGCCGCTGGCCGCTCCTCTCCCTCGATCTCGATGGTCATGCCGTTCTTCACCTGCACGCCCCCGTCCTTGGCCTCCACCACCTCGAGGATCTCGCGACGGAGCCGGATGCGGGCGCCGACCCGCACCGGGTTGGTGAAGCGAACCCGATCGAGGCCGTAGTTCAGCGCCATCTTCACGCCCTCGATGGGCAGTTCGACGTGGGATGCGAGGGGCACCACGAGGGAGAGGGTGAGGAACCCGTGGGCGATCGTGCCGCCGAACGGCCCATGCAACGCCCGCTCGGGGTCCACGTGGATCCATTGGTGGTCATCGGTGGCGTCGGCGAACTGGTCGACCCGATCCTGGGTGATCTCCATCCAGTCGGTGACCCCTACCTCCGTACCCTCCAGTGCCTTCAGCGCCGCGTAGCTCATGGCCGAAGTGTACGACCCACCCGAAGGGGTCATCGTGCCGCCGCCTACGGCACCACCACGTCGATGTCGTCGTACCCGAGCGCCAACAGGAACCCGGTGAGGACCTCGACGGCCTCGGACTCGGCGCGTGCGAGCAAACCGTCTGCGAGGACCTGCCCGACGATGATCTCCTCCGCGGCCCGCCTGGCTTCGGTCTCGAGTTGGGGATCACCCTTGGTGAAGAGGCCGGTCGCCCGGTCGTACACGTGGGTCGCGTCGGAATCCACCTCGATGGAGGTGACCTCTGCCCTTTGCAACCGGATGGAGACCGACCCGGTGGCTCGGTCGGCGACGATGTCGCCCTCGTCGATGAGGGCGAGGTCGACGCCGGCGCCCACCCGAGCCACCGCGAACAGCGACACCGAGTCCCCCGTCGCCCACGTGAGCCATCCCTGCTCGATCGCTTTCTCGATCGTGGTGTAGCCGACTGCCTCCACCGTGGTGAGGACGGCGAGGTCCCGGATCCGTTCGATCACGATCGGACCGGCCTCCAGGGTCTCCTCCTGCTCGGGGAGGATGACGTCCATCACTTCCCCCGCTGTCTCGGCTCCCCGACCGATGGCGAACGCGGCGAAGACCGCTCCGGTGAAGATCCCCACGATCACCAGTGTGAGGACGACGACGTGGAGGACGGATCGGCGGGGCGCCTCGGACATCGACCCCGAGCATACGGGACCGGCCCCGACAGCCATCTCCCTGCCTTCGGGCCCTGCCACAATGGGCGGCTATGTCCGCCCGAGGCCCACGCGTCGACCGGAGCTACCTCTCCGAGATCCTGCCCCCTGAGGAGCGGGCGATCGAGGACGTGGTCGCCCGCTACCAACGGGTTGCTGGTGCCGTGACCCGCTTCGCTCGCACCCTCGCCGGGAACGAAGGGCTCGCCGTGCGCATCGGGGCGGATGCGAAGTCCTCCGACGATGAAGTGGTCGTGGACCCCGGTGTCTTCCAGGCCGCCTACAGCCGGCGGGCGCCCGTCACCCCCGACGAGGTCGCCCTTGCCTCCGCGCTCCACGAGGTCGTCCACCTCGTCAGCTCCGACTTCGACGAGCGCAGGGAGATCCCCCGGGCGTGGTTCGGACCCGAGGCGGACGTCCCCGACGGGGAGTTCGAACTCATCGACGCCCTCGGGCGGGCCGGCGGCCAGCCTGCCGAGGCGATGTTCTTCGCGATCGAGGACGCCCGCCAGGAGCTTGTGGGCCTCACGGAGTACCCCGGGGCGAAGTCGGTCCTCCGCGACCTCTACGCCGCAGCGACGCCACAGGCGCTCGCCGACGCCGGGCTCCTCGGCCAGTTCACGTTGTGCTGCTTCCTCATGCTCGGCGGCCACCTCGAGCGCGACCAGTTGGAGCGACGCGTGCATGCAAAGGTCGCGGGCGCTCTCCCCGACGCGCAGCCCTTTCTCGACGCAACCGCCGAGGCCGAGGGGCCCTGGGACGTTGCGACCGCAGCACTCCAACTCCTCTCCGTCGCCCGGCTCCACGGCCTTGCGACCATGGAGCGGTCCTCGGAGACCGTGGGAGAGAAGAAGCAACGAGACGAGCATGAGGGCGAGGCGATCCGCGAACCCCTCGACCGCCTCCGACTCACCACCCCCATCCTCGGCGACGCCGAGTCGTACGAGCGGGTACGCAACGCCTCCATGGCTCGCCCCGGGGAATCCCGGACGAAGGGGGAGTCGCAGGTCGCCACCGAGGACGGGACCGATCAACTCATCCGTGTCTCCGAGGCACCAACGGTGTACCTCCCGAACGGCCAGGGCGGCAAGCTCATCATCGGCCCGCTCCCCCATCGGTTCCGCCAGTTCTCCCAGAAGGGACGCACGCGCCTCGAGGAGGCAATCGGTGTGTGGAACCTCGACACCCGCCACGTGTCCGGTGAGCTCTTCCCCCTCTTCGCTGCGAACCAGCGGCGGGGCCTTCTCTCGGGCTACGACTCGGGCGACCTGAGCCCACATGCACCACTCCTTCTTGCAGGGGGCCTCTACGAGCGGATGTACGAGCGTCGTGCGATGCGCACCCGTCGCTCGTATGCCGTCAGCCTGCTGGTGGACGGATCGGCGTCGATGCTGCAGACCCGGCCGTCCGGCTCGGGTGGCCGCCAAGCGCGCTGGGCCATGGCATCGGCGACCCTCGGGGCGTGGATGCTCGCGAGGCTGTGCGACGAGCTCCAGATCGATTTCGAGGTCTCCGTGTTCAACCGGAACTTCGCCGCTGCGCCCGACGACACCGAAGCGTCGTACAACCGACGCTGGAGTCGTGCGACCCAGGAGTTGCAGCGAACGCAGGGATCCGCGGCGAAGCGGCTCGTCTCCACCGTGAACCACTACGTGGTGAAGCCGTTCGAGCGTCGCTGGCGCATCCAAGAGGACCTCCTGGCCGGCTTCTTCTACGCCGCCTCGGACCCGCGCTCGAGTGGCGACTTCGTCCGCAAGCATCGCGACACCGCGCCGCCGGTCGGCATGTTCGCCAAGGCGGCGAACGTGGACGAACTCAACGTCCAGCACGCTGCCGATCGCCTCAACGGACTCGGCGCCAAGGTGCGCGTCCTCGTCGTGCTCGCCGACGGCATGACCCGCGGCTCGCTCGAAACCCTCGCCGCGACGGTGGACACAGTGGAGTCCACCGGGACGACCGTCCTCGGCATCGGCGTCGGCGACGACACCGTGACCCGGGTGTATGCCCGACACGCCGTGGTCGACCGACCAGACACGCTCACCACCGCCATGGTCGGTGGCGTGAAGTCCGCGCTCCGACGCTCCCTCGCCCTCTCCGGGGAAGAGGCCTGGTGGCTGCGCGGCGCCCGATCGACCGAACCATCCATCTTCACCTCCAGGAGGAGCGCATGACCACCGACCGCACCGTGGTGTTCCACCACCCCGCCGGCGACGGCCCCGACATCGAACTCGAGCGGTTCGAAATCCCCGATGGTCCCGACAAGGAGGCCCGCCTCGGCAAGGTGCCCGAGCTGGACCCGTACTACGTGGACCTCGGGATGCTCTACCGCTTCGCCGCCCTCGAGGCGGTGCGCCGGCGTGCCCCATCCGGCTTCGTCCCGATGCACGTCGCAGTGCGCGGGCACATGGGCACCGGCAAGGACCACGACATCGAACAATTCGCCGCGCTCCTCGGGCTCCCCTACTTCCGCATCCCCCTCACCGGCGAGGTCCGCGACATCACGCTCATCGGCTCCACGAAGCTCCACGGTGACGGCAAGGGGGGCACTGAGAGCCGCTGGGAGGACGGCGACATCACCCGGGCCCTCCGGGGGTCCGCGATCGTGAACCTCTCCGAGTTGAACGCGGCGGGCGCCGAGACGCTCTTTGCGCTCCACGGCCTCCTCGATCGGTACCAGGCGCTCGACCTCCCCACGGGCGAGACGGTGCGCCTCCGCGACGACGTGCGTGTGTTCGGGACCATGAACCCGACCGATCTGCGCGACTACGCAGGCACCCAGACCCTCAACAAGGCCTTCGCCGACCGCTGGGTCATCTGGGAGAAGGACTTCCCGACCAAGGAGCAACTCCACCAGATGCTCCTCCAGCGCTACCCGGACCTCTCGGAGGCCTATGCCGAGGCGATCTCGCGCCTCGCCCGTGAGGTGAACGAGTCGTTCACCTCACGGGACGCCGGCACCCGGGTGGAGACACCGATGAGCCTCCGCACGACGCTCGATCGGATCCCGGTGGGCCTCCGGGTCCACGAGCACACCGACGACCCACTCCGATCGGCGTGGGAGGAGTTCGTGCTCCCGCACATCGACGCGTACGACCGCGACCACTACGAGACCGTGTGGAACGCCGTCGTGCGCAACGGCCCGCCGGAGCGGCCGTTCACCTGACCCCGTCGCCCAGACGACTGCCGCGGTAGCCTGCGACGATGGCACGTTCGTTCCAGGTCACCTTCGACGCCCACGATCCCGCCGAGCAGGCGGCGTTCTGGTGCCTTGCACTCGGCTACATCGAGGAGCCGCCCCCTGAGGGGTACGCGACGTGGGATGCGTTCTCCGACGCCCACGATCTCCCCGAGGACCGCAGGTCCTCGATCGCTGCCATCGTCGACCCCGACGGGGTGGGGCCCCGGGTGCTCTTCCTCCGGGTCGACGAGGAGAAGACCGTGAAGAACAGGCTCCACCTCGACATCGCCGTGGATCCCGGCGACGGAACCCGACACGACGCCGTGCTTGCCCATGTGTCCAAGCTCGTCCACGCCGGCGGCACGTTCGTCCGCAACGTCGAGGAGCACGGTGAGTTCTGGGTCGTCTGCACCGACCCAGAAGGCAACGAGTTCTGCGTCCAGTAGTGGCCTACCGACTCGGCCAGGGAGAACTCGCCGAGGAGATCGACGCGCTCGTCGCCGCCGCATCTGAACACCCCAATGACGACCTCATCAGGGAGATGATCGTCACGGTCCTCAAGCTCCATCGAGACGGCGCGGATCGCGCCGACCTCCTCCAGA
>CAZRJG010000033.1:0-22238 GCA_964600365.1 uncultured Acidimicrobiia bacterium
CCGCTGCAACCACTGCACGAACGCGCCGTGTGTGAAGATCTGCCCGACGACCGCCCTCCACCATCGTGAGGACGCGATCGTCGACTTCGACAGCGACCGCTGCATCGGCTGCAAGTCCTGCATGCAGGCCTGCCCGTACGACGCGCTCTACATCGACCCCGACGAGCACACGGCGCAGAAGTGCAACTACTGCGCCCATCGCGTCGAGGTCGGCATCGAACCGGCCTGCGTGGTCGTCTGCCCCGAGCAGGCGATCATCGCCGGTGACCTCGACGACCCCATGACCCAGATTGCCCGCATGGTGGCGACCGAGCAGCTCTCCCAGCGCGCGATCGAGCAGGGGACGGAGCCGAACCTCTGGTACAAGGGCGCCGAGCAGGCGAACCTCGACCCTCTCGCCGCGAGGCCCGTCCACCAGGGAGGCTCGATCTGGCGTGACACCTCCATCGGCCAGGCGTACGACGTCTCCTTTCTCAACGTGGACCTCACCCCCGGCAACGACATGTCGGGTGGGCCAACCACCACGGTCGGAGACGGCGGCCCGCCCCGGGTCATCTACAACACCGACCACCCCATGCCGTGGGGCTGGAAGGTCTCGTCCTACTTCCTCACCAAGGGAATCGCTGCCGGTCTGGCGATGGTGGTCGCCATCGCCCTTGCGTTGGGTGGCTCGATGTCGTCGGACTGGGCGGGATGGGGAGTGCCCCTCGTCGCCGGCGTCTTCCTCGCCCTCACCGGTGCGCTCCTCGTCTGGGACCTGAAGCGCCCCGATCGCTTCTACTTCCTGCTCACGAAGGGCAACCCCGGGTCGTGGCTGGTGAGGGGGGCGTGGATCCTCTCTGCGAACGCGGCGGTGTTCGGCGCGTGGTTCCTCGCCGGGGTCCTCGGTGGCGGCGACGGGCTGCTGTCCGGGCTCGCGTGGGCCGGGTCGATCCTCGGCGTGGCACTCGCCGGGTACACCGCCTTTCTCTTCGGCCAGGCCGAGGCCAGGGACCTGTGGCAGTCACCCACGCTGCTCTGGCACATGATCGCTGGTGGACTCGCTGCGGGCGGCGGGTTCACCGTCCTCGCCGACCTCTTCGTCTCCCTCGACCCCGAGATCGTCCGGGCGGGCACGATCGCACTCGCCATCGGAGTGATCTCCCTTGGGCTCATCGCCATGGGCGAGCTCGTGCAGCACCATCCCACCCGCAACATCAGCGAGGCCGTCCGCCATATGACGAAGGGCCAGTACTCGCTGCAGTGGTGGGGTGGCGGGATCGGCCTCGGCGTGGTCGTGCCCCTCCTCATGCTTCTCATCGGAGGGGCTGTCCCACTCGGCATCGCCGGCGCCGCCGCGATGGCAGGGGTCTGGTTCGCCGACGACGCCATGGTCAAGGCCGGCCAGGCCGTCCCCCTCTCATAGTTCTCGAACGGAGACGAAGCGATGACGACGTACCGGGACATCCCCCGCCTCCTCCCCGAGGGGCTCACGAACTTCCCGCCCCCGGATCGCTGGGATGACTGGGAGGAGTACGACGCCAAGGCGTGGCCGCGCAAGGAGAAGCACGAGTACCGCCTCGTGCCGACCACGTGCTTCAACTGCGAGTCCGCCTGCGGACTCCTCGCCTACATCGACAAGCAGACAGGTGAGGTCCGCAAGTTCGAGGGCAATCCCGCCCATCCGGGCTCCAGGGGCCGCAACTGTGCCAAGGGCCCGGCGACCATCAACCAGATGTACGACCCGGAGCGGATCCTCCACCCGCTCCGCCGCAAGGGCGCGCGTGGCTCGGGCGAATGGGAGCAGGTGACGTGGGAAGAGGCGCTCACGGACATCGCCGGCCGCATGAGGAAGGCGATCACCGAGGACCGCCACAACGAGATCATGTACCACGTGGGTCGCCCGGGTGAGGATGGCTACGTGGATCGCGTCCTGAAGGCCTGGGGGGTGGACGGCCACAACTCCCACACGAACATCTGCTCGGCGGGGGCCCGCACGGGGTACGCCTTCTGGATGGGGCACGACCGCCCGAGTCCCGACTTCGCCAACGCCCGGTTCATCATGCTCCTCTCGAGCCACCTCGAGACGGGCCACTACTTCAACCCTCACGCCCAGCGGATCATCGAGGCGAAGCAGGCCGGGGCGAAGCTCTGCACGATCGACCCCCGCCTCTCCAACACGGCATCGATGTCCGACATCTGGCTCTCGACCTGGCCCGGCACCGAGCCGGCCATGTTCCTCGCCATCGCCCGCCACCTGCTCGAGACAGACCAGATCGATCGCACATTCATGCGGCGATGGGTGAACTGGGAGCAGACGATGGCCGAGCGCCACCGTGATCGTCCCCAGACCTTCGAGGAGTTCCTCGAGGTGCTCAAGGAGGCGTACGCCGAGTTCGGCTTCGAATGGGCCGCGGAGGAGTGTGGGATCGATGCCGGGAGGCTCGCCGAGGTCGCCGACCTCGTCGGCGATGCCGGGAGTCGCTTCGCCTCCCACACGTGGCGCTCGACCGGCTCGGGGAACCTCGGCGGCTGGCAGGCCGCACGCACGCTCTGGTTCCTCCACGTCCTCACCGGCTCGGTGGGCACCGAGGGCGGCACCCAGCCGAATGCCTGGTCGAAGATCAAGCCGAGGCACTGGAACACCCCACCCGCGCACGACAAGTGGAGTCGGCTCCTCTGGCCCGAGGAGTACCCCCTCGCACACCACGAGATGTCGATCCTGCTGCCCTATCTCCTCAAGGAGGAGCGCGGTCGGCTCGAGGTGTACTTCAGCCGGGTGTACAACCCGGTGTGGACGAACCCCGACGGGTTCAGCTGGCTCGAAGTCCTCACCGACGAGGAGAAGGTCGGCCTCCACGTGGCACTCACCCCCACCTGGTCCGAGACCGCCTGGTTCGCCGACTACGTCCTCCCCATGGGCGTCGGATCCGAGCGCCACGACACGCACTCCTACGAGACCCACTCGGGCCAGTGGTTGGGGTTCCGCCAGCCGGTGCTCCGCGTGGCCGGCGAGCGCGACGGCAAGACCTACGAGCGCACCCACGAGGCGAACCCGGGCGAGGTGTGGGAGGAGAGCGAGTTCTGGATCGACCTCTCGTGGCACATCGACCCGGACGGCTCGCTCGGGATCCGCAAATGGTTCGAGTCCCCGAACGACCCGTCGCGACCCATCACCATGGATGAGTACTACGGATGGATGTTCGACAACTCCGTTCCCGGCCTTCCTGAGAAGGCTGCGGCAGAGGGCATCACCCCGCTCGAGTACATGCGCAAGTACGGGGCCGTCGAGGTGAAGACCACCAACTACCGCGTGCACGAGACGCCTGTCGAGGCCGATGAGCTCCGTGACGGCCTCGCGTGGAAGGACGGAGCGGCCGTGGGGGCCGACGTCGATGGCGAGGCAAAGCACGGCTTCACCTCCCCGAGCAAGAAGCTCGAGTGGTGGTCGAAGACCCTCGATGAGTGGGGCTGGAAGGACGAGTCGATCCCCACCTACATCAGGACCCACGTCCACTGGCGTGACATGGAGATGGGTGGGAATGAGCGGATCCTCCTGCCGATCTTCCGGCTCCCGACGCTCATCCACACCCGCTCGGGGAACGCCAAGTACCTGTACGAGATCAGCCATGGGCATCCGCTGTGGATGAACCCGAGGGACGCCGATGCCCTCGGGTTCGAGACGGGTGACCTCGTCCGGATCGGTACCGACATCGGGCACTTCGTGATGCGGGCCTGGCGCACCGAGGGGATTCGCCCTGGTGTCGTGGCCGCCTCACACCACCTCGGCCGGTGGCGCCTCGACGACACGCAGGGCAATGAGCGCTGGTCGTCGGCGCTGGTGGACATCGATCGCCTCGGTGACGGCCAGTGGCGCCTGCGCCAGAAGAAGGGCATCGAGCCGTTCAAGAGCGACGATCCCGACTCCGAGCGGATCTGGTGGCGTGACCCGGGCGTGAACCAGAACCTGGCCCATGCGACACATCCGGACCCCGTGTCGGGTATGCACGCCTGGCACCAGCGGGTACGCCTCGAGCACGCCCACACGGAGGACCAGTACGGTGACGTGGTCGTGGACACGAACAGGTCCTACGAGGTGTTCCGCGAGTGGTTGGCCATGACGAAGCCCGGTCCCGGCCCGGACGGCACGAAGCGCCCGATGTGGCTCAACCGCCCGAACAAGCCCACGCCCGAGGCGTACAAGGCGTAGCCATCGGGCACCGCAACCACCGCCCTCCGGACGTGACGTGACCCCTACCGAGGAACTCGAAGTCTGGGTGCGCATCGCCGACGACGTCGACGCGCTCCTGGAGGGGTGGGATGATGTGCGGCCCGCCGAAGCGCTCGTCGTGGACCTGTGGAACCCGGCGCCGGACCTGCAGCGTCGGGCGATGCAGTGGAACCACGAGTTCGCCACGGGTGAGCTGCCCGAACTGCTCCGATTCGGCGCGGGCCTCGCGCTGGCCGAGGTGCAGGCGTGGGAGCAGGATCGGCCCGATGTTGCGACTCGGGCGTTGAGCGATCGGAGGTTCCTATTGGGCGATCGCATTCTCCACTGGGCGGTCCCGTGGTTGGTCGCAGCGGGTACCGACGCACGGGGCGTCGGGGAGCAGCTGCTCGGCCTCGGCGACCTCCATCGACCAGAGCCGGAGCTCTCGGGGAACGAGGGGCTCACCCCGCCGGGCGAGGATCGGTTCGGGCCCCTCACCCCCGCGCCGCTCAGCTCGATGCTGACGGGAGCAGTGGTCCTCGAGTCGGTGGCGGCCATGTGGGGGGCCACTCGGGATGGCCTTCGTCACGGGGAGGTCCCGGAGCCGGCCGTTCCATGGCTGCGCGCGCACGGTCCGATCTGGGATGGCCTGCGATCGGCACATCCGGGCTCAGCGGCGTTGTGGAGGGACCTCGCGGGCCGGGCCCGCACCTGGGGGATCAGCCCGGAAGGGTGAAGGTGACGCCGTCGCGGCGCGCTGGCCGGCTAGACGGGGAGCCTCGGTCTGAGGAGTCCATAGAGGTACACGCCGACCATGGCACCGGCGAAGGTGATGAGGGCGAGGAGGGTCCCGCCGCCGATCTGGGCGTAGATCGGACCGGGGCAGGCGCCGGTCACCGCCCAGCCCATTCCGAAGATCACGCCGCCGATCACCGTGCCTTTCGTGTACACCTTCTCCGGGAGGTCGACGAGTTCACCGTCGGGTGACTTCACCTTGAGGAGGCGGATGAGCCAATAGGAGATGGCGCCCGTCACGACGGCCGATCCGATGATGAGGTACATGTGTGGTTCCTCGAAGCGGAACATCGCCTGGATGCGGAACCAGGACACGACCTCTGACTTGACGAGGACGATGCCGAAGTACAGGCCGACGAAGAGGGCGCCGAGGTTCAGTCGGGTGGTGTTCATGCGCCGATGAACCCGGGGATGAGCCACGTCGTGATGAGGCCGCCGACGAAGAACGCGATGGTGGCAATGAGGCTGGTGGGTGAGAGCTGGGACAAGCCGGTGATCGTGTGCCCCGAGGTGCAGCCGTTTGCGTACCGGGTCCCGAAGCCGATGAGGACGCCGCCGACCCCGAGGCGCCACACCCCGCCAACCGACGCGTAGGAGTCGGGGAGGAACTGGAGCGGCTCATTGACGAGGAGCTGATTGCCGATGAATCCGCCGGCGACCATCCCGCCGACCATCACGAGCTGCCACATCCACATCTTCACATCGTGCTCGCGAAAGTAGGCGACCTTGGTCCTCGGGAAGCAGATCGCGTCGAAGCTTCGGAAGGAACTCGAGATGCCGAAGCGCTTCCCGGTGAGCACCGCGAGCATCGGGACGGTCAAACCGATGAGTGGCCCGGCCACCCACCAGGGCCAGGGTTCCAACAACCAGTCCATGATGTCTCCTCCGTCGGGCCTGCATGGGTTTACCTCTCGGGGTAGCGACTGTCAACAGGCTCCCGCGGCTCAGGGCGGAAACCACCTGCCGGGCGGTCCCGGTGGGGCAAGATGTGTGGCAACCGATCGGAAGGAGCAGCTGTGCTCGAGCGAGTGATTGCCATCGTCAAGCTGGACGTGAACGCCTACCGCGAGGTAGACCAGGACGAGAGCCTCATGGGGCAGGCGGTGATCGTGGCCATCGTCGCCTCCCTCATCGGGGGCCTCGGTGGCTTCTACACGACCACCGAGGTGTTCGGAGGCGAGATCGCCAGGCAGACCGTCGGCGGTTGGATCGGGAACGCGGTCGTCGGGGTGCCGATCGGCATCGCGATCCTCGCGGCCCTCGCGCTCGTGTTCGGGAAGATGTTCGGGGGGCAGGGGGACTTCAAGGGGCTCTTCCGCTCGATCGCATTCGCGTCGGCGCCGAACGCGCTCGGCTTCATCCCTGTCATCGGTGGCCTCGCAGGTGTGTGGACGCTCGTCTGTGGCGTCGTCGCCGTGCGGGAGAGCCACGGCATCTCGACCGGCCAGGCGGTGGTGGTCGTCCTTCTTCCGCTCATCGTGTTCGGGATCCTCCTGGCATTGCTTGCTGCGATCGTCGGAGTAGTGCTGTTCTCGGCCTTCTCCGGTCTCGCCGGGTAGCCACTACACAGGGGGCAGGTCCCCCGTTGCCCAGCGGGCGATCCAGACCACGGTGAGGGCCGCGGCGATCGCCGCGGCCCTCACCGCGTTCGAACGCCCTCTCTCGGAGCCGCCCCACCACGCCCAAGTGGCAACGACTGCAGCCAGGACCGGAAAGGTGAGTGGGTGCAAGACGAGTGATGCCTCCAGGTCGCCCTGCAGCAGGAGGATCGTCGACCTGGTCAGCCCGCACAGCGGGCACGCGACTCCGGTCGCAAGGGCAAAGGGGCAGAGGGTTGGCCCCGCCGAGGGCAGGGAGGGAGCGAGGAGGGCTGCGGCCCCGATCGTGGCTGCTGAGAGCCCGAGCCGTCGCGCACGGGTCACTCGCCGTACCGGGTGCGGTGGGTCATCTGCTCGAGGGGTTTCCGCCCACCGAACCGCCGAGGCTTGGCACTCTCGGCCGGGTACCCCAGCGCCACCGCATAGCGGCATCTCACCCCTTCGGGGAGGCCCAAGACTCCGTGTGCCTGTTCGTCACGATGCAGCGTGATGGGGCAGGACGCCACTCCTATGGCCGCAGCGGCGAGCATGACGTTCTGGGCCTGGCGGCCCGTGTCGAACTCGTACCCGTTGGGCTCCTCGACGAGGCAGAGCACCGTGGGTGCGTTCCGTACCGGGACGGTGAAGTCCCCGCACTCGGCGATCGCGGCACGCTGGTCCGGGTCCTGCACGACGATCCATGACCAGTCCTGACGGTTCTTCGAGGAGCCCGTCCAGCGAGCTGCCTCGAGGATGCGCCCGAGGTCGGCCTCGGTGAGCTGGCGATCGGTGTAGTCCCGGATCGCGCGAAGCCCGATGATGGCATCGTAGAGGGAGGAGTCCATGGTGCGAGCGTACCCCGCCGCTTGCGTCGGATCGCAATCGCTCCATACTCCCCCGCATGACCGACGAACGGCCCTCCGTCCTCTTCCTCTGTGTCCACAACGCCGGCCGCTCGCAGATGGCTGCGGGATGGCTCCGCCATCTCGCCGGTGATGCCGTTCGTGTGTTCTCGGCCGGCTCTGCCCCTGCAGACTCGATCAACCCCTCTGCGGTCGAGGCCATGGCAGAGCGAGGGGTGGACATCGTCGGCAACTCGCCGCAGGTGTGGACGAAAGAGATGGTCGAGGAATCCGATGTGATCATCGCGATGGGATGCGGGGACGTGTGCCCGGTGCTCCCCGGGAAGCGCTACCTCGACTGGGAGTTGGACGATCCGGCGGGCAAGGGCGTGGCGGCCGTGCGGCCCATCAGGGACGAGATCGAGGGGCGGGTCAGGAGCCTCATCGAAGAACTGCTCGCCTAGGGCGTTCGCGCCCCACGGCGAGGAGCGACAGCGCTGCTGCGCCCGCGCAGGCCACGCCGATCGCGATGGCTGCGCGTCGGTCCCCGACCGCCCCCACCGCAGCCGCAGCCGTGATCGGGCCTGCTGCGATGCCGAGGCCAGCGGCTGCGGCCTGGAGCCCCATGAGTGAGCCGACCCGATCGGCCCCTGCGGCCTCGAAGGCGAGGATGCCCGAGAGGGGTGAGAACGCCCCGATCCCCAGCCCGGCGATGAGCGCGAACGACGCCGCGAACCCGGGGGAACCCGACCACCACAGGAGGGCCGCCCCGCCGGCGATGACGAGGTTTGCTCCGGCGAGCCCGCGTCGGGCGCCCACGCGTGCCACGACCCGGTCGATGGGGAGCCTTCCGAGGAACTGTGCCACCCCCCGGAGCCCGGCGAGCGACGCCGCAGTGGGGAGGGCGAGTCCGAGGGACACCATCACCGCCACCTGGTAGGTGCTCACGGTGCCGTACCCGGCTGCCCCGAGGAACGACGATGCGATCGCGATGACCGCCAACCGACTCCATCGGATGCGGGGCGGGACCGATCCGTCGGGCCTGGGGGGTGATGCCGCGCTCGTCGCGGCCCAGGCGAACCCGGATGCCGCGAGGGCTGCCATGGCGGCAAGCCCCACCCGCCAGCTGCGGGCCTCGGTGAGGATGCCCCCGAGTGGGAGGAAGAGGGTGCTGGAGAAGGCGCCGATGAGGGTGACCCGGGCGATCGCCCGGGGGGCGTCGTTCTTTCGGAGGGCTGCGGCGGTGGCGAGGGTGGCGTGGTAGTGGCCCGCCGCTCCCACGATGCCGCCTCCGAGGACCCCTGCGACCGCGAATGCGGCGAGGCTTGGTGCGGCCGCGGCTCCGGCGAGGACCGCCGATCCGACGATGCCCGCAGCGAAGACGGCTCGGCTCCCGATGCGGTCGAGGAGCTGACCCGCCGCGATGGCGCCTCCGCCAGCGAGGAGTGCCGAACCCGATGCAACGCCCACGACGCCTGTCTCGGGCCACCCGGTCGTTGCCACGATGTCGTCGAGGATCGCCCCGAATCCGTAGAACCAGGCGCCGTACGCGCTGATCGTGAGCCACCCGAGGGCGAGCACGGAACGGGAACGCATCGCAGGAGCGTAGGAGGCCCATTCCGGGCCGTGGGTACGATGACCCATCTATGCGCATGCTTTCCGACCACGACCGATGGCTCTTCTCCGGCGGCACCGCCGACCAGGCCTACGACTTCATGGGCTGCCACCTCGACGAAGACGGAGCCACGTTCCGGGTGTGGGCGCCGAACGCCCTCGAGGTCTCGGTGATGAACGAGGCAAACGGCTGGACGCCGCGCCAGGACCACCTCCATGGTTCCGACAGTGGCATCTGGGAGGGACGCGTCGAAGGGTTCCCACCCGGTGCCGGCTACAAGTTCGCGATCACCCACGAGGGAGGAGTGGCCGAGAAGGCCGATCCGTTCGGCTTCTGGGCTGAACCCGCGCCCGGGAACGCCTCCATTGCCTGGGACCTCTCCTACGAGTGGTCAGATGACGAGTGGATGTCGTCGAGGGGGGAGCGGCTCGGCCACCAGGCGCCCGTCTCGATCTATGAGATGCACCTTGGCTCGTGGCTACGCAACGGCGTGGCGGCGTATCGCGAGGTGGCCGACGGGCTCATCGGGCACCTCCATCGGACGGGGTTCACCCACGTCGAGTTCCTCCCGCTCATGGAGCACCCGTTCTACGGGAGTTGGGGCTACCAGGGCACCGGCTACTTCGCGCCGACCTCTCGGTATGGCACACCCCAGGACCTCATGTACCTCATCGACCGCCTCCATGGTGCCGGGATCGGGGTCATCCTGGACTGGGTCCCGAGCCATTTCCCGGTCGATGCCCATGGCCTCGGGGAGTTCGATGGCACGCATCTCTTCGAACATGCCGACCCGCGCAAGGGCTTCCATCCCGACTGGGGTTCGTACATCTTCAACTATGACCGGAGCGAGGTCCGCAGCTTCCTCCGGTCATCCGCGCACTTCTGGGTGCAGAAGTACCACGTGGACGCGCTCCGGGTGGACGCAGTCGCGTCGATGCTCTACCTCGACTACTCCCGCAAGGACGGTGAGTGGATCCCCAACGAGTACGGCGGCAACGAGAACCTCGGGGCGATCAGCCTGCTCCGGGACGTGAACACGAGCCTGCGCGATCGACACCCCGGGGTACACACGATCGCCGAGGAGTCGACAGCGTGGCCCGGGGTCACCAAGCACCCGTCTCACGGGGGCCTCGGCTTCTCCTACAAGTGGGACATGGGATGGATGCACGACACGTTGGGGTACCTCGCGAGGGAGCCGGTGCATCGTGCCTACCACCACAACGAGCTCACGTTCCGGGCGATGTACGCCCACTCCGAGGACTACGTGCTCTCCATCTCCCACGACGAGGTCGTGCACGGCAAGGGTTCGCTGCTCGGGAAGATGGCCGGCGATCGCTGGCAGCAGTTCGCGAACCTGCGACTCCTGCTCACCTACCAATGGACCACGCCCGGCAAGAAGCTCATCTTCATGGGCAGCGAACTCGCTGCCCCCGCCGAATGGAACCACAACATCGGGCTCCCGTGGCACTTGCTCGAGCAGGAGGAGCACGCAGGGATCGAGCGGCTCGTGGGTGATCTCAACGAGCTCTACCGCCACGGGCGCGCACTCCACGTGGGTGACTGTGACCCGGCGGGGTTCCGGTGGGTCGCGGCAGACGACGCCGCCCAGAGCGTCCTCGCCTATCTCCGCATCGACCCCACGGGTGACGCGCCGGATGCCCTCGTCGTCCTCAACTTCACGCCGGTTCCCCGCGAAGGCCACCGCATCGGAGTGCCGTCCCCGGGTCGGTGGAAGGAGCTCCTCTCCACTGACGCGACGCGGTACGGGGGCACCGGGGTGGGCAACCTCGGCGGCGTTGAGGCCGAATCGATCGCGAGCCATGGATTCAACCACTCCGTCGCCCTCGCACTGCCCCCACTGGGTGCCGTAGTCTTGGCTGCCGAAACCGGGGAGGTCTGAACGACATGCTGCAGGAGACGGTGCTCGCCCGCCGAGTGATGTCAATGGTGCTCGCCGGGGGAGAGGGCAGCCGCCTCGCCCCCCTCACGCGTGACCGCGCCAAGCCGGCCGTGCCGTTCGGAGGCCACTACCGGCTCATCGATTTCGCGCTCTCCAACCTGGTGAACGGGGGGTTCCGGCGGATCGCCGTGCTCACCCAGTACAAGTCGCACTCGCTCGATGTGCACCTCAGCCGCACCTGGCGCATGTCGACCCTCACGGGCAACTATGTGACATCGATCCCCGCCCAGATGCGCCTCGGGAAGCAGTGGTTCACGGGCTCGGCCGATGCCCTCCACCAGAACCTCAACCTCCTGCGCGACGAGCACCCGGACTTCATCTTCGTGTTCGGTGCCGACCACATCTATCGGATGGACCCGGCGGCGATGCTCGCCCAACACGTGCAGTCGGGCGCGGGCGTGACGGTTGCAGGTATCCCGGTGCCCCTCAAGGAGGCTCACCAGTTCGGGATCATTGAGCGTGGCCCCACATCGCGCATCATGTCGTTCAGGGAGAAGCCGTCCGACCCCGATCCGATCCCAGGTCGACCGACGCACGCCTTTGCGTCCATGGGGAACTACCTCTTCAATGCGTCGGTCCTCGTCGACCTCCTCGAAGCGGACGCCACCTCGGAGAACTCGGGCCGCGACATCGGCGGAGATATCGTCCCGAGGGCGGTCGACGCGGGCATCGCCCATGTCTACGACTTCCATGAGAACCGCGTGCCGGGTGAGACCGACTCCTCCCGCGGGTACTGGAGGGATGTGGGAACCATCGACTCGTACCACGCAGCACAGATGGACCTCGTGGAGACCGAGCCGGTCTTCAGCCTCTACAACTCGGACTGGCCGATCCTCACGGATGTGCGCCCATACCCGCCGACCAAGTTGGTTCCGTCGTCGACGGGGGCCGGGCAGGTGAGCAACTCGATTCTCTCCAACGGCGTGATCCTCACCGGGGCAACGGTGGTGCGTTCGGTCATCTCCCCGAGGGTCATCGTGGACGACGGCGCAGAGGTCTCCGGAACGGTCCTCATGGATCGTTCGGTCGTGAACGCCGGGGCCGTGGTGCGCAACGCGATCGTCGACAAGGACGTCGTCATCGAGGCGGGGGCACAGATCGGCGTGGATCCGGTCGCCGACGCCGAGCGGTTCACGGTGTCGGAGGGTGGGATCGTCGTGGTGCCGAAGGGCACCACGGTCAGGGTGTGAGCTCCTCGTAGAGCGCCACGTACTCCCGGGCAGGACCGTCCCACGACCAGTCGGTCCGCATACCCCGCCGCTGAATCCCGGAACGGCGTCGAGGTGACCGCCAGGCCCGAGCGGCCCGGTGGAGGGCGTCGACGAATCCCGCTGGGGTGACATCGTTGGCGAGGAAGCCCGTTCCATGGCCCCGGGAGGTGTCGTCGTCGACCACGGTGTCGACGAGTCCACCGACCGCGGAGGTCACGGGGATCGTGCCGTATCGCATCGCCTGCATCTGCGTGAGGCCGCAGGGTTCGAATCGGCTCGGCATGAGGTAGAGGTCCGCGCCGGCGAAGAGCAGGTGCGCCATCGCCTCGTCGTACCCCTCCAGGAACGCGAAGCGGTCCGGCCGGCCCTCGGCGAGATTCCTGGCAACGGAGGCGAGTTCCGCGTCACCGGAGCCGAGGAGGGCCAGGCGGGCTCCGATCCCCTCGAGGTAGGGGACGACGTCCAGCGCGACATCGATGCCCTTCTGGTCGGTGAGGCGGGTGACCATCGACACCACCGGCCCGTCGGAGAGCCACCCGAGCCGATCGATGAGCTCCATGCGCAGGTGTGCCTTGCCGTCGAGGTGTGACTCGTCGAACGAGTGGGGGAGCAGTGCGTCCGCTGTGGGATTCCACACGGAGGTGTCGAGGCCGTTGAGGATCCCCACGAGCGACGAGCCCCGATGGCGGAGCGGCTCCTCGAGTCCGAAACCCCCACCGTCCTCGACGATCTCCCTCGCGAACGTGGGCGACACCGTGGTCACGCGATCCACGAGGGCGATGGCCCCGGAGAGAGCGTTGAGGTCCCCGAACCACTCGTAGGCGTCGGGGCGATGGCTGAGGTCGTCGAGCCACCCTCCGTTGATCCGTCCCTGATAGGCGAGGTTGTGGATGGTGAGAACCGAGGGAGGGGGTTCCGCCAGGAAGCCCATGACGGGGCCGGAGTGCCAGTCGTTGAGGTGGAGGACGTCGGGTGGGTCGGCCTCGACGAGCGCGGCCACAGCGGCGGCAAATGCCATGAAGCGCCGGTCGTTGTCGGGGAAGGCGCGTCCTTCAGGGGTGTCGTAGGGGTGCTCGCGGCGGATCCCGGGCACATCGATGAGGGTGAGTTTCGTGCCGTCCTCGAGGTGGCCTCGTCGAGCCGTCGCAGGCGACGCCCATTCGGGGACGTCGAGGGTGACCCTCCGGGACGAGGTGAGGGGCCAGCCCCGGTAGTCGGGGAGCACTGCCTCGGCGTCGATACCAGCTCGGATGAGCGCACCCCGGAGGCCGGCCACGGCATCTCCGAGGCCCCCGGCCTTCACGAGCGGCGACAACTCCGCAGAGACGAGCAACACACGCATGGCCTGCAAGGGTAGAGCTGCGGTGAAGGGGACTCCATGTCGCGAGAACAGCAGATCCCCCTGACGGGGGATCCGGAGTCTGGGCCTACGGCTGGGCGCCGAGCACCTGCACGGAGAAGCCACGCGAACGGAGCACGCCCCCTGGCTTCATCTGCATCGGACGCGACACCTCGTTGGTCGTGTCGAGCAGCCGGGTCCATCGCTCCACCCCCTCGGGTGTGGGGGTGTGGACGAGGAGGTCCTCGTGGCCTCCGTTCCACACGACGAGGATCGATGACTCCCCCGATCCGTGGAGGGTCGCGAAGAGATGGCCCCCGCCGCGCAGGTCGCTCGGGCGCCCGTCGGCGCCGAACAAGATGGGTTCGTCCTCGAGCGGCATCCGGTGGCGGAGGTCGACCAGGAAGCGGACAAAGGAAGTGTGTGCGATGGACCGCTGGCTCCAGTCGATCCACGACAACTCGTTGTCCTGGGCATACGCATTGTTGTTACCCCACTGGGTCCTTCGGAGTTCGTCACCGGCCAGCAGCATCGGGGTCCCGCGAGAGAGGAAGAGCGTCGCGAGGAGCGAACGCATCCGGCGGTCACGGAGGCGCCGGATCGTGGGGTCGCCGGTGTCTCCCTCGTGGCCGGTGTTCCACGACAGGTTCTCGTGGTGTCCGTCGCGGTTCTCCTCGCCGTTGGCGAGGTTGTGGCGATGCTCATAGGAGACGAGGTCTCGCAACGTGTACCCGTCATGGGAGGTGACGAAGTTGATGGACGCCCCGGGCGCTCGGTCACCGAAGACGTCCGTCGAGCCTCCGACGCGTCGGGCGAATGAGTCGAGGGCATGCCACTCGGACCGCCAGAACCGACGGGCGTCATCGCGGAAACGGTCGTTCCATTCCGACCACGGTGGGGGATAGCCGCCGAGTCGATATCCGCCCGGTCCGAGGTCCCAGGGCTCCGCGATGAGGTGGAGGGAGCTCAGGGTCGGGTCGTCTCCGACCGCGGAGAGGAAGGGGCCGTCGACGTCGAACGCCCCATCGGTGCCCCTCCCGAGGACGGAGGCGAGGTCGAACCGGAACCCATCGACGCCGAGTGAAGCCCAGTGGCGGAGCGCTCCCAGCGCGAGGTCGAGCGCGGCTGGCTTCGAGAGGTCGAGGGCGTTCCCGGTGCCGGCGATGTTGTCGTAGCGGCCGTCCTCCCCGATCCGGTAGTAGGCAGCGTCGTCGAAGCCCCTGAGTGAGCAGTGGGGGCCGTTCTCCTCGCCCTCGACGGTGTGGTTGATCACGACGTCGAGGATGACCTCGAAGCCACTGGCGTGGAGGCGGTCCACCATCTCGGCGAACTCCACGATCGCCGTCTCGGGTCGCCCGTCGGATGCGTAGGGAGCGTGAGGCGCGAAGAACGAGATCGAGTTGTACCCCCAGTACTGGGTGAGGCCGCGTTGGAGCACGAACGGTTCCGTTCCGAACGCCGCGACGGGCATGAGCTCGATCGTCGTGACGCCGAGCGTCGTGAGGTGTTCGAGCACGGGATCGGACGAGAGCCCGAGGAAGGTCCCTCGCAGCGCCGGCGGTACGCCAGGGTGTCGCCGGGTGAGGCCCTTCATGTGGGCTTCGTAGATGACGCGTTCGTCGTCGGGCACGAATGGTCGCGCCGTGCGGGGGGAGGGGACGTCGAGGACCACGGATCGGAGACCGTTGCCGGCGCTGTCGCCCGCCTCCCCGGTGCGGGAGCCCTTCGGCCACCCCGACGGCGGGTCGATGCCCACCGCCCGGGGGTCCATGAGGAGCTTGGTGGGATCGCAGAAGGCCCTTGTCGACGGGTCCCACGGCCCATGCACCCGGAACCCGTACCGGGTGCCCTGGCCGGCCCCAGCCACGAAACCGTGGTGGATGTCACCGGAGGCCGCAAGAGGGACGCGGGCCTCCCCGGTGCCGTCGAACAGGCAGAGCTCGACGCCCTCGGCGATCGCTGAATGGACGGCGAACTCGACGCCGCCGTCCCGTACGGTGGCCCCGAGGGGCGCGGGATGGCCGGCGTCGGTGCGCATGTCGGGAGGATATGCAGGGCCGATGTCTGGGAGGTCGTGGCGCTCCAATACACTCCCTGCAATGCGCATTGGCATTCCCCAGGAAGTAGCACCGCGTGAGCGACGGGTGGCCATGGGCCCGGACTCCGTGAAGAAGCTCGTCGACCGGGGCCACACGGTCGTCGTCGAACGGGATGCCGGCCGGCGAGCCGGGTACCCCGATGTGGCCTTCGCCGACGCCGGCGGACAGGTCGTGGATCGTGCCGATGTGTGGGCTTCGGATGTCGTCATCGTCGTGCAGCGCCACGAGGACGCGTCCCTCGCCGAGGGGTCCGCATTGCTCGGTTTCCTCGCCCCGCTCGACGACCCCGGCGCGATCGGGCGCTTGGCTGCAGACGGCGTCAGCGCGATCTCCTTCGAGATGCTGCCCCGCACCACCCTCGCCCAGTCGATGGACGCCCTCTCCTCGCAAGCCAACCTCGCCGGCTACCAGGCCGTCCTCCTCGGTGCCGGCCGCCTGGGACGAATCCTCCCCATGATGACGACGGCCGCAGGCACGATCCGCCCCGCCGCGACCCTTGTCCTCGGCGCAGGCGTGGCCGGCCTCCAGGCGATCGCCACCGCAAAGCGCCTCGGTTCGGTCGTCTCGGCGTTCGACGTCCGGGCGGTCGTTGCCGAGCAGGTGCGGTCCCTCGGAGCCAAGTTCGTCGAGCTGGACCCGGGTGGAGACGCTTCCACCGAGGGTGGCTATGCCAAGGAACTCGCCGAGGACGCCCAGGAGAGGATCATCCGGGGCCTCGCAGGTCCGGTCGGGTCCTCCAACCTCGTCATCACCACCGCACAGATTCCCGGTCGTCCGGCGCCGCTCCTCATCGACGACGCCTCGCTCGCGGGCTGCGTGCCGGGGACCGTGATCGTCGACCTCGCCGCGGGCTCGGGCGGGAACACCGCCGCCTCGGTGGCGGACGAGGAAGTGGACCGCGATGGCGTGATCGTTCTTGGCCCCACCGACCTCACGTCCCGGGTCGCCACGGATGCCTCGACGCTGCTCGGCCGCAATGCAGTCGCACTGTTGAACCACCTCGCCCCCGATGGAGAGCTCGTGCTCGACTTCGAGGATGAGATCATCGATGGAGTGGTCGTGACCCACGGCGGGCAGGTTCGCTCCCCTCGTGTGGCCGCCCTCCTGGAAGGAACCGAATGACCCTCGTCGTCAGCCTCACCGTGTTCGTCCTCGCGTCCTTTGTGGGCTTCGAGGTCATCACGAAGGTGCCCCCGACCCTCCACACCCCGCTGATGTCGGGCTCGAACGCGATCTCGGGGATCACCCTCGTGGGCGCGATCCTGGTCACTGGGTCGGGCACGAATGACACCCTTGCGATCGTGCTCGGTGTGGTCGCAGTGATCTTCGCCACGGTCAACGTGGTGGGTGGATTCCTCGTGACCGATCGCATGCTTGAGATGTTCAAGCGGGGTCGCTGATGGTGGGGGAACTCGAACAGATCCTCTACCTCGCTGCCGCTGGCCTCTTCATCGTCGGGCTGAAGCGGCTTTCCTCGCCGGCGACGGCCCGGTCGGGCAACCGACTGGCGTCGATCGGGATGCTGCTCGCGGTGGTGACGACGCTCCTCGACCAGGGCGTGATCGACTACCTCTGGCTGGCTGTGGGCCTCGTGGTCGGCGGCGGCATCGGTGCGATCCTCGCACGCAGGGTCGCGATGACCGGGATGCCCGAGCTCGTGGCGGCCTTCAACGGATTCGGCGGCGGTGCCTCGGCGCTCGTCGCCGCCTCGCAATACCTCGCCGAGGGCGAGGGCGAACTCGTCACCGCGATCGCGCTGGGCCTTTCGGTGCTCGTGGGTGCGATCACCTTCACTGGCAGCTTCGTTGCCTTCGGGAAGCTGAACGGCAAGATCCCCGGTCGCCCGGTCACCTACAGCGGCCAACGATTCGTGGATCCCGTCTTCGGTATCGCTGCAGTCGTTGGCATCGTGCTTCTCGCAATTGGTGGAGAAGGCGCGGAAGTGGCCTTCTGGGCCCTGTTCGGTGTGTCGGTGCTCCTCGGCGTGACGCGCGTGCTCCCCATCGGCGGTGGCGACATGCCCGTCGTGATCGCCTTCCTCAACTCCCTCTCGGGCGTCGCTGCGTCGATGGCGGGCTTCGCGATCGATTCGACCGTGCTCATCATCTCGGGCGCGCTCGTGGGCGCGTCGGGCCTCATCCTCACGAACATCATGGTGAAAGCCATGAACCGCACCCTCCTCGACGTTCTCGCCGGCGGGTTCGGCGGTGACGGAGGCGGTGGGGGAGCGGACCTCGGCGATCGCACGGTGCGGCGCACCTCGGCCGACGACCTCGCCATCGTGCTGGCGTACGCCAACTCCGTGATCGTGGTTCCCGGGTACGGCCTCGCCGTCGCCCAGGCGCAGCACGCGCTCCGCGAACTCGCCGACCTGCTTGCGGCGAAGGACGTCGACGTGCGCTACGCGATCCACCCGGTGGCCGGTCGCATGCCCGGGCACATGAACGTCCTCCTTGCCGAGGCGGATGTGTCCTACGACCGCCTGTACGACCTCGAAGACATCAACGCCGACTTCTCGCACACTGACGTGGTGCTGGTGGTGGGGGCGAATGACGTGGTGAACCCCTCGGCCCGCGAGGATCCTTCGTCGCCGATCTACGGCATGCCGATCCTCGACGTGGACAAGGCCCAGACCTGTGTCGTGGTGAAGCGGAGCCTCTCCCCGGGCTTCGCCGGGATCGACAATCCACTCTTCTACCGGGAGAACACCCTCATGTTCTTCGCCGACGCGAAGAGTGCCATCGAAGACCTCGTGCGTGAGGTCCGCCAGTCCTGAAGTGCACTGCCACGCACCGCTCCAACCTATCGCCCCCCTGAGGACCCATGACTGACACCAATCGAAACCGCGTCGTTCCCGGCATCGTGCTCGTGGCCCTCGCCGCCTCGCTGTGGGGGTCGGATGCGATCCTCAGACGGTTCCTCGCCGTGGGCGAGATCTCCTCTTCGGTCGTGGTCATGCTCGAGCATGTCATCCTCGCCGCGGTCTTCCTCCCTGCGCTGGTGAAGGTGCGTCCCGCGCTCGCCCGACTCGACGGGAAGGACTGGGTGTCGCTCATCCTCATCGGTGGTGGTGCCTCGATCCTCGCCACCACCCTGTTCACGCAGGCCTTCTCGTACGGGGATTTCATCGCCCCGGCTCTCCTCCAGAAGCTCCAACCGGCCTTCGCGGTGCTCCTTGCCGCCCTCGTGCTGGGTGAGCGACTCATGCGCCGCTACTGGTTCTTCTTCCTGGGGGCAGTGCTCGGTGCCTGGCTCATCTCCTTCCCCGGGCAGACGAGGGCGCTCCTCACAGGCGGGGACGTCTCCTTTGCGATCCGCGAGTCCGAGGCCGCCCTGCTCGCGGTGGGGGCCGCCGCGCTGTGGGGCATGGGCACCGTGCTGGGTCGGCGCCTCACGCCGAAGATCCCGTTCGCTCAGTTGACCGCGCTGCGCTTCTCCGTCGGCCTGCCCATCGGCGTCATCGTCGTCCTCGCGCAGGGGCGGATGGCCGAGGTGACCACCGTGAGCGGCGGGCAGTGGTGGGCGGTCCTCTGGCTCGCCCTCATCCCTGGCGGTGCTGGGCTCCTCATCTACTACCGGGGCCTCGGCCGGACGTCCGCCTCGGCGGCAACGCTCGGCGAACTCGCCTTCCCGTTGATGGCGCTGGTCTACGGCTGGTTCCTCCTCGGCCAGGACGTCGACGGCATCGTGCTCGTCGGCGTGGTGGTGCTCATCGGCGTGATCACGGCGATGGGCCTCGCCCAGGCCGGTCGGGAGGACGGTGTGGGGGTCGTCACGCCGGAGGAGTCCGCGCCCGCGGTCGTCTAGGCGATCACCACGACGTGCCTTGGGGCATCCCCTCGGCGTACCCCGTCATCGTCTGGAGGCCGACCACGGCGCGCTCGTGGAACTCGTCGATCGTCCGTGCGCCCGCGTAGGTGCACGCCGACCGCACTCCCGACACGATGCGGTCGATGATGTCCTCCACGCTGGGAGTGTCCTCGAGGAGGTACATCCGGGAGTGGCTGATGCCCTCTTCGAACATCTCCTTGCGCGCCCGCTCGAAGGAGGACTCGGAGCGGGCCCGATTGGACACGGCCCGCTGGGACGCCATCCCGTAGTTCTCCTTGTACAGGCGCCCATTGGCGTCGCGCATGCTGTCGGCGGCGGACTCGTAGGTGCCGGCGAACCAGCTCCCGATCATCACGTTGGAGGCGCCGGCGGCGAGCGCGAGCGCAACGTCGCGTGGGTGGCGCACCCCTCCGTCGGCCCAGACGTGTCGGTCGAGGCGGTGGGCGGCCTCGGCGCACTCCCGGACGGCCGAGAACTGCGGTCGACCAACCCCCGTCATCATCCTCGTGGTGCACATTGCGCCCGGTCCGACGCCGACCTTCACGATGTCGGCGCCCGCCTCAACGAGTTGCTCGACCCCGGCGGCGGTGACGACGTTGCCGGCTACCACCGGGACGGTTGGGGAGATGGCTCGGACCGCTGCGAGGGCGTCGAGCATCTTTTCCTGGTGTCCGTGGGCGGTGTCGACGACGAGGAGGTCGGTTCCCACAGCGAGGAGTTCCTCGGCCTTCCGCGCAACGTCACCATTCACGCCGATGGCGGCGCCGACCATGAGGTGGCCATCGTGGTCGGTGGCCGGCTCGTACTGCGTGGCCCGCAGCGCACTCGCCTCGGTGACCACCCCAAGGAGCCGGCCATCATCGTCGACGACCGGCGCGAGGTGGACCCGCCGTCCTGAGAGCTCGTCGAAGAGGCTGCGGGGATCGAGGTGGTGGGAGAGCGCGATGGGATCGGGGCTCATCACCTCTGAGAGCGTCGTGAAGCGGTCCCATCCGGCCCCGTCTGCCTCGGTGAAGATGCCGATGGGGCGCTGTGACTCGTCGACGACGATCACGGCACCGTGGCTCCTCTTGAAGATGAGGTTCATCGCGTCGTTGATGGTGTTGGTGGCGCGGAGCGCGATGGGCGTGTCGAACACGAGGTGTGACCGCTTGACCGCATCGGTCATGTCGGCGACCGCTGCCACGGGGATGTCTTGGGGGAGGATCGCCACACCACCCCGGCGAGCGACCGTCTCCGCCATCCGACGCCCGGCCACCGCCGTCATGTTGGCCACGACGATCGGGATGGTGGTGCCGATCCCGTCGGGTGTCGTGAGGTGGACCTCGGTCCTCGACCCGACGTCGGAGTGGGCAGGGACGAGGAACACGTCCGAGTAGGTGAGGTCGTGCCCGGGCACGCGGCCGTTCAAGAACTGCATCCGACGAGCCTACGTGGGAACGCAGTGAGGAGGGCAGCGAACGCGGTGTCCGGGCCTTCCCCTTCACGCGGCACTCACCCGGGCTTCATCAACTCTTGACACGGATACCCGTAGGGGTATAATGTGCATGTATTCACAAAGTGCGAACCTAGATCGCACAAGGAGCGCAGCATGAAGCACCTCGTCGTCCTCGGCGCCGGGACTGCCGGCACGATGGTCGTGAACAAACTTCGACCACGACTCCCGCGTTCGGAGTGGGAGATCACCATCGTGGACCCGGCCACCGAGCACCACTACCAGCCGGGCTATCTCTTCATCCCGTTCGGCACCTACCGCCCCGATGAGGTGGTGAAGCCCACGAAGCGCTTCATCCCCCTCGGAGTGAAGAAGGTTGACGAGCAGGTCGCACGGGTCGACACCGACGCCAACGTCGTCCACCTGGTCTCCGGCGACGAGCTCACCTACGACCAGCTCGTCATCGCCACCGGCACCTCGCCCCGCCCCGGGGAGACGCCAGGCCTCGAGGGCCCGGAGTACGGCAAGACGGTCCACGACTTCTACACGCTCGAAGGAGCGACCAATCTCCGCGATGCCCTCGCAACGTTCACCGGTGGCAAGCTCGTCGTGAACCTCATCGAGCTGCCCATCAAGTGCCCCGTGGCGCCCCTTGAGTTCACCTTCCTCGCCGAGTCGTTCTTCGCCGAGCGCGGTATGCGTGACCAAGTCGAGATCACCTACGTGACACCCCTCGAAGGTGCCTTCACCAAGCCGGTGGCCTCCAAGGAACTCGGCGACATGCTCGAATCCCGCAAGATAGGACTCGAATCCGACTTCTACCTCGAGCGCGTCGACGCCGAAGGCAAGAAGCTCGTGTCCTACGACGAGCGCGAGGTCGAGTACGACCTCCTCGTCACGGTTCCGCTCAACTTCGGTGCCGATTTCGTGGGCGAGAGTGGCCTCGGTGACGAACTGAACCATGTCAACGTGGACCACTACACCTTCCTGGCAACCGGCACGGACAACGTCTTTGCCGTGGGTGACGCAGCCAACCTCCCGACCTCGAAGGCGGGCTCGGTGGCGCACTTCGCCATCGACGTGTTCACCGAGAACTTCCTCGACCACATCGAGGGCCGCCCGATGACCCATGCCTTCGACGGCCACGCCAACTGCTACATCGAGTCGGGCGGCGGCAAGGCGATGCTCATCGACTTCAACTACACGACCCAGCCGCTGAAGGGGAAGTTCCCCGTGCCCGGCGTCGGGCCGTTCAGCCTCCTCCAGGAGACGGAGATGAACCACTTCGGAAAGATGATGTTCAAGTGGATCTACTGGAACATCCTCCTTCCCGGCAAGGACCTCC
>CAZRJG010000034.1:0-21542 GCA_964600365.1 uncultured Acidimicrobiia bacterium
CAGGGTCGGCGACCACGACGGCGTCGACCCCTGCGGCATCGGCGGTGCGGAGCATCGCCCCGAGGTTGCCGGGTTTCTCGACCGCCTCGACGACGAGCAGCAGGGGTCGGGCTGGGAGTGAGAGCGAGGCGAGGTCGGATCCCGGTTGGTCCACCACGGCGACGAGGCCCTCGGTGCGTTCGCGCATCGTCGCCTTGGCAAGCGCCTCGGGAGCCACCTCGAAAGCCTCACCGGCGAGGGGCAGGTCGGCCGCGTCCACGACCGTGGGATCGAAGAACACGGATCGAATCCCGACCCCGGCGGCGGCGGCCCGGCGCAACTCGGCGAGGCCCTCGACCAGCGTCACCGCCTCGGCGTCGCGGATGCGACGTTTACGAAGTGTCACGAGGTGTTTGATCCGCTTGTTCTGGGGGGAAGCGATCATCGTCTTCGGAGGTTGAGGAACACGTGCACCCCCATCTTCGCCGACTCGGCGTCCCCATCGTGGTCATGCTGGTGCTCGTCGCTGCGTGCGGCGTCCCGGCCGGCACCCTCGTCGGCCCGCAACCGGTCGCCCGTGAGCTGGGGCCTGCGGTCCCCGAGGGCCCGATGGACGCTCGGCTCGCCGATGACCTCCGGAGGATCTCGACCCCGACCGCCGACTTCCTCGACGGCGACGCCGTCGCCAGGGTGGGCCAGTCCGATGACCCGCGGGCGGCGTGGGTGCTCGCCGACGTGCTCCGGTTCGTGCAGGTGGGACCCGCCGCCCAGTCGCTCGTCGAGGCCCTCAACACCCTCCTGGGTCTCGACCTCGACCCCTTTGCGCCGCTCGCGTGGGTGGAGGCGACCGACCGACTGATCGCTTGGGACGTCCCCCCTCCCGCCGACCTCGCCGCCCTCAAGGACCGCCTCTACGGCCAGGTGAGCGAGGCGTGGTCGCCGCTCTTCCTCGACGACGAGGCCGCCGTGGACCTCCGCCTCGTCTCGTGGGGAGGAGTCCTCCCCGACCTGAGGAAGCTCGATGACTCGTCGCCCTGTAGCGGGTGCATCCCCTCGCTCGACCACCCCGTCGTCACCGACGCCGCAGGGGGCGACTGGTTACAGGACCAGCGGATCGTGTTCGGGGTGGTGGTGGACGGCGAGGCCCGGGCGTACCCGCGGTTCATGATGGAGACGCACGAGCTCGTGAACGACACGCTCGGCGGTCGGGAGATCGCCGTGCCGTACTGCACCCTCTGTGGTGCTGCCCAGGCGCTCCTCGTCGGCGAGGGGCCCGATCGCAGGGTCCTGCGGACGTCGGGACTGCTCCAACGGTCGAACAAGATCATGTTCGACCTCACCACGAGGACCTTCTACGACACCTTTGCCGGCACGGCGATCGCAGGGCCGCTCCGGGGCGAGGTGCTCGAGCAGGTCCCCCTGATCACCTCCACCTGGGGCGCATGGAAGGACGAGCATCCCGACACGACGATCCTCGCCGAGGACGGGGGGATCGGCTTCGACTACCCGGAGGACCCCCTCGGGGGCCGCAACCTCGACGGGCCGATCTTCCCGGTGGGGTCCGTCGACGGCCGACTCTCCCCAGAGGTGCTCGTCCTCGGGGTCCGGGTCGGCGACGAGGCGGTTGCGTTCCCGGTCCGCGAGGCCCGGTCGGCGCTCGAGGCCGGCGAGCCGGTGCGGGTCGATGGCATCGAGGTTCGGCTCGAGGGGAGTGGGCTCGTCGCCTTCGACGGCGGCGTGCAGGTGACCTCCCACGAGGCGTTTTGGTTCGCGTGGAGCCAGTTCAACCCCGACACGACGCTCTGGCTTCCCGCCGGCAACTAGCCGGGGGGAGCCGAGAGCAGCAGGTTCTGCGTGGCGCGGCCGACCGGGCCGTGGCGGTCGAAGAGCTGGGCGTCGGCGGTCCCGATCCCCGAGGCGTGCCAATGCGAGGCGGTTCGGGAGCAGAACCACTCCCCGTCGGGGGGACGGTGGATCGAGATCGTGAGGTCGGGATTCACGAAGTACACCTTGTCGAGGTACTCGTTCCATGAGATGCCGTTCCCCGAGTCCGCGAGCGGGCAGATCCGCTGGAACGGGCTCGGCTCCTCGTCGGGGAGGATGGGGACGAGGCTGCGCATCCACATGGTGGTCGGGCCGCCATCGCCGGGTGATCCCTCGGGGTCGTACCGCACCTCCACCGACGTGGTGAACGACTGCAGTCCGTGTGCGGTCTCCGTGATCGGGAACGGACCGGGGATCGCGTCCTGGAGGAGGGGCACGTCCACCGGGGCGGTGGACACGTCGAGAGGTTCGGCGAGGGTGCGCAGGTGCATGGCGTAGGCCCGGGCGTAGATGCGATCGTCGTCGAGGATCTCGGCCTCGGTGAGCGAGACCATGCGTCCGGGTCGGCGGATCTCTGCCTGCACCCGGAAGCCGGTCATCGGGATCGGGCGCATGAGTTCGACCGTGAGTCGGGTGAGCTGGAGGTCGGGCAGGAGGCGTTCCACCTCCCGGGCCATGAGAGCCGTCGGGGGCCCGGCGTGGCAGGCGTCATGGTCCCACGGGCCGCGGGTGTGGTCGGTGGGGAGGAACCAGTGTTCATTCGGGCGGGTGAAGTAGGCCTCCATGGGCGAAGACTATTTCCCTCTTCCCCAGGTGGGGGGCTGCCGATACCCTGCTACACCCCATGCCGATCTTCCCCCAAAACGTCATCGCGGTCATCTGGGACTTCGACAAGACCCTCATCCCCGGATACATGCAGGGGCCGCTCTTCGCCCACTACGGCATCGACCCTGTCACCTTCTGGGAGGAAGCCGACGGCCTCGTCGAGTACTACCGGTCCCGTGGCGCCGGGATGGTCAACCCCGACACCCTCTACCTCAACCATCTCCTCACGTATGTGCGCGAGGGCCGGATGCCGGGCCTCACGAACCAGTTCCTCAGGGATTTGGGCGGTGAAATCGCCTTCTACGCAGGCATGCCCGAGTTCATGGGCGCGTTCAAGAAGGAGATCGAGGCCCACCCGGCGTACGCGGACCACGGCATCGCCGTCGAGCACTACGTGGTGTCGTCAGGCCTTCGCCAGATGATCCTCGGCAGCGCTGTTGCCCCCTACGTCACCGAGGTGTGGGCCGCTGAGTTCTCCGAGGAGGTCGCCCTTCCGGGCTTCCTCGAGTCGGGGAGGCTGTTCGCCCAGGACGACAGGGTGATCCGCGAACTCGTCTACGCCATCGACAACACCACCAAGACCCGCGCCGTGTTCGAGATCAACAAGGGGACGAACAAGCACGCCGGCATCGATGTGAACTCCAAGATCGCCCGCGAGGACCGTCGCATCCCGTTCCAGAACATGATCTACGTGGCCGACGGGCCGAGTGATGTCCCCGTGTTCAGCGTTGTCGAGCAGAACGGCGGGAGGACGTTCGCCGTGTACCGCCCCGGATCGACGGCCGAGTTCGAACAGGTGAATCGCCTGCTCGAACAGGACCGTGTGGATGCCTACGGCCCCGCCGACTACACCGAGGGATCACAGACCGCGATGTGGCTCACCCACGCAGCCGAGACGATCGCCGACCGCATCGTGGCGCACCGGTCCCAAGCGCTCGCCGAGCGCCTCGGTGCCCCTCCCGGGCACCTCGCCGACTAGTCGAGGACGCCCCGGCGCCGGAGTCCCTGGCCCAGCATCTCATTGGTCGCCGGTTGCCCGAAGTAGTCGAGCCAGACACTGTCGTCGACCTCGAACCGGAGAACGAGCCGAACCCCCGGGAAGAAGTGTCTCATCATCGGGATCCAGGCCGTGACTCGCTCCGCGAGCGCTTCCGACCAGTCGAGCCGCATCGCGAACCCGCCCTCGACCCCCTCCGCGGTGGTGACCGCGTCGTAGATCTCCTTCGAGGTCCTGCTGAGCTCGATCACGGGCCCGTCGTCATGACCGCCGACGTCGTCGAGGAACGGGAAGTCCTCAGGCTCGAGTGGGAGCCGGGCGAGTGGCGTGACCGGCACCTCGCTGGCCCACTCGTCGGAGGGCGGCCCTCCCTCCATCAGCGGGAGCCGGGTGAACGTCTCCCTGGGGAGGATGTAGAGCATTCCCGGGCGGAAGGGCCGGTCAGGCAGGTTCTCCCGGGTGATTGAGAAGTTGTACATGCGGACCGATTCGCCGTCGGGTCCGTCGAGCGTCGTGAAGCCGTTGCGGATCGATCCCTCGATCCTGGAGCGATCCACCACTGCGAAGAACATCGGCCACAGGCCATCGTGGGTGCCATAGATGCCCATGACGTTGCCCCGCCCGGAGCGGTCGAAGCTCTCGGTGGAGTTGCGCCGGGGGACGAACTCCTCGATGTCGAGATCACCTGAACCATGGAAGATGTACCGGTCCAGCCCAGCGGCGTACTGGAGGAACTCATGCTTCGGGTAGGGGAGCGACCACTCGATCTCGCCGGCTGCGCCGGCGTCGACCTCGGCCAGGAGCGCGTCGAATGCGGCCACGCGCTCCGCGGAGGGTGAGAACTCGGGGGCGAACAGCCCTTGACCGTGGGGCTCGGGGAGGGTGGGCGGCCCCTCGAGGCGCTCAAGGGTCATCTGCCCGGCGACGTCGATCCCGGTGACACGGTCCCCGTCGAGTTGGAACGTGGCCGGCGCTCCCGGTGCAGGGCCGCCCTGGAGTACGAAGGTGAGCGGCTCGGGGGTCGGGGCGAGCGGGATCTCGAACCCCTCGGGAGCTCCGAACATGCGGACACCGGGTCCGCCTTCGAGTTCCACCACCTCGAACGCGAAGGTGCCGAACGCGTAGTGGCCGGTGAGCTCGGGCATTGGCCGAACCTAGCGGCCTGAGGTGCCACTAAACCCGATCGGGGCCTCATGCGTTGGGAAGGTGAGTGGGCGCAGCGGGAGCCCGCCGTGAGCCGAGGAGGCCGAGATGCGGAAGTGGTTCGTATGCCTCGTGGCCTTCGCCCTCGTGCTGGCAGCAGTGCCGGCGATAGCGAAGCCCCCTGAGGGGAAGGGGAACCCAAAGTCCGTGAAGGACGGCACGTGCGTGGATCTTGTGGAGAACCATGGGGCGATGTGGGAGCTCGACGAGGACGGCGTTGAGCCCTATGTGGCGAGCGCGCCCGATTGCTTCGACGTGCCCGAGGCGCCGAGAACGTGGACGGTCGCTTGGAAGATCACTGAGGGCCAAGGGACGGTGAGAGGGATCCTCGTCGAGATGCGGAGTGAGATCTTCTCCCGCACAACATGCGACTCGGTGGAGATCGTGTTGCCCACCGAAGGGGGTTCGCTCACTCTTGATGCCTTGGGCTGTGTCGGTGAGCTCGCCGACGGTTCCGTCATCGTGGGAATGACCGATGTGCGGGCGAAGGGCGGGCGGTCCGGCGAACCGGTTGGCGTCGAATTCACCGTCGAGGCACCGTGACGGGGGCCTTCGACGTAGCCTCGGAGCGGACCCCAGGGAGCCTGGGTGTGTCGGTCTCATCCGGCGTGGCGGCCACCGTGGCGGCTGACGCGCAGTTCGACTACTTCTACCGGTCGGAGTACCGATCGGTCCTCAAACTCGTGCGTCCCCTCACTCGCTCGCTCTGCGCCGCCGAGGACGTGGCCCAGGAGGCGTTCGTTCGCGCGCTCCGGAACTGGAAGGACGTCGCCGACCACCCAAGTCCCGAGGCGTGGGTCAGGCGGGCTGCGCTCAACCTGGCGTGCTCCCGGTGGCGTCGCCTCCGCTCCGAGGCCGGGGCGTTGATGCGGCTCGGGCCGCCGCAGGCCCAGGAGGCTCCCCGACTCGCCAACCAAGAGCTGTGGAGCGCCGTCGGGTCACTCCCGAAACGACAGCAACAGGTCGTCCTTCTCTTCTATGTGGACGACATGAGCGTCCGGGACGTCGCAGACGTGCTCGGCATCGAGGAAGGCACGGTGAAGGCAACGCTCAGTCACGCCCGTGCTCGGCTTGCTCATGATCTGGGGGTGCGCCATGACGATTGACGAACGATTCCAAGCAGCGGTCCGTGAGCTTGACGGAGAGGTCGATCGCACACATCCGCCGACGCTCCGGGCTCGGGCAACGATGCCCACATCGAGCCCCTTCTCCGGCCCGTTCCTCGCTGTCGTCGGCGCCCTCGTGATCGTGCTCAGCTTCATCGCGATCCCGAGGATGCTCGGTGGCGCTGAGGGCGAAGAGGTCGCACCGGTCGCGACGGCCTCGACGGAGGTCACGATCTCCGTGGTGGCGGACCAAGAGACGGCGCCCATTGAGGAGCCTCATGCGGGGATGGCCTCGCCGGAGATTGAATGGGCGATGCATGGGCTCCCGACGGGTGAGTTCGGCGAAATAGCGGCACAGGTCGTTGCGATCGAGTCATGCGACGACGGCACGTGCGCGGCAGAGGGTTTCGTTGTAGTGGGTGCCGGCCTCGATGACGGATCCTGGGACCCGGTTGCCTGGATCTCAGGCGACGGCGCTGCCTGGGAACGCATCGTGCTGCCGACCGATGGAGAAGGCGACTACTTCGTACATGACGTCGCCTTCCGCGATGGTGTTCTCGTTGCGGTCGGTGGGATTGACCCGACAGCGAATGGCTGGGGTCGCCCGGACTTCCCGTTCGAGCCCATGATCTGGAGGTCGAACGATCTCGGTTGGTCTTGGGAACTGGTAGCCCAAGGCGTTGACCTGGTTGACGAAGACGTGCGGCACGTGATCCAGGTCGTGCTCGCCACGCCTGAAGGCTTCGTGGCAGGGGGCGTCGGTGGAAGCTGGACCTCGAACGACGGACGCGTGTGGCAGCGGCATCGGGTGGGTGGCAGCGATGTCTCGTTCGATTGGATCGCGCCGTGGCCCCTTGGGTACCTGGCGTGGGGCGACTCCACCGAGGGGTGGAGTGAGACATCTTCCTTGTGGAGATCTCGGGATGGGATGTCGTGGACCGAAGTCCCAACGATCAGCCTGCTCCCAGAAGATGGTGAGTTCACGGCCTTGTCAGATGTCAGGCAGTCGCCGACCGGCTGGCTCATTGCGTCGGGTACGGGAACGCGCCCTCCGGTCTGGAGGAGCCAGGACGGCGTAACGTGGGAGGCCGTCATCGCCGACCTCCCGACGAATGCCCTCGGGCGCCTTCAGGGCTCGAGCGCGGTCGTTGACCTTGATGAAGGAGTCGCGATTCTTGGGTCCTACGCTGAGCGGACGGGTCCATCCCGGGCGATCGGATGGTGGACGGCAGATGGCGGTGAGACGCTCATGCCCCTCGTCATGCCCGCCGAGGTCTTCGGCAAGCTCTCCGGGCCGAACTCGGATGTGCGATCGGCAACGGCGTTCACCGACCCCGCTTCGGGTGCACTGCATCTGTTGCTCGTCGGCGACTTCGACGGAGTATCAACGGTCTGGATCGGCGAGATGATCGAGCCGTAGGGGATGCGTCAGACTTCATCGTCGGCCGCGAACCCGACGGCGAAGCCGGCGTGAATGCGGATCGTGTCACCGACCTTCGTCTCGGGGAGCGTGAGGATGCTCACGTCGCGGTCCCATCCCTCGACCCGCACCATCTGGCGGTCCGGGTCGACGGAGACCACCTCACCGACGAGGCCCAAGCACATGTCAGTGCTCCGACCAATCAGCTCGTGCCCCCCGACCCCCGCCTTCGATGGCGGTACCTTTCCCCCGCCCCGGCGGGGGGACTGAGGTAGTGCGCTCCACCCGCAGGTCGAGGAAGTGGGTTGCGCACGAGATGCACGGGTCGTAGTTGCGGATCGCCTGCTCCAACTGCCACTGAAGTGAGTCGTCGTCGAGGTCGAGGTACTCCATCACGTAGGCGTGGAGGTCCTGTTCGATCCGGCCCTGGTTCTGCGACGTCGGCGGGACGATCTTGGCGGACACGATGGCACCTGCGTCGTCGATCTCGTAGCGGTGGTAGAGGATGCCGCGTGGCGCCTCCGACGCCCCGTGGCCAACGCCGGCCCTGATGGGGACGTCGTGGTGGGCGAAGGGTGGTTCCTCGTACTTGTCGATCTCCTCGAGCGCTGTGGCGCAGGCGTGGATCAACTCGACCGCCCGGACGAGGATCGAGGCGAACGGATTCATGGTCCCGTCCGCAAGGCCGACCTCGGCCGCTGCCCCCTGGGCGCGGGGATGGAGCTGTTCGAAGTTGAGGGCGAGCCTGGCCATCGGGCCGACGAAGTAGTTCCCCCGCTCCTTCACCACGGCGTGGAGCGCATTGGACCACTCGATGTGCTGCTCCTCGAAGACGTCGCCCCACTCCTCGACGGCGATGTCGATGCCCCGGTTGGAGATGATCCGCCCGCCGAGGATGGCGTACTCGTCGGGATCGGTGAGGCACACGAACTCGTAGTCCTGCTCGAACTCGGGGATGGCGAACCCCTTCACCCAGTCGAGGGTGCGCTCGGAGGCTGCGAGCGCCCACGCGAGGTCGTCCTGCTTGGCCCGCAACTGCGCCTTGGACGGCGCCTTGTAGACCCCGCCGACCCGTACGTTGATCGGGTGGATCTCCCGCCCGCCGACGAGCGTCATGAGCTCGTTGCCGATCTGCTTGAGCCGGAGGCCCTCAGTGACCTTCTCGGGGTGGTCGGCCGCCATGGCGATGCCGTCCTGGTATCCGAGGAAATCGGGTGCGTGGAGGAGGTAGATGTGGAGCCCGTGGCTCTCGATCCACTCGCCGAGGTAGAGGAGCCGACGCAGTCGCCGAAGCTGCTCGTCGAGCTCGATCCCCAGGATCGACTCCATCGCGTTCGCTGCCGACGTCTGATAGGCCACAGGGCAGATGCCACAGATCCGAGCGGTGATGTCGATCGCTTCGTGATGGCCGCGACCCTGCAGGAACGCCTCGAAGAACCGTGGTGGCTCGAAGATCTTGAACCGCAGGTCGGTGATCTTGCCGTCGTCGATGGTGAGGTACATCGACCCTTCACCCTCGACGCGGGCGAGGGTGTCCACGGCGAAACGTCGGATCGTCTCATGCATGGGAACGCACCTTCTCGAACGCTGCCACGTTGAACGTGCGGAACATGCGCTCGGTCGTCGTGGCGTCCACGCCGAGTCGTTCCCACTGGTCGATGAGCGCGGCGATACTCGTGGTCTCGGCGGGGCCGAAGCACCCGAAGCACCCCCGGTCGTAGGCGGGGCAGAGGGCGTTGCACCCGGCTTGGGTCACCGGCCCCATGCACGGGATGCCCTTGGACACCATGATGCAGGTCGTCCCCCGGGCCTTGCACTGGCCGCATACCGACGAGGTGGGCAGCTTCGGGCGGCGCCCCACGAGCAGCGATCCCACCGCCTCGAGCAGCTGGCCCTTGTCGATGGGACAGCCCCGCAACTCGAGGTCTACGTCGATGTGGTCGGCGATCGCCGTCGAGGTCTCGAGTGTTGAGATGAACTCCGGATGGGCGTAGACGATGCGGATGAACTCATCGACGTCGGCTCCGTTCTTCAGCGCCTGGATGCCACCTGCCGTGGCACACGCCCCAATCGTGACGACGAGGCCCGACATCTCCCGGATCTCCTTCACCCGTTCGGCGTCGTGGGCGGTGGTGATCGACCCTTCGATGAGCGAGACGTCGTACGGGCCCTCGATGACGGCTCGGGTCGCCTCGGGGAAGTTGGCAATCGTCACGGCCCCGGCCACGGCGAGCAGCTCGTCCTCGCAGTCCAGCAGCGAGAGCTGGCAGCCATCGCACGAGGCAAACTTCCAGACGGCGAGTGTGGGGGCCATGTCAGATCTCCGGGATCGAGAAGAGGTTGGCGACGCGCCACCAGGGGAAGACGGGCCCGTCCTTGCAGATGAACTCACCGCCGAACTGGCAATGCCCGCAGAAGCCCGCGGCGCACTGCATGTTCCTCTCCATGGTCACGTGGATCTCGCCCGCTCCCACGCCGCGACCAACGAGGTCCGAGGCGACGGCGCGCATCATGACCCCGGGGCCACAGATGAATGCGGTGGTGTCCTTCGGCCGGAGCCCGATCCGCCCGATGAGGCGAGTGACCATGCCGATGTCGTAGCGCCAGGCTTCGTCGGCCTTGTCCACGGTGATGAGGACCTCCACGGCCTCCGCGATGGCGAGATGGTCGACCCACTCGCGGAAGACGAGGTCGCCCGGGGTGCGGGCGCCGTACAGGAGCACGACCCGGCCGAAATCGCCCCGATGTGCGACGGCGTGGTGGAGGACCGAGGCGAGGGGAGCGATCCCTATGCCGCCGGCGACGACGAGGAGATCCCGACCCTTGGCCTGCTCGAGGGGCCACGGGGTCCCGAACGGGGACCGGACGGAGACCTGGTCGCCTACGCCGAAGGAGGCGATCTTGGAGGTCACCGATCCCACGACCCGCAGGGTGTGCTCGAGCGCGTTCGATCGAGCCGGATCGCCCGAGATCGAGATCGGCGCCTCACCGACGCCGGGGACGCCCAGCATCGAGACCTGTCCGGGGAGGTAGCGGGGCATCGGCTGGCCGTCGGCGGGGGCGAGGTCGATGGTGATCGTGTCGGTGGTCTGGGTTCGTCGGGCCGTGATCTCGAACGGACGGGGGAGCCAGGGGTCAGTGCCGTTCATACGGATTCCGGTACATGTCGAGGTGCTGCAGTCGCACGGCATGGAGGCGCTCGAGGAGGACCTCGTTGAGACGTTCCATGAGGTGGAGACGGAGGTCGGGTGAGCGGCTGATCGCCGCACGGAGTGAATCGGCGTCCACCCGTACGCATCGGGTCGGCAAGAGGGTCCGTGCCGTGAACTCCCACACTGGTTCGGGGCGAACCCATGAGACGCCCAGGACATCGCCTTGCCCGATCGTCTCGAAGGGCGGCTGTGGGAGCGCGCCGCCGAAGGTGAGGGCGATGCGACCCGAGAGCAGGAACCGCATCGAGTCGGCCCTCGCTCCTGCATGGATGACCTCGACGTCCGCCGGGAGCTCCTCGATCTCGGTCTCGAGGTCGGTGAGCTCCTCCTGGTCGAGCCCGTTGAAGAAGGGGTGGCTCGCGAGCAGTTCATGCATGGGTGGGCTCCTTGGTGATCCGAGTTGCCTCCTCGACGATGTCGATCCCGACGGGGCACCACGTGATGCAGCGGCCACAGCCCACGCACCCAAAGGAGCCGAACTGGTCGACCCATGTCGAGAGCTTGTGCGTGATCCAGTGGCGGTAACGGGTGCCCACTGCGTTGCGGACGGTATGGCCGTACATGTAGGAGTAGTCGAGCGTGAAGCAGCTCGCCCACACCCGGTCTCGGCTCGCATGCTCGCCTGAGAGGCCGGAGGAGTCCTCGGCCGAGGAGCAGAAGCAGGTCGGGCACACCAGCGTGCAGTTGCCGCACGCGAGACAGCGCGACTCGAGGTCCTTCCACGCATCGGACGAGGCTGCCGCGGCAAGGCCCTCCTTCAAGCCGTTCGTGTCGAGGTGGCGCGTGATCGAGTCCGCGGTCCTGGCCACCCGGGTGGATGCGGCCTCGAGTTCGGAGACCGTTGCCGATCGGGGCTCGAGGCGGTTGAGGAGGGCGACTCCCCGATCGGTGTCGCCCCTCGCGACGAAGCCCTTGCCGGGCAACTCGGTGAGGACGAGGTCGGCGCCGCGTCCGGGATCGATCATGGGACCCGTTCCCATGGACGTGCAGAAGCAGGTCGGGGCCGCCCGGCCACACTCGACCGCAACGAGGAACATCTGGTCCCGTCGGATCTCATAGCGGGGATCGGTCGCGCCACTCCTGAGGAAGACCTTGTCCTGCACGGAGATCGCGGCCAACTCGCAGGATCGCACGCCGATGAGGGCCGTCATGTGGACGTCCCGGACGACCGAGACAAAACTCAGCCGGCCGTCCTCACGACGGGACTCCCACAGCGCCTCTCGTGGCGGGAAGGCAACATCCTTCCAAGAAGCCTGCCCGGGTAGCGCGTCGAAGTAGGCGGGGGTTCCCGACGAAGCGACGAGGCGGAACGATCCGGGTGACTGCTCATCGACCATGCCCAACGGGAGGTCGGTCGAATCGGTGATCGGGGCGTAGGTGATGGCGCCGTCGCGTTCAGTGGGCGCCAGTGTCCGGTACCCATCGTCCTGGAGGAACTTGAGGAGCCGGTCGAGGTCATCGGTGGCGAGCATCACGCTCATACCTAGGAAGGCTACGTACCTCCGGCGGCCGTGGTCAGAGTTCCTCGCGGGGGTGTGCGTTCGCGGCCACGAGGACCCGCGCCGTGTCGGTGCGCAGCGACCCCAGGCGAGCGTCGTCGAGCACGGCGCACGCCCAATCCCAGTGGAGGGCAACGACATCGCCAACCGATGCACCCAGCCCTCCGTACAGTCGAACGACCTCGGCCACCGGGGCGCCGAGGGTGAGTGCTCCCCCCTCCCAGACGAGGGGCACCGACCGCACCGTCGCAGAGAGGCCGTCCACCGCCTCGACTCGCCCCCAACGGATCCGGCAGCGGTCGAGGATGCGGAGGGAGGGCTCCACGAGGCCTTCGCGCAGCTTGCCGAGCCACGGGTAGACGGCGAGCACATGGAAGGCGTGGGTCGGATGCGGGATCGACTCGAGTTGGCCGGCGAAGCCCATCCAGTTGGGACCCATCCGGGGGAGGAAGGTCTCTCGGAGGTGGTTGCCGAAGTCGAGCAGATCGGAGGAGGACTCCGACCCGTGGGCCAACCAGTAGGCCTCCACGACCTCCCCGTCGAGCGGGTTGCCCGTGCGGCGCTGTTCGGCGATGAACCGGAGGTACGGGTAGGCGCCGGTGAACCCACGGAGCGCCTCGTGGATCTCCGCCTCTGGCGCTCCCTCTGCCACGGCGGCGATGAGTTCGCCGTCATCGGGCCCACAGAGGCCGAGTTCGTTGGGTGGGTAGGCGAAGCGGGCAAACAGCGTGGGGCCGTCGGGCATGGGGCAAGGCTATCGCCCGCGGCCAAGGGCTTCAGATCCGTAGCCTTGGGAGATGGCCACGGTCGTCACCATCGGGAACCCCCATCGCGGGGACGACGGCGTAGGCCCGTGGATCGGCGACCGACTTCGCGAGCTTGGCGTCGAGGTCGTGGAGGTCGAGGACCCGACTCGCCTCGTGGGCATCGAGGAGCCGGAGGTGCTCATCCTCGTCGACGCCGTGATGTCGGGTGCCCCGGTGGGGGCGGTCGTCGTCCTCGATGTGACCGACCACCCGCTCCCTTCCGAGGTGGCGACGTCGAGCCACACGCTCACCCTCGGGCAGGGCCTCGCCCTCCGCCGCCAGGTGGGCGACTGGCCCGGGCTCGTCCTCGTCGTTGGGGTCGAGATCGAGGTCATCCATCCCGAGCCGGGGCTGCATCCCCGTGTCGAGGTCGCGGCGGGCCATGCCGTGGACGTCGTCCTGGGCCTCCTACGCGAGGTTCCCCGGTAGGTTCAAGGGCGATGGCACACCCCACCCTCCGCGTGCTCTATGCGCGCGGCGAGGAACCCTCCTCCCTTGCCGAAGCGCTCTCTGACGACCGCTCGCGCATCGAGGGTGACCTGCGTTCCCAGTGCATCTCCGAACGGGCAGACCTCGTCGTCACCCGCCGACTCTCTCCCTCGTTCGACCTCGTCCCCCAGGTGGTCCCGGCATCGGTGCGGCTCGACTCCGCGGGACGCGTGCTGGCTGCCGTTGGAGGCGGTCCCCACTCGGTACTGGCCGCCGTGACGGCACGGACACTCGGGGAGCGACTCGGGGTTCCGGCCGAGTTCGTGTGCGCGTTCTCGGCCGACGAAGGCCCCGATCACGCCCTGCGCACCGTCGAGGAACTCGATGAACTCGTGCCCGGCATCCCACACCGGATCGTCGAGGCCGAGCGCGCTTCGAGCCTCATCGATGAAGCCGCGGACACCGCCCTGCTCGTGCTCGGCGCGCCGGGCGGTTCGTTCTTCCAGCGACGCTTCCTCGGCCCCGGCGCGCGACTCATCGCCCACGCCCCGCTCGGAGCGGTCATCGTGAAGGCTGCGCCGCGACGTGTCTTCCACCAGATGGCGGAGCCCGAATGGGTGGGGACGTTGCTGCCGGCCTCCGAGGCGCTGCGCCTCGCCCACGGCGACATGGTGCCCGTGGTGGACGCCGGGCAGGTGGTGGGCGTGGTCTCCACCGACGCGCTCGCAGCAGCCGGCCCGACCGCCGTTGGTGAGATCGCCTCGCCAGCGGTCACCGTCGCGCTCGATGCACCCGTCGAGGAAGCGATCTCAGCAGGCGCTGCCCTCGGGGGGACGGTCCCGGTCGTGGACGCCGAGCGCCGACTCGTTGGCCTGTGGCATCCCGCCTGACCGGCGTACGATCAATACCGTGCACGGCTTCTGCTTCGACGACTCGGTCATCTTCGACCTCGATGCGGCGCGACGCTCGGCGGCGCAGATTGCCGTTGAGGAGATCTGGGCCCGGGTGGGCACCGATGCTGCGCTCTCCCTCACCGGTGAGCGACTCCTTGAGTACCTCGATGAGAGCCGCCGCGAGCTCCGCGACCGGGTGGCGTCCGACAGCCAACTCACCCTCGCGGGGTTCCATCGGCTCTTGGAGGAGATCGCCGTCGCCGAGCCGGGCCTCGCCCTCCAGATCGATGCCATCTACCGGGAGCACCGGGGCAGGGTGGCAGCGCCCTTCGAGGATGCTGCGCACCTCCGCGTCCTCCGGCAGAACCATCGGATTGGGTTGATCGCCGGCCAGGGGGTCGACTGGCACGTGCTCGGTGAGGGGGTGGTCGACGTTCCGATGCGTCCCGACCACCTTCGACTCGATCGAGGCGACCCAGTCCTCCTGGCACGCATGCAGGAAGCGCTCGATGCATCGACGATGACGGTGGTGGCCACCCCCGGATCCACGTTGGCGCGCGCGGGGGAGGTGGCCGAACTCGAGGTCGTCGCACTGGACCGGCATCGCGGAGAGACACTCCGTGCCCTCTGAGGGAGGGAGATCGAGCGGTACGGTTGCCCGATGCGCCTGACGGTCCTGCTCCTCCTGGTCGCCCTCATCTCCCTGTCGTGTGCCGCCCAGGAGTCCCGGGAGATCGTCGTCGGGACCTTCCCGGTGGACGAGGCGGACCTTCTCGGCCACGTCGCGGCGGGGGCCCTCGCAGGCGCTCGGGTGGACGCAACGTACGAGAGTCGGGAGGAGTTGCTCGCTGCGTTCGACTCCGGTGAGGTCCACGTGGTGGTCGACTACCTCGGTTCGCTCCTCGACCACCTCGGCGTGCCGGGGGACGCCCAGGGGTCGTACCCGTTGGGAGTGCTCGCCCGGCTCCGCCCCGACGACCTCGTGATCGCAGCGCCCGGGCATGCGGGCCTGGGGCTTGTGGTCTCCGCCGGGTTCGCAGGTCGGAGAGGGCTTCGTGCGGTATCGGGTCTCTACGACCTGGCCGCGGAGATGGTCGTGGGCGGGCCCTCGGACTGTCCCCGCAGCGCCACCTGCCTCGCCGGGCTCGCCACCGTCTACGGATTCGAGTTCGGGGGGTTCATCCCGATCGATGACGACGACCTGCTGGCCGCGTCCCTCCAAGCCGGGGAGGTCGATGCCGCTCTCCTGTTCGTGACCGATCCGGTCCTCGACCGTCGACACCTCGTTGCCCTTGCCGACGACCTCGGCATGCATGCGCTCGAGGCCCCCGTGCTCCTCGTGTCGCCGGACGCCGTGAGCGCAGAGGGCCGATCAGCGCTCGCCGATGCGTTCGGGCGCCTCGATACCGAGGCGATCCTCGGGCTCAACCTGCAGGCCGAGAGCGTCGGCCGCGATCGGGCCGTCGAGGTGTTCCTGGGGTCTGGTTAGCCGGCGACCCGTGCGGCGATCCGATCACCGATCTCGTCGGTGGATGCCCCCATGCCGGGGCCTGCCATCGCAGGCAGGATGCGAAGTTCTTCGACCGCTGCGTCATGGAGCGCCGCGGAGGCGTCCTCCTCGCCGAGGTGCTCGAGCAGCATGCTTGCAGAGATGACTGCCGCCACCGGATTCGCAAGGCCTTGCCCAGCGATGTCGGGCGCGGACCCATGGACGGGTTCGAACATGGAGGGAGTGGCCCTCATGGGGTTGATGTTGCCCGAGGCTGCGAGTCCGATGCCGCCCTGGATGGCGGCGCCGAGGTCGGTGACGATGTCACCGAAGAGGTTGTCGGTGACCATGACGTCGAACCGGCTCGGATCGCCGACCATGTAGAGGCAGGCGGCGTCGACGTGCACGTAGTCCCAGGTGACCTCGGGGAAACGGGCCGCAACCGCCTCGGCGGTGCGCATCCAGAGATCGCCCGCGTGGATGAGGACGTTCGTCTTGTGGGCCACGGTCACGTGCTTGCCCCGTTTCATGGCCCGCTCGAACGCGTCGACCATGACGCGTTCGACGCCCATCCGAGTGTTGATCGAGTTCTGGGTCGCGACTTCGTGGGGAGTGCCCACCCTCGAGTTCCCGCCATGCCCCGCATAGGGGCCCTCGGTGTTCTCCCGAACCACGACGAAGTCGCAGTCCTCCGGGGCGAGGTCGGCGATGGGGGAGGGAACCCCCGGGTAGAGGCGCACCGGCCGGAGGTTCACGTACTGGTCGAACTCGAAGCGGAGCTTGAGGAGGAGTCCCCGTTCGAGCACGCCGGGGGGGACGGCGGGGAGCCCCACGGCGCCGAGGAGGATCGCATCGAACGAGCGGAGTTCTTCGAGGACGGACTCGGGAAGCACCTCACCCGTGGCGAGGTAGCGGGTGCCGCCGAGGTCGTACTCCTCGGTGTCGAGCCCGAAGCCGAAGCGCTCGGACGCAACCGTGATGGCCTTCACGGCCTGGGCGGTGACCTCGGTACCGATCCCGTCGCCGGGCAGGAGGGCGATGCGGTGGGTCTCCACGGTCAGACTGCCTTCAGCTTGCGGGTCTTGCGGTCCCGGGCGAGGGCGATTCGGCCGGACTTCGCCATCTCCACGAGCCCGAAGGGCCGGAGGAGTTCGAGAAAGTCGTTGACCTTCCGTGGGGTGCCCGTGAGCGAGAAGAGGAGTGAGGTGGGCGAGACGTCCACCACTGCGGCCTCGAAGATCTGGGCGAGTTCGAGCACCTCGGTGCGATGCCCGGCGCCGGCGGCGACGCGGATGAGCATCACTTCGGTCTCGACCGCTTCGTCGGGCTCGAGTTCGGTGATCTTCACGACGTTCACCAACTTGTGGAGTTGCTTCTTCACCTGCTCGAGCTCCGGCGCCTCGACCACGATGGTCATCCGCGACATGTGGGGCTCACCGGTGGGGCCGACCGCCAGGGAGTGGATGTTGAAACCACGCCGGGCGAGGAGTGAAGCGACCCGGGCGAGGACGCCCGACTTGTCCTCCACCAGGACGGAGAGGGTGTGTTGTTGCATCAGGCGTCCTCCGGGCCCATGATGATGATGTCGTTCGATCCGCCGGCGGGAACCATCGGATAGACGTGCTCCTCCGGGTCCACGAGGAACTCGATGACGACCGGTCGGTCGTTCACGGCGAGTGCCTTCTCGATCACTGGTGCCACTTCTGCGGGTGTGACGGCACGGAATCCCGCGCATCCCATCGACTCGGCGAACTTCACGTAGTCGAGGACGTCGTTGCCGAGTTCGGAGGCCGACAGCCTTCCATTGTAGAAGAGCCTCTGCCACTGGGCGACCATGCCGTAGACGCCGTTGTTGAGGACGGCAACCTTCACGGGGAGCTTGTCAACGGCCGCCGTGATGAGCTCCTGGAACGTCATCTGGAAGCAGCCGTCGCCGTCGATCGCCAGCACGAGTTCGTCGGGCATCCCGGCCTTCGCGCCGACGGCGGCGGGGACGGCGTACCCCATGGTCCCGAGGCCGCCCGAGTTGAGCCAGGTGTTCGGTTCCTCGAACTTCCAGTACTGGGAGGCCCACATCTGGTGCTGTCCCACGCCCGACACGAGGATCGCGTCGCCGCCGGTGATGCGATGGAGTTCCTCCACCACGTATTGGGGCTTGATCATCCCATCGGCCTTCTGGTCGTAGGAGAGCGGGAAGTCGCGCTGCCACCGGGCAATCGTGTCGAGCCAGTCGGTGCGCTCGGGTGACGGTCGATCGCCCCATTCGGAGACGAGGGCCTCGAGCACGGAACGGGCATCGCCGACGATCGGGATCTCTGCCTCGCGGACCTTGCCGATTTCGGCGGGGTCGATATCGGCGTGGATCACCTCGGCGAGCGGAGCGAACGACGCCGGGTCACCGGTGACGCGGTCGTCGAAGCGCACACCGATCCCGATGAGGAGGTCGGACTTTTGGATGGCCGTCGTGGCGGCGTAGAGGCCGTGCATGCCCGGCATCCCCAGCGTGAGGGGGTGGGAGTCGGGAATGGCGCCCCTACCCATCAGCGTCGTGACAACGGGGAGGTTTGCCCTCTCGGCGAGTTGGACGAGCGCCTCGGATCCACCGGCCTTGATGATCCCGCCACCGACGTAGAGCACGGGTCGCTCGGCAGCCGCGATGCGGCGAACCGCCTCTTGGATGCGACGGGGATGCGGCTGGGTGGTCGGCTTGTAGCCGGGGAGTTCGATGGGGGTGTCGGAGTCCTTCCACTGGAGTTCGGCGTTGAGGACGTCCTTCGGGACGTCGATGAGGACCGGCCCGGGGCGACCCGTGGCAGCGATGTGGAAGGCTTCCCTCACGACGGAGGGGATGTCGGCGGCGTCGGTCACCAAGTAGTTGTGCTTGGTGGCGGCCATCGTGATCCCGGTCGTGTAGGCCTCCTGGAAGGCATCGTTGCCGATCGCCGTCGTGGCGACCTGGCCGGTGATCGCCACCATCGGCACCGAATCCATGAGAGCGTCGGCGAGGGGCGTCACGAGGTTGGTCGCGCCGGGGCCCGACGTCGCGATCGCAACACCGACTCGGCCCGTCGCCCAGGCGTACCCACTCGCCATGTGTCCTGCGCCCTGCTCGTGGCGGGCCAGGATGTGGCGGATCGGGCTGTCGAGCAGCGGGTCGTAGGCAGGGAGGATCGCCCCGCCGGGCACGCCGAACACGACGTCCACGCCCTCGTGTTCGAGGGCTCTGATGAGTGCTTGGGCTCCCGTGAGGGTCTCCATGATTCCTCCGCGCACAAAAAAGCCTCCCTGGAGGGAGGCAGGACGGAGCGAGCGCCGGTGTCTGGGGGCGCTGCTCCTATCCGAGTACGACGATCGACTGCATTGGTGGAGCAGTATGGCATGTCCGGGGGGTCAGTCAATCGCCCCAGAGGCTGGGGTGGGGGTTAACCCGAACGGCCGAAACCTCAACTGGCTAGTTCCTCGGGGTATGTTCGAAGTGTGAGACGGGGCTGATGCACGTTTTGGTGACAGGGGCTTTGAGTTATGCCGCCGCACTGCTGATGGATCGAAGCTCCTCGCTTGTCAGTCCCAGCGTCCCGAGTTCACCGATGGAACCGTCCACTGCTTTCTGTGCGAGTTCGGAACGCTCAGCCCGAGGGGACAGTGCTTCGAGCGCAGTGACGAGGGTGACGAATCTCGCTCGCTCCTCTACCTCGAAGCCCGCCTCCGAGTAGAGCTCAGCTGAGAGAACGACGGACGCAAGTGGGTCCAACTCGTGTGCGCAGGACCCTCCGTCATGGGCTCTGGCCCAACCGATCCAACCATCCCGACTCCATGAAACCCGGGGAACATCATCCACCAATCCCGGGGAGATTCAGGACGGTTCCTATCCCAACCAAAAGTGTCACACCCGCCTGACATGATCCCCCCATGGACTCATCGGAGGTCGGGAGATGACGATCGACTGCGACGACTGCGTCATGCAGGCGACGACTGCGTGCGACGACTGTGTCGTGACGTTCTTGCTCGGGCACCACCCGGAGCAGGAGGTCGACGATACGGAACTCACCGCAATCTCCCACCTCGCCGAGGAGGGGCTGGTGCCTCCGCTCCGCCTCGTGCGCCTCGATGGGTTCGGCGCCGAGCGATGGGCGGGGTGATCCACGTCCACCCCGGGGCTCTGCCCGGTCGGACCGCCTCCTGGTCCGACCGGGCCGGCGCCTCCCCGTAGCCTGCACGGCGTGCAGCCCACAGCCGAGAACATCCGGGACCTCGCCCTCGCGAATGGCGCAGTGGCGGCAGGGGTCGTCGCCGCCGTGTCGTTCGACGAGGAGCGGGCGCGACTCGAGCACTCGGTTCGTTCGGGGAGGGCTTCCAGGCTCCGCTTCACCCACGCCGAACCCGACGTCGCCACCGACGTGCGTCGCACGTTTCCCTGGGCCGTCTCGGTTGTCACGTTTGCCTCCTCCTACGCGGAGCACGCCCGACCCCCGGCTGCCACCGGCCCGATCGTCGCCCGGTTCGCCGAAACGGACCACTACCGGCGGGTGCGAGCAGTGGCGGACGCCGTTACGGCGGCACTGCGGGCAGCGGGTCATCGGGCGGAGGTATTCATCGACGACAACCGCCTCGTCGATCGCGCCGCAGCGGCACGAGCGGGCGTCGGGTGGTGGGGGAGGAGCACGATGGTCCTCACCCCCGGGGCCGGCCCCTGGACGCTGCTCGGCTCGGTGGTCACGGACGCCGAACTCTCTGCCTCCCAGCCCATGGTCCGCGACTGCGGGACGTGCATTGCATGCCTCCCGGCGTGCCCCACCGGGGCGCTCGATGGCGAGGGCCTCGACGCCCGCCGCTGCCTCGCGGCCTGGCTCCAACTTCCCGGGTCGCTTCCGCACTGGATCCGACCGCTCCTGGGGCGAAGGATCTACGGCTGTGACGACTGCCTCACGTCCTGCCCCCCGGGATCCCGGGCGAGTGCTTCGGCCCCCGAGCCAGAAGCACTCGACTTCGACGAACTGCTGGCGCTCGATGATGACGGCCTGCTCGAGCGATTCTCGAACTGGTACGTCCCCCGGCGCGACGGCCGCTACCTGCGGAGGAACCTGCTCGTCGCCCTGGGGAACTCCGGTGACGAAGCCGGTGAGCCGCTCCTGCTCGAAGCGCTCGAACATCCCTCGGGCCTGGCCCGCGGCCATGCAGCCTGGGCGCTCGCAGCCCTGATGGGGGAGGCGTCGCTCCCCGCGCTCGACGTCCGTTGGGACACCGAGACCGTCCCAGAGGTGCGCGATGAGATCGCCCTCGCGCTCCTGGCCGTCCGTCATCCCGGGGCGCATGAAGCGGTGCGCGCAGCCGACGAGTGGGCCCACACCGACGAACGCGTGCTCGGCCTTGCCGTCATGGGGTCCCACGCAGTCGCCGGGGGAACCTCCGACAGCGATCTCGACCTGCTCGTGCTCACGCCCGGACCGGGCCAACTGGAGCCGCCGGCCTCGCTCGGGGAGCCCCACCTGGGACTCCCCGTACGACGCTTCGGCACGGCCCTCGGCCACCAGCTCCGCGCACGGGTCCCCGTCGACCTCGTCATCGGCCCGCTCGACTGGCCGGTGGACGACGGGGGCGCTGCCGCCCTTGCAGCGGGGATCGTTCCCGTCCATGACCCGGAGGGACGACTCGCCCGACTCCGATCGCGTCGGTGACCCCGCGGCATGGGCGCGGGCCTCCGGTACCCTCCTTCCCATGCCCACGTACCGTTCGAACACGACCACCCACGGCCGCAACATGGCAGGCGCACGGGCCCTGTGGAGGGCCACCGGGATGACCGACGACGACTGGGATCGCCCGCTCATCGGAATCGCGAACTCCTACACCCAGTTCGTGCCCG
>CAZRJG010000035.1:0-21264 GCA_964600365.1 uncultured Acidimicrobiia bacterium
GTGGCGAGCCGATCGGACCCGTGCGTCACCACTGCTGCGGCCGAGAGGTGGGGGAGGACGCCGGTGGCGTAGGTGCGGATGGCAGAGAGGTCAGCCTTGGCGCCCTTGGTGACCACGAGGAGCGGGCGGGGCACCCCTGCGAGGAGTTGTCGAACGATCTCGGCATTCTCCGGGGCCGTGGTGTCGGCGATCCCGGGCTCCCGGTACTCGAACTGGACGATCCCGTCCTCGCGCAGCCAGAGGTGTGCCGAGGCGGTGGTCACGGCCTCGTCGGGGATGTGCGGAGCAGCGGTGGCGCGGGGGAGGGTGAGGCTGAAGATCGTGTGTCCCCGCTCACGACGGTGGGTGAGGTCCCCACCCATGACGCGTGCGATCCGCCTGGACACCGAGAGGCCGAGCCCGGAGGACCCGGCATGGGTCCGATTGGCAGCGAACGGCTCGAACAGCACCTCGGCCCGGTCGGGGGGGATCCCGGCCCCGTCGTCGGCGACCTCGATTGTCGCCACGTCCGTGGCTTCGGCCACTCGTACCTCGATGGTGGGTCCTCCGTAGCGGTGGGCGTTGCTGAGGAGGTTGCGGAGCACCTGGCGCACCCGCGGCGCGTCCGCCCAGAGCAGCACCGATGAGGATGGTGGTGAGAATGTGATCGTCCTCCCCTCCGGAGTGCCGAAGGTGAGCAGCACGTCGGCGACGATGCCACCGGCGCTCACCACGCCCGGGGTGACGTCGAGTGCCTCGACGTCGAGTCGAGCCGACGCGAGGAGGTCGTCGGTGAGTCGGATGGCGTCCTCTACCTGGTCAGCGATCAACTCGATGAGTTCCTCTGCCTCGGTGTCGTGCTGCATGGCAGCGAGGAGTTGGGCGAGGCCTGTGATCGTCGCCAGTGGGCTCTTGAGGTCGTGCGTCACCTCGCCTATGAGCCGTGCGCGAGCCCCCTCGAGCGCGTCGATGTGCGCGCGGGCGAGGCGCAATAGGAAGAAGGTGACCGCCACGCCGAAGATGATGATGCTTGCGTCCCACGCCAGCGGGGCCGCTGTGAACGGTGACGGGTGTCCCCCTCGGGACGCGATGAGGCTGAACAGCAGCCAGCCGCCAACGAATGCGGCGGCGAAAAGGGACTGGCGTCGCGAGAAGACAAGGGCGGAGACCATGACCAGGATGATGGCCAGGGTGCCCGCAACCGTCGGCAGCCCGATGGCCGTCATGCCGATCCCCATCGCCGTGGCATCGATGAGGAACAGGCGAAAGAGGGGCCCTTCCCCCGAACGCTGCACGCGGATGATGGCGTCGAGGGAGAGGAGCGCTGCGATGGCGGCGATGACGAATCCGCTCCGCCAGCCCGAGATCGCACTGAGGATGGTCAGGCTGACCGCCCCGGACACGTTCACCCAGACGCGGGCGGAGCGATAGAGGGCGCCGGCGGAGGCTGCAAAGGAGCCTCCCTCGAGCCGGGCTGGGGGACCGGACGGGCCGGGGGTGGTGTCCACGGATCCGATGGTAGGCGACGGGACCCGATCGCACCGGGAACGTGAGGTCGTGGGTGGGCCCCGCTGGTACCCTCCCGTCCTCGCGAATCCGGAAGTCATCGGTGAAGGACTACGACCCCCAGGAAATCGAACGGAAGTGGCAGGACCGGTGGGAGGCCGAGGGCATCTACCGGTCTCGCGTCGACTGGGACCGTCCCAAGCACTACGCCCTCACGATGCTCCCGTACCCCTCGGGCGACCTCCACATGGGCCACTGGTACGCCATGACCCCGTCGGATGCCCGTGCTCGCTTCAAGCGGATGCAGGGGTACAACGTCCTCTTCCCCATGGGCTTCGATGCGTTCGGTCTGCCCGCAGAGAACGCGGCCCTGCAGCGCAACATCAACCCCGCCGAGTGGACCTGGGCGAACATCGACCGCATGCGCTCCCAGCTGCGCTCGATGGGGTGCATGTTCGACTGGGAACGAGAGGCGGTGTCATGTGACCCGGCGTATTACCGCTGGTCGCAGTGGTTCTTCGCCCGCTTCCTCGAGGGCGGCGTCGCCTACCGGGGCGAAGCCGTCGTGAACTGGTCCCCGACACTCCAGACTGTGCTCGCCAATGAGCAGGTGATCGACGGCAAGGACGAACGCACTGGCCAGCCGGTCATCCAGAAGAAGATGGCGCAGTGGTTCTTCAAGATCACTGACTACTCCGACGAGTTGCTGTCGTTTGACGGGATCGACTGGCCGGACCCCATCCGGCTCATGCAGACGAACTGGATCGGCCGCTCCGAGGGTGCCGAGGTCGTCTTCCGCACCGAGGCTGGTGATGCCATCCCCGTGTTCACCACGCGCCCCGACACCCTCTGGGGGGCGACCTTCATGGTGCTCGCCCCCGAGCATGAGCTCGTGGACCGCGTGACGTCCGATGGCCAGCGTGCCGAAGTGGATGAGTACCGCGGTGCGACGGCCCGGCGCACGGAGTTGGAGCGGATGGAGGAGGCAAAGGAAAAGACCGGTGTCGCCACCGGTGGCTATGCCGTCAACCCCGTCAACGGTGCTCGGATCCCGATCTGGATCGCCGACTACGTCCTCATGGGCTACGGCACCGGCGCCATCATGGCCGTGCCGGCCCACGACGAGCGCGACTTCGCGTTTGCCCGTGCGTTCGGCCTCGACATCGTCCCGGTGATCGATCCTGCCGACAGCCCACTCGTCCCCGGTGAGGAGATGGAGGAGGCGTACGTCGGCCCCGGGACGATGGCGAACAGCGGGCCGCTCGACGGCGTCGAGGTCACGGTTGGCAAGGGAAGGGCGAATCCGTCCGTCGCAGCCGCCATCGATTGGCTCGAGGAGCACGATGCGGGCACCGAGGCGGTCAGCTATCGCATCCGCGACTGGCTCATCTCACGCCAGCGATTCTGGGGCTCGCCGATCCCTGTCGTCCACACGGAGGACGGCTTCGAAGTGGTCCCCGACGACCAACTCCCGGTGGAACTCCCCGATGACCCCGACTTCACCGGCGGGGCGAGCCCCCTGCCGACCCACGAGGGCTTCCTGGAGGCGACGGCATCCGACGGCGCACCCGCCCGTCGGGACACCGACACGCTTGACACCTTCATGTGCTCCTCGTGGTACTGGTATCGCTACCTGAGCCCCGACTATGCCGAGGGCCCCTTCGACCCCGAAGAGGCGGCGTATTGGCTCCCTGTGGACACCTACACCGGGGGCGCCGAGCACGCCACGATGCACCTGCTCTACTCGCGGTTCTTCACGAAGGCCATGCGTGACCTCGGCATGTTCGACGCGACTGCGTCGGCCATGCGCGACCACGGACGCGATCCCGAGGGCCTGTTCGACGAGCCGATGCTGCTGTTGCGCAACCAGGGCCAGATCCTGGGCGAGGAACGCCCCGGCGACCACCTCGCCATCATTGGGACCTCCGACGGAGACCGATGGATCGCCTCCCGCGTGGAGGTCGATGGCACGGTCGGCGACGTGGTGGGCCAGCTCATGCGCCGCACGGAGAACATCCTGCAGGTGGACGTCGGCGACCGTCTCGTGACGGTCGAGGTGCCGTCGGATGCCGTCGTCGAGATACCTTCCATCCCGGGGACGAACGACGTGACGCAGTTGAAGCACCACCTCGAGATCCAGCGGATGTCCAAGTCCAAGGGCAACGTGGTGAACCCCGACGAGCTCGTCTCCCGCTTCGGTGCGGACACGGTTCGGACGCACCTCATGTTCGCCTTCGACTGGGAGAAGGGCGGACCCTGGGACAGCAAGGGGATCACCGGCTCCTACCGCTTCATCCAGGACGTGTGGCGCCTCGGCACCACCTCCTACGCGTCGACGGGTGACGGCGCCGATGGCGACCTTCGCCGCGCCGTGCACCGGACGATCGAGAAGGTCAGCAGGGACATGGAGTCCTTTTCGTGGAACACCAGTGTCGCCGCGCTCATGGCCCTCAGGAACGAGATGCAGACGGTCCTGCGCCACGGCTCAGCCTCGCAGGCCGTGTGGGACGAGGCGATGGATGCGATGCTCCTGCTCCTCGCGCCGATTGCCCCGCACATCGCCGAGGAACTGTGGAGGGGGCGAGACCACGACGAGAGCGTGCACGCCTCACCGTGGCCCGCGTTCGACGCCGAGGCCGCGGCGGCCGACGTCGTCACCCTCATCGTCCAGGTGAACGGCAAGGTGCGCGACAAGGTGGAGTTGCCTGCTGACGTCTCGGAGGAGGGCGCCAAGAAGGCTGCCCTTGCCTCGGACAGGGTTCAGGGCTGGCTCGAAGGCGTCGAGGTGCGCAAGGTGATCGTGGTGCCCGGCCGCCTCGTGAACATCGTGGTCGGGTGAGGCTCGGCGGACTGCTCACCGCGCCCGAACGCCGGGCGTTCGAGCGCCTCATCCCGGGGGTCGACTTCGACCTCGTCGACGTCGCGTCTCTACCCGGGCGTGTGAGCGCCGTGGTGCCCTCGCTCGGTGCGATCACGATCGGGCGACGGATCTTCGTGCGTCCGGGAGCGTTCGAGGGCGATCGCGGGCTGTTGCTCGACCTGCTCGCCCACGAAGTCGTCCACGTGTCCCAGTGGCGCCGTCACGGCCCGGTCGGCTTCCTCATCCGATACCTCGTGGACTACGCCGTGCTGCGCGCAGAAGGGCACGGGCACACCGAGGCGTACCTGAGGATCCCCGCGGAGGAGGACGCTCGGTCGGTGGCCGCCCGACGGGACGGCCACGAGGCCGAGTAGTGCCCTATCCGCCGATCGCAGCGAGCGCGGCGGCCACGGCGTGGGGATCCTCGGAGGCAACGAAGTACACGAGGCCGCCCGCCTCGAAGACGGCAATCTGGTCCTCGGTCTTCTCGACCTTCTCCCGGTAGGCGGTGAGCCCCTCGAGGTAGTTCGCCGTGGCCGTGTCGTCATCCCCGACGACCCCGATTACGAGAAGCGTGGTCTCGCTGTCGGCGTTCCAGTAGATCTGGTACTCGTCCCCGCCCCAGTTCGTGGCGGCGAGCACGCCGGCGGCGCCGACCTCCTCGACGGCGAACATGCCGATGAAGTCGTTCTCGCCCCACACGTCCTCTTCCCAGAGCACGTAGCCGTCGAGGCCGAGGTCGGGGATGTCGACGGGGATCGGCTGCTCGTCGGAGTAGTAGCGGTCGGTGTGCTTGGCCTGCTCGGTGGACGTCGGGGGGTTTGTCCAGGCAGCGTCGACGGCGCCCCAACCGCCCTCTTCGTAGAGGTCCTCGACGAAGCCCCGACCATCCTTGTAATAGGCGAGGGTCACGAACTGGACGAGTGCCGGCTGGGGCCTCCCGCCGCCGAACGAACCCGCCTCGCTGTTGTAGGCGAGCCGCTGGTGCTCGTCGAACGTGTTGAGGTACTGGTCCTCGACGTAACGGGCCTCGCCCTCGATGAGCATGGTGAGGGCCTCGTACTCCTCCCAGCGACCCTCGTCGTAGAGGTGGTCGAACTCCGACAGGTCCCACAGCTGATCCTGGAGTGCGTGCTGGAGCTCGTGCACCACGACGCTGAGCGCGTACGGCCCGAACCTCGTCCCGCGGTTCGTCACCCACAGCTCCTCGGTGTCGGGGTCGTAGAACCCCACCACGCCGCCAGCCTGGTTCTCCAGCGCCTCTCCCACCCAGTCACGATCGGGTGTGATGGCACCGAGTGACACGAGGAAGGACTCCTCGATCATCAGGTCCTCCTCGGTGACCTCCTCCTCGTACAGCTCGACGAGGCGGGCCCGCATCTCCTCGGGGGTGCCGATGATCACGGAGGGTTCGTAGGCGAAGTCCTTCTGGGTGATCCGCTCCACCTCGGCGATCATCTCTGCGATCTGCTCCCGCATCGCTGCCTCTGCGGCGGCGAGATCGACCGTGGTGGTGGTCGTCTCAGGAACCGAGGTCGTCGTGGTCTCGGCAGCAGTGGTGGTGGTCTCGAGGGCCGTCGTCGTGGTGGGCGCCTGCGTCGTCACGGGCGCCCCGGTCTCGGCGGTCTCGTCCGATGTGCACGCAGCGACGACGAGGGCCATGGCCATGGCGAAGAGGGCGATGTGGCGGCGCATCCGGGCTCCTGGGCTGGCAACGTCGGGGAGCGTACTCCCTGACTCAGACGACCTCGACGTCGTCGAGATCCTCCTCGGGCTCCGGATACGCCATGTCGAGCCCGTCGAGCGTGGAGAGGAGGATCTGCCCCACGACGAGGTTCCGGTACCACTTCCGATCGGCGGGCACCACGTACCAGGGGGCCGAGTCGGCGGCCGTCCGGGCAATTGCCTCCTCGTAGGCCTGCATGTAGTCGTCCCAGAGCACACGTTCTGCGAGGTCACCCTTGCGGAACTTCCACCGCTTCGTGGGGTCGTCGAGCCTCGCCCGGAGGCGCTCGGCCTGTTCGGCCTCGGAGAGGTGGAGGAAGCACTTCACGATCGTCGTGCCCTCGTCGGCGAGCAGCCGCTCGAACGAGCGGATGTGCCCATAGCGGCGCTGCCATCGCTCATCGGGCGCGAGGGATCGGACTCGGACCACGAGCACGTCCTCGTAGTGCGACCGGTTGAAGATCGCGATCTCCCCGTTCCCAGGCACGTGCGGGTGGACCCGCCAGAGGTAGTCGTGGGCGAGTTCCTCCTCGGTCGGCTTCTTGAAGGGCGTGACGGTCACCCCGATCGGATCGACCGATCGGAAGACGTGGCGGATGGTCGAATCCTTTCCGGCGGTGTCCATTGCCTGGAGCACGACAAGGATGCGATGGCGGCCTTCGGCGTAGAGCCGTTCCTGGAGTGCTTCGAGTTGGGCCGACTGCGCAGCGACCGCCTTCTTCCCTTCGTGCTTTGTCCCGTCGAAGCACGATCGGTCCCGGGGATCGTGGTCGGAGAGGGAGAACCCTGAGCCGTCGGTGATGCGATACGCGGAGAGGTCCATCCTGGGATCGTAGGTGGCGGCGCCATGGTTATGACGCGCTTCACGCGGCGGCACGCATGTGGTACCGGTGTCCATGGATGGCGGATCGGGAGGTTGCGTGCGTCCGATGTTCTCAGGCCTCGTCTCCGCCGCTCTGCTCGGCGTCGTGGTCGCTGCCGGTGTCGGCTGGATCCTCGGAGCGCCAGCAGGTCCTCCTCCGCGAGCGCCGGTGGGCGTCGTGGAGGTCGCTGCCCCCGAGGCGACGATCGTGGTCCACGTGGGCGGAGCGGTGGGGCACCCGGGGTTGGTGGCGCTCGCAGAGGGGGCTCGGGTCGCCGACGCCATCCGGGCCGTCGGAGGAATGGCACCGGGGGCCTCGTCCGATTCGGTGAACCTCGCTCGGAGACTCGTCGACGGTGAGCACCTTGTTGTGGGCGATGGGGCTTCCCCTGCGGGAGGGGACGAGGAGCGTGTACGCATCAATAGCGCAACTGCCGACGAACTGGAGGGCCTGCCGGGGGTCGGCCCGGTCCTCGCGGGCCGGATCGTGGAGCATCGGAGTCAGGCGGGTCCTTTCACCGAGGTGGAGGACCTCCTGGCCGTCCCGGGAATCGGTGAGCGCATGCTCGAGTCGATTCGGGACCGGGTGCAGGTCCCGTGAGGAGTCCGGGACCGGCGGAGTCCCTGTTCATGGCGGTGGGGGGAGGCACTGCGCTGGGGGCCCTCTGCTTCGACTCCCCGGCAGCGCTCGCCCCGATCGCGGTGGTGGCGGCGGCCTTCGCCCCGGGACGGCATCGGGCGGTGGCGCTCGCACTGGTGGTCGCCATGCCGATCGGGCTCGCAGCCGGGGCGTGGGACGATGGCAGGACGAGAGCCGTACGCTCGCACTCCCTCGCAGAGGGCCCGATCGCCCGAGAGGTCGTCCTGCGGACCGATCCCGTGGCAGGCCGGTTCGACGAGGCTGCCCGGGCGTCCCTGCCCGGAGGGGTGTCGATCGTCGTGGCAGGAGAGGCGATTGCGCAGTTCTCGGCGGGAGATCTCGTCTTCGTGGAAGGAGTCGCCCGTCCTGGCCAGAGCACGTACCGGGGGATGCCCGTCGTCGGGAAGGTATCAGCTCACGCTGCCACCCATCGCGGCACGCTTCCCTGGTTCATCCCCGCCAACGCCTTGCGGGACCGTGTGCGCGCCGGGGTCGCCGACCACCCGGGCGGGGGAGGGGCCCTCGTCTCGGGCTTCCTCATCGGTGAGGTGTCCGCCCTCCCTGCCCTCGACTACGACCGGCTCACTGCAGCGGGCCTCTCCCACTTCGTTGCCGTGAGCGGCTCCAACGTTGCGCTCTTCCTCGCCCTCTGGTGGTTCGTGACCCTCCCCCTCGCCATCCGACCCCGGCTCCGATGGATCGTGGGGCTGGTGGGCCTCGGCTTGTTCGTCCTCGTCACCCGATGGGAGCCGAGCGTGCTGCGCGCCGCCTCGATGGCGGGCCTCGTCCTCGTCGGCAGGGCCGCAGGTATCCCGCTCTCGGGGTGGTCTGCGCTCGGGCTCGGCGTTGCCGGCCTCGTGCTGGTGGACGCGTCGATCGTCGGGCAGGTCGGGTTCCAGCTCTCGGCTGCCGCGACGCTCGGGCTCCTCGTCGGGGCAGGTATCTTCGAGGGACGGGGTCCCCGATGGCTCACGGCGCCGTTGGGTGCGAGTGTTGCCGCCCAAGTCGCCGTTGCACCCCTCCTCCTCATCCATTTCGGGGAAGTTCCGCTCGTCTCGCCAGCCGCCAATCTCGTTGCCGGGCCGCTCGTTGCGATGTCGACCTCACTCGGGGGGATCGGGGTCCTGGTCGGCGCCGACGTGCTCGTGGAGGGTGCGGTGCGATGCGCAGAGGTCGTGCTGGCCGTTGCGCGGATCGCCAGTGGCTTCCCTGCGCTCGGCTGGTGGGGGACCGGCGTGGCGTCCGTGGTGCTCTCGCTGCTCTCGAGGCGCGGCTCGAGGCCGATCGGCATCGTGGCCCTCGCGGCGTCCGTCGGTGTGCTCTCCCTCGGCCACGCGGTCCCCGAGGGCCCCAGCGTGGCGGTGCTCGACGTGGGGCAGGGAGACGCCATCCTCCTCACCGGTCCGGCGGGCGAACGGATCCTCGTGGACGGTGGGCCCGATCCCCGGCGACTCGCCGAGCGCCTGGGTCGCCACGGGGTCGATCGGCTCGACCTCGTCGTGATCTCCCATCGACACGCCGACCACGTCGCAGGCCTCGACGCGGTGTGGGGGCAACTGCCGGTCGAGCAGGTGTGGGTCCCGCCCGGGAACCCGGAGGGAGCCCTCGTGGAGGCGCTCGATGCCGCGGGCGCAGCAGGGATACCGGTGCGCACTCCGACCGTTGGCGCTCGCTACCGGATCGGGGAGGTGGAGCTCGACGTGCTCGGCCCCGCCCGGCGGTATGCCTCTCCCAACGATGCGTCGCTCGTGCTCGTCGCGCGCGTCGGAGGGGTGGCGGTGGGGCTCGTGGGCGACATCGAGACCTGGGCCCAGGCCGATCTCGGGCCACTCGACGTCGACGTCCTGAAGGTCCCCCACCAGGGCGCCGCGACGAGCGATGACGGATGGCTTGGGGGTTCTGCTGGTGTCGTCTCGATCATCTCCGTCGGGGTGAACGACTACGGGCACCCGGCGGAGTGGGTGGTCGACGTGCTCGAGCGGGCGGGGAGTGTGGTGTGCCGGACCGATCGGGACGGCGACGTGGTGGTGCCGTTGCGGGTGCCCGTGGCAGCGCAGTGCTCCCCGTGACTCAGTCCCCGGAGGACTCCGGATGGGCCTTCTTCGTCATCCGTGCAGCCAGCCGGGCGACTTCGCGGATCCGGTCCTCGTGCTCGGGGAAGGCGTGGGTGTTCACCGTGGGCTCCTCGGCGAGGGGATAGCCCAGGTCCTCGAGGAGTCGCTCGATCCGGGCATGCACGAACGAAGCGCCCTCCAGTGGGGTCTCGGGGAGGATGACGACAAGGAGGTCTCCGTGGTCATCGTCCTCCCATCGCCCGACCCGATCGACCGTGCGGAGCGAGAAGCGGAGCCGATCGCCGAGTGACTCGAGGGCCTCACGTCGCATGCGCCGGTCGCCGTTGATCCTGATCCGGGCGGTGACGACGGCGAAGGTCCCTCCGTAGCGCTTGGTCCGGGCCAGTTCCACCTCGAGGTGCTCTGCGGTGCCCCGGGAGTTGAGGAGGCCCGTGGCGTCGTCGACGATGTCGTGCTGGTCCAGCTTCGTGAGACTCCGCTGGACCACGTCCGACGCCCATCCTGCGGCGAGGCCGAACAGCAGATACGCCCCCGAACGCGTGAGGAGGGTTCCTTGGAGCTGCTCGAACCCGAGCAACTCGATGACCGGGGCGCGGAGGAGGAAGTAGGCAGCAATGGCGGCGACGCCGCCGATGAGCCCACCGAGGACGCCGAACATGGCGGCGGCGACGAACACCCCGAGGAAGAGCACCGTTGCCCACACCTCGACCATGTCGACGCCCCGTGCTGCCATCACCACGGCGGTTGCCACGATCACGACGATGCCGACGAGGAGAAGCAGCCTGCGGCTCTGCCGGAAGTCCATCACGCTCTCTGCCACGAGAGCAGGCTACACCTCTGCGGTCGACCCAACCTGACTCGTCTGCGCGAGCCGACCCGGGGGTAGGCTGGCACCGTGGTTTCGTCGCTCCGCAATCGCCTCGCCCTGGTCGTGTTCATCGGCGTGCTGCTCATCCCTGCGGTGGCGGGCAACCTTCGGGGCCTCACCCACGTGCTCGTGTGCGAGGAGCCGATCTCGCGTCCCTTCTTCGTCGAGATCCTTGACGGCGAGGCCATCGTGGGCAGCGCCATCGTCGTGACGGACGAGGCGACATCTGCGTGTCGGGGGCTGTCGGTGGACCTCAGGGCCGCGCTCGATGGTGATCGCCTCGACCTCGAGGTACTCCTCACAAATGAGACCGACCTGTCGTGGAGGGGCACGGTGGGGCTCGCCGTCGAGACCGAAGGGGTTGACGTGATCATCCCTGCTCGCACGGGCACGGTGGGCGCCTCCTCGACCTCATCGGTCACGCTGTCGGTCAACCTCTCGGAGGGGATCACCGACATCGACGGGACCCTGCTGCTCGGTCCGTGAGTACGCGCCTCCTCGAGACGTCGTTGGGCGCCGTCCGGTTCGACGACACCACCACCCATGTGATGGCCGTCATCAACCTGTCCCCCGAGTCGAAGAACCGGGACACATTCGCCCCGGACGTGGAGAGCGCCCGAGCGATGGCAGACCGCCACGTTGGAGCGGGTGCCACCTTCATCGACCTCGGTGCCCAGTCCTCCCACTTCGAGAACCCCGAGCTCGCCGTTGAGGAGGAACTGCGCCGCCTCATCCCGGTTCTGGACGCGCTCGTCGCCGATGGCCACCTCGTGAGCGTCGACACGTGGAAGCCCGAGGTCGCCCTCGCTGCGATCGAGGCAGGCGCAGCGGTGATCAACGACACCGGCGGTTCGAAGGACGCGATGGTGTCGGCTGTCGCTGGACACTCGGTCGGCCTCGTCGCCATGTACCTCGAGGGAGTGAGTCCGCTCGATGTGGGGGACATGCAGTTCTCCGACGAGAAGGCCGATGAGATGCGAGGCCACCTCGCAGGGCAACTGGGCCGGCTCTCTGACTCCGGCGTTCGCTTTCCGATCACCGACCCCGGCATCGGGATCTCGTATCGGTCCGACTACGCGGCGTACACGCGCCAGCAGGTGCGGGTGATTCGCTCCCTCGAACTCCTGCGGTCGCTCGGTCCCCCCGTGCTCGTTCCGGTGCCCCGCAAGGCGGAGCCTGCTCGCGTCGCGGCGTTCATCACCCTCAGCCTCGAGCACCGGGCCGACATCATCCGGGTGCACGACGTGGATGTGGCCCGTGACCTCGTCGACCTGTTCGGGAGGACGGCGTGAGCGCACTCCTCGAGATCCGGGTGCGGGAGGGATCGGGCGCGGCATTCCTCGCCGAGCAGCGAGCGTTCGAGTTCTTCGAGCAAGCAGGGATCGAGCGGGGCGACGTGCTCCGGATCCACGTCCCCGGACGGGGACAGGAGAGCGAGTGGAGTGGGTCGGTCCGCTCCGAGATCGCCCCCCTCATCCCTGCACTCCAGTCGGTCTCGCTGTTCGGCGACATGGCTGCCGTGCTGCTCCTCGAGGCCCAGCAGCTCCAGGCGGGGGAGGCAGAGACGCTCGCCACCCTCGTTGCGGGGGTCGACCACGATTCGCTGCGCCTCGTGGTCGTGTCGGAGGGATCCCTCCCCGCCAAGTTCACGAAGGCACTCGCGGCGGCGGGTGCGGTGCGGGAGGAGATCAAGGCCGTACGCGACGGGGCAGCGGCGTCGTGGCTCGCAGCCGACGCCCGCCGGCGTGGACTTCGCCTCGACGGGGCGGCGCGAGGCGCACTGCTCGAGGTCTTCGGGACGAACCTGGCGGCCATGTCGAGTGCGCTCGACCAACTCGAGGGTGGCCCCACCCCCAACGCCGACGAGGTCCGGGCCCGGTTCCGCAGCCGTCCCGACGAGCCGCTGTGGCTTCTCACCGAGGCCCTCGACCAAGGTGACGTGATGTCTGCACTCCGGCGGCTCGGGGACATTCTCGTGCACGGGCATCCGCTCCAGTTGCTCGGGTTCCTGGAGGGCGATCTCCGGCGCCGGTCGCTCGCCGTGTCGGCACCCGACATCGAGACCTTCGCCGAGTGGGTCGGCGGGCGCGCGGGCGACTTCCGAACGAAGAAGGACTGGTCGAAGACCCGTCGCACGAATCCGATGAGCCTCCGGAAGGCAACCGACGCCCTCGCCCGTGCCGATCGGACGCTCAAGACGGCCCCGGAGGACCTCCACCTGGTGACGATGGAGCGGCTCACCGTCGCCCTTGCACTCTGGTATTCGGGAAGGGCCTGATGCACGAAGCCCCGGCGTGGCCCGGGGTCTGGATAGGTTGGGTCTTCCGTGTGGATAACTCAACGACAAAGACTGGGACGCTCCTCGTGAGCGTCCCATTCGGCTTTGGAGTCCTTGGATTAGACGATCTCTCGGGCGATGCGTATGAGTGCGTCGGCGGTTCGCTGAGCCGCCTTCACTTCGCTCGGGTTCGAGTTGAGAGAGTCGTATCCCGCCTTCGTCTTCCCATCCAGTACGTCCCTGAACCTCTTGACGAGGGAGCCAGGGACGTCGGGCACCTCTGCGAGCAGCTTTGCAGCTGAAGCGTGATCTGCGTCCCTGGACATCTTCCCCAACCGCGTGCAGGTGATCGCATCGGCAGCGGCAATGCATGCGTGAATGAGGTTTGTCACGATCGTCGACCTGCCGGCACCGGGCACCACCGAGGGTTCTCGACCGTCGGCACGCTCGAGGGCGGTCTCGAGGAAGTCCTCCGCCTGCTCCAACCGGCTCCGAGTGTCGTTGCGCCCACACTGACCTGTTCGTGGAGCCATGGCTACCCGTTAAGGAGCTGCAGCGAGTCTGCCTTGAGATTCGCCCAGAACTCCGGTGACGTCTCGGCGAGAGAGTCGTACTCGTCTGCCCTGTAGCTGACAATCTGACAGCGGTTTCCCGTAGATCGCTCTACGTAGCTCCGCACCGTGTCCTCTGCCTCGGCGACCGCTTCATCCGAGACCTCGTTCGACCATACGAGTACGCAGTCAACGTCTGAATCGGGTCCTGCCTGCCTACGTGCCACAGAGCCAAACAGCGCAGCGTGCACTGGCCGAGGTGTAAGGTCCCCCACAACGTCAGTCAGCCCCTCGACAAGTGTGCGGTAGGCCCGCGCGGCAGCGAGCACAACCGGGGCCAGGATGTGATCTCGGTTCAGCGTGTGAAGTAAGGCGGACCCTTGGGAATCCTGCAACACCAGCCCACCCTCCACCAGACGGTCAAGAACCCTTTGCACTCCCCTATCTGTGGCTTCGACGGACAGAAGCCGAGTTACTTCACGCCCTGACAAGGGGCGTGTTGTGCCTGCGAGGACCTCCAGGACTGGCCCGGCAAGGCTGGGGATGAGAGTGTTGATCGGGTGCGTGATGTCCATTGTGTGCGAACTTTACTTCGGGTATGCGAAGAATAGTTCGCACACTAACCGTTGCCGCACACAACCCACCACTCCCGACTGACCGCATTAGCCACGCAGAAACCCAACCTATCCAGCCCCCGGGCGTGGCCGGGGGCTTCGTGCAAGAACGGGGTGGGGTCGGCTAGGAGCCGAGGAGGCGGTTCATCTCGCGCTGGAGGCGGGACTTGCGCCGGGATGCGGTGTTCTTCTTCATCACGCCCTTGGAGACGGCGACGTCGATCTTCTTCTGGGCGAGCTGTGCGGCCTCGGTCGCTGCCTCGGCATCGCCGGTGGCGGCGACGTCCATCGCGTTCTTGATCCGGGTCTTCACCTCGGAGCGCACGGACTTGTTGCGTTCGTGGCGGCCGACGTTCTGCCGGTTCCGCTTCATCTGTGACTTGATGTTGGCCATGGGTGAACCTTGATGGGGGAGGGGTCGACGGCTGAAGGCCAGTCGTGGGGCGGGAGAATACCAGTGCGTGCAGGTTGTGCACATCGGCGTGCAGTCGCTTCGGCACGTATGAAGTACTGGGGGTTCCCCCGATACGCTCTTGTACGGCATGCCGACACCGACTTCACGGATCCGCAACTTCAGCATCATCGCCCACATCGACCATGGGAAGTCGACCCTCGCCGACCGCCTCCTCGAGCGCACGGGGGCGGTGACCGAACGAGAGATGCGTGAGCAACTCCTGGACTCGATGGACCTCGAGCGAGAGCGCGGCATCACCATCAAGGCCCAAGCCGTGCGCCTCATCCACCGGTCGGCCGATGGGCAGAACTACGTGCTCAACCTCATCGACACCCCAGGCCACGTGGACTTCTCCTATGAGGTGAGCCGGTCGCTTGCCGCCTGTGAGGGGGCGATCCTCCTCGTCGACGCGGCGCAGGGTGTGCAGGCCCAGACCCTTGCGAACGCCTATCTGGCGATCGAGGCGGGGCTCGAGATCATCCCCGTGCTCAACAAGATCGACCTCCCTGCCGCCGATCCTGATGCCCGGGCGGCTGAGATCGTCTCGATCCTCGGGGGAAGACCTGGGGACGTCCTCCGGGTGTCGGCCAAGACCGGTGCGGGGATCGACGAGCTCCTCGAGCGCATCGTCGCGGAGGTCCCCGCACCCACAGGCGACCCCGACGCACCCCTTCGGGCCCTCGTCTTCGACTCCTACTTCGACGCCTACCGGGGCGTCGTGTGCTCGATCCGGGTCGTCGACGGGGTGCTCTGCAGCGGTGATGACGCCCACTTCATTGCGACCGGCGGGACGCATGAGGCAGATGAGATCGGTGTCCTCCTCCCGCGTCCGAAGCAGGTGGCGGAACTCGGCCCCGGTGAGAGCGGCTATCTCATCACCGGCGTCAAGGAGATCGACCGCATTCGCGTCGGGGACACCGTCACCCACCCCCGCCACAAGGGCGTCAGCCCGTTGGCCGGCTACGACGAACCCAAGCCAATGGTGTTCTCGGGCCTCTTCCCGACCGACGGGGACGACTTCGAGCAACTCCGTGAGGCGTTGGAGAAGCTCCGGCTCAACGATTCGTCGCTCGTATGGGGTCCCGAGACGTCACGGGCGTTGGGCTTCGGGTTCCGGGTCGGCTTCCTCGGGCTGCTCCACATGGAGATCGTCCGCGAGCGCCTCGAACGGGAGTACGACCTCGACCTCGTTGCCACTGCTCCCTCGGTGGCGTACCAGGTGACCATGGCCGACGGGGAGCAACGCGAGGTGCGGAGCCCCCAGGACCTCCCCCCGGTCGACGAGCGAACGTCGCTCCAAGAGCCCTACGTGAAGGCGATGATCCTCGTGCCGTCCGAGTTCACGGGGACTGTGATGGAGCTCCTCCAGCAGCGCCGTGGCGAGATGGACGGGATGCACTACCTCACCGAGGACCGGGTGGAGCTCACCTACCACGTGCCCCTTGCAGAGATCGTGTTCGACTTCTTCGACATCTTGAAGTCGAGGACCCGCGGATTCGCCTCGTTCGACTACGAACCGGCCGACTACCGGGAGTCCGACCTCGTGAAGGTCGACGTGCTCCTGGCCGGGGATCCCGTCGACGCCTTCTCCACGATCACGCACCGCGACAAGGCCTACGAGTACGGGCGCGCGATGGCCATGAAGCTCAAGGAGCTGATCCCCCGACAGTTGTTCGACATCGCGATCCAGGCGGCGATCGGGAGTCGGGTCATCGCTCGTGAGACGGTGAAGGCTCAGCGCAAGGACGTGACCGCCAAGTGCTACGGCGGCGACATCACCCGTAAGAAGAAACTCCTCGCCAAGCAGAAGGAGGGGAAGAAGCGGATGAAGATGGTCGGCAGCGTCGAGGTCCCCCAGGAGGCCTTCGTGGCAGCGCTTCGGGTGGACGAGGGGTCGTGAGCGGCCCAGCTGCCGCCTACCTCCACCTCCCCTTCTGTGCCCGGCTCTGCCCGTACTGCGACTTCGCGGTCGTCACGGGTCGCACGGGTGAGGCAGAGCGCTACGTGGCAGCGGTGGAGCGTGAGATCGCCGAGGACGCGCCGGGCGCGCCCCTGGAGGCCGTCTTCATAGGCGGTGGCACCCCGACGGCCGTCGCCCCCGAACTCATCGCCCGACTGCTCGAAGCGCTCGAGCGGCAGCATGGATTCGCCCTCCCGGAGATCTCGCTCGAGTCGAACCCCGAGCACCTCGACGCCCCGCTCCTGGAGGCGCTCGCCGCCGCGGGTGTGAACCGGCTCTCGATCGGTGCCCAGTCGTTCGACGCTGCAGTCCTTGCTGCCCTGGGGAGGGTGCACGCGCCCGAGGACATCGCCCGGGGCGTCCTGGCAGCTCGGGATGCCGGGGTGCCGTCGGTGAGCGTCGACCTCATCTTCGGGCATCCCGCCGAAGACGCCGCCTCGTGGGACGCGACGCTCGACGCGGCGCTCGCGACCGGAGTCGACCATGTGAGCACGTACGCGCTCACGGTCGAACGGGGGACATCGCTCTCCCGATCGATCGCTGCGGGCGCCCCCGCCCCCGATGAGGACGAGCAAGCCGACCGGTACGAAGCGGCTCTCGCGCGCCTCGGGGCCGCCGGCTTCGTGCACTACGAGGTCTCGAACCATGCGAAGCCGGGACACCGCTGCCGGTACAACGAAGTGGTGTGGGCTGGAGCGGCGTACCTCGCGTACGGCTTGGGTGCCCACGGGTATCGCGACGGAGCCCGGTTCCGCAACGTGCGGGCGTTCGATGCCTACGTCTCGAGGATCGAGTCGGGGGAATCTCCGCGAGCCGGCATCGATCGGTTGAGCGCCTGGGAGCGGGAGGTCGACCGTTTCATGATCGGGCTGCGGCTGCGTTCCGGCGTCCTGCTCGGTGATGCGGGCGAGCGGTTCGTCGGATCGCCCCCCGGGCGTCGACTCGTCGACCTCGGCGTCCTCCTTGTGGAGGGTGATGTCGCCCGGGTGGCGGATCCCTTGTTCACCGACGCGGTGGCGAGGGAGGTCGTCGGAATCAATCCTGGCCCGTAGGGCCTTCGGGGTCCTCCGAGGGGTCGCCGCCGAGCAGGCCGGCGAGCACCTCGCTCACCTCTTCGACGACCGAGATCGTGCGCTTGTAGTCCATGCGCATGGGCCCGATCACCCCGACGGCCCCACCGGCGCCGTCCGTTGCGCCGTAGGCCGAAGTGACGAGTGCGACGTCGCCGCCGCCGGGGACCTCCTCGCCGATCTGGATGAGTGTGCCGGCGTTCGCCCGGGCGAGGATGCGCAGGAGCATCGCCTCCCGCTCGAGGACCTCGAGCACGCGGTTCACCGATGTGAGGTCGGCCCAGATCGAGCCGAGTTGCGAGGTGCCGCCGACGTAGAGCGAGCGCTCGCCTGACTCGGCGCGCTCGGTTGCTGCCAGGGCCCGTTCGACGATGGAGCGGACTGCGGGAGCGAGTTCGTCGATCTCCTCGTCGTCGGCGCCGTCCTCCACGAACCCGCCGAGCACCTCCTCGGCCGAGCGGACCTCGTCGTGGGTCACCGGCTGGTCCACCGTGAAGACCTGTTGGCTCACCTGGCCGAGTTCGCTGACGAGGACGAGGAGCAGGCTGCGCGGGGCGAGGTGGACGAGGTGAATGCCCTTTGTCGCGTCACCTGAGAGCCCCGGCCCGAGCACGACTGCGGGGTAGTGCGTCACATCGGAGAGGAGCGACGTGGTGGCCTTCAGCAACCGGCTCAACTCCGTGTGGACGTCGGTGAAGAAGTCGTGGATCCGGGTCTTCGTCGCCGCGCGGAGCCGGGCGGGCCCGAGGTGGTCGACGTAGTACCGGTAGGCGGCCGAGCTGGGGACGCGTCCCGCCGAGGTGTGCGGCTGGAATGCGTAGCCCTCGCGATCGAGGACTGCGAGGTCGTTGCGGACGGTCGCGGAGGACACGCCGAGTTTCGCCCGGTCGACGATTGCCGACGAGCTCACCGGCTCGCCCGTACGGATGTACTCCTCGACGAGCGTTGCGAGGACCTGGGCTTGGCGCTCGCTGATCATGGTGCCACGGTATCAGCCGGGAGGGGATCGTCGGACGGCCCGGGGGAGTGCACGGCCCGGTCTATCCTCGCCGCTCTCGCCGCATGAAGAACTACTACGAGATCCTCGGCGTCGCGAACGATGCCTCCCCCGACGAGATCAAGCGGGCATTCCGCAAACTCGCCAGGGAGTCACACCCCGACGCCAACCCCGATGACCCCACCGCAGAGGCGCGGTTCCGAGAGGTCGCAGAGGCCTACGAGGTGCTCTCCGACCCGGACAAGCGCGCCCGCCACGACCGCGGCGACACCGTCGACTTCTCGAACCTGTTCGGTGGCAGCCTCGACGACCTGCTCCGGAGCGTCTTCGGCGAGTCCGGCCTCTTCGGCGATGCCGGGTTCTTCGGCACTGCGGGACGTACGGCCCGCCGACGGGGGCGGGACGTGTTGGTGGCCACCGAGCTGACGCTCGAGGAGGCCTTCAAGGGCGCCGCGAAGGAGATCTCGTTCACGGGGATGCAGTCGTGCGGGGAGTGCCACGGCCGGGGGGCGGCGGCCGGATCCCGTCCCGAGACGTGCGGATCCTGCCAGGGGAACGGCGTGGTCCGGACGGCACGGGCGTCGGTCTTCGGGCAGGTCATGCAGGTCGTTGAGTGCCCGATGTGCGCGGGGACCGGACAGATCGTCACCGACCCCTGCGGGGCGTGTGACGGGGTGGGCGCGATGCGCGGGAACCGCACCTTGACCGTGGACGTGCCCGCCGGCGTCGACTCGGGCACCCGCCTTCGGCTCTCGGGGAGTGGTGAATCGGGGGGCAGGAGCGGGACACCCGGAGACCTCTACGTGGAGATCCACGTGCGGTCGGACGATCGGTTCGTCCGCGACGGGACGACCCTCCTCCATCGTGTCCAGATCGGCATCGCAGAGGCCGCCCTCGGCAAGGATGTCGAGGTGCCCCGCATCGAGGGTGGTTTCGAAGACGTCGAGCTCCCCGCTGGGACGCAGCCGAACACCAGGATCCGGCTGAGCGGTCGTGGGATGCCCAGGGTCGGGCGTCGTGGCCGGGGCGATCTCATCGTCGAGGCAGTGGTCGTCGTTCCGACCAAGCTCACCAAGGCACAGGAGGAGGCGCTCCGGGCCTACGCCGAGGTCGCAGGCGAGGAGCCGGACGGCCGACGGCGCCGATTCCTCTGATGGCCCACGTGCCCCACGTCGTCCTGCCCGGACCCTGGGAGGGGCAGATCGTGCCCCTGCCCGCCGACACCGAACGCCACCTGCGGGGAGTCCTTCGCCTCTCGAATGGGGAAGCAGTGGAGTACACCGACGGTGAGGGCACCCGTGGCGCTGGCGTGCTCGGCTCCGACGGCCTCGTGCGCGGCGACGAGCGCCGCGAGGAGCCTCCCGGGCGACTGGTGATCGCCGTCGGACCCCTCAAGGCGAAGGACCGGATGCGGTTCCTCGTGGAGAAGCTCACCGAGTTGGGGGTGAGCGAGGTGTGGTGGCTCTCCACTCGCTTCGGCCAGGTGCCAGCCCCCTCCGCACAGCGGGTCGAGGCGTGGGCCGTAGGGGCGCTCGAGCAGTCGCGGGGCGCCTGGCTGCCTCGCTTCCGCTCCGCGGGGTGGCCCGACGTGGTCTCGTCGGGCCTGGACGCCGTCGTGTGCGACCCCTCCGGGGAGGCACTCGGCCTCCCGGTCCCGGGGCTCGTGGTCGTGGGCCCGGAGGGTGGGTTTGCCGTCGATGAGATCCCTCCGGGCATCGCCCGGGCTTCGCTCGGCCCCACGGTGCTGCGCACCGAGACAGCGGCGATCGCCGCCGCGGTCCTCGCGCGCCGCTGGTGACGGTCACGCAGACGATCACCCGTTCGGAACCTCCGCCACCGAGAGTGTTGATGACGAGTACTCGGAGTGATACGATGGTGGCGCATCGCGGGTCGTGGAGGAATCGTGGCAGAGGCATACAACGAGGCAATCGGTCGGCGCCTACGTGCGATCCGCGGCCAAAAGGGGCTTTCGCTCCAGCAGGTCGAAGAGCTTTCTGGTCAGGAGTTCAAGGCGTCCGTCGTGGGCGCCTACGAGCGTGGCGAGCGATCCCTTTCGCTCCCCCGCATGCAACGGCTCGCCGAGTTCTACGGCGTGCCCGTCGACCAGCTCCTCCCCGCCACCGATCGTTCGCCCGGGCAGGGGACTCCCTTGCCGGCGGGCGGCGGAGTGGTCATCGACCTCACCGCCATCGACGAGCTCGTAGGGCCGAACGCCCTCGTGGTGGAGCGTTTCATCCGAGCGATCCAGCTCATGCGACAGGACTTCAACGGCAAGGTGCTCACCATTCGCCATGCCGATCTCGAACTGCTCTCCCGCATCCTCGAAGATGACGGCGAGAGCATCAGCGACGTCCTGTCGCCGATCTCGATCAGTTCCTGACCTACCCGGCCGGGACCACCCGGCCGTGCCCCAACTCCCTGAGTGCCGACCGCAGTCGCGCCATGGCGTCGTCCAGGGCCTCTGGTGCGACTCCCGGATCGGCATTCGCGAACGAGAGTTCTCCCTCCGACGAGGCACCGAGCACGTGCACGTGGAGGTGCGGAACCTCGAACCCGGCCACGAGGAGGGCGACCCGTGTCGGCGAGAACGCCCGATCGATGCCCCTTCCGATTGCCTTTGCGACCACCACGGCGTGGGCGAGCACGTCGTCGTCGGCATCGATCCAATGATCGATCTCGGCCCGCGGAACCACGAGCGTGTGCCCAGGGGTTATGGGCGCGATCGTCAGGAACCCGACGACGTGTTCGTCCTCCCAGACGAATCGGCCCGGGATCTCTCCTTCGATGATGCGGGTGAAGAGCGTGGCCATGGGGTGAGGCTAGAG
>CAZRJG010000036.1:0-20869 GCA_964600365.1 uncultured Acidimicrobiia bacterium
TCTCGATCATCTGCGGGATGCCCGCCGTCCGGACGAGCGTCCAGAAGATCACGAGGCCGAGCAGGAGCGCCAACGCCGTGATGAAATAGAGGACGAACGAGACCTTCAACACGGTCCACGGATCGAACTTGCGGATGATGCGGCGAACCCGCCGTACCTGCTTCATGGGAGCTGCCTACGAGGGAGTGGTCGCAGTGTACCGGGGGGGGTGGGTATCCACCCGTGGAAGCGACTACTCCTCGACGTCGTCCTCGTCCTGTGGGACCAGGGCGAAGGCAGCGATCTCCTGGCCGTCGCCCATGTCCATCACGCGCACGCCGGTGGCCTCCCGCTTCTGGCGGGAAATCTGCTTCACCTGGGTGCGGATCCCGATCCCCCCGGTGTTGATCACGAAGATCTCCGTCTCGGGGGTGACCGCGCGCGCACCGACGAGCGTCCCACGGACCCTCGTGAGCTTCATCGCCTTGACACCGATACCGCCGCGCTTCTGCGCTCGGAAGTGCTCCAGCGCCGTCCTCTTCCCGTATCCACCCGAGGAGAGGAGGAGGATCTCGTCGCCCTCATCGGTGGTCGCGGCACCGACGACCTCGTCTCCCTCACGAAGCCGGATCCCGCGCACGCCCTGCGTCGCCCGGCCCATGGGACGGAGGTCGCTTTCGGGGAACCGGATCGACATCCCATCACGGGTGAACATGAGGAGTTCGCGCTCGCCACTCGTCGTGCGAACCGCGACGACCTCATCGTCCTCCTGGAGCTTGATCGCGATGATCGACGCCTGCCTAGAGTCGTACTCTTCGAACTTCGTCTTCTTGACGACGCCCTTCCTCGTGAAGACCGTGAGGTACCCGGCCTCCGAGAAGTCCTTCGTGTCGACCATGTTCTGGATCCGCTCGTCGGGCTCGAGGGGCAGCACGGCCTGGGCGACGACCCCCTTGCCGGTGCGTGTCTGCACCGGTATCTGGTGCGCCTTGATCCGGTGGACCTGGCCCTTGTTCGTGAAGAAGAGGAGGTTCCGGTGCGAGGAGGTGTGGATCATCGAGTCGACGATGTCGTCCTCACGCAACTCGGCGGCCTTCACCCCGCGTCCGCCCCGGCCCTGGGACCGGTACACGTTCGCCTTCACCGACTTGATGTAGCCGTTCGTGGAGACGGTGATGATGAGGTCGTCGTCGGCAATGAGGTCCTCGAGGGTCATATCGCCGTCGTCGGGGATGATGACCGAGCGGCGCTCGTCGGCGTGCCTCCTGCGGACCTCCTCGAGCTCCTCGGCGATGATCGCCCGTCGACGCGCCGGGTCACCGAGGATGGTCTCCAGCTCCTCGATGAGTGCCATGAGCTCCTGGTACTCCGCTCGGAGTTCGTCGGTCTCCAGGGCGGTGAGCCGCCGCAACGGCATGTTGAGGATGTGCTGGGACTGCACCTCGGAAAGCCCGAAGCGCTCCATGAGGGAGATACGTGCGACCTCGACGTCGGAGGAGCCCCGGATGATCCGGACGACCTCATCGATGTTGTCGAGGGCGATGAGGAGGCCCTCAACGATGTGGGCGCGATCCTTGGCCTTCTGCAGCCGGAACTTCGTGCGCCGCTCGATGACCTCCATCTGGTGGTCGATGTAGTGGCCGATCATCTGGGCGATGTTCAGCGTCCGCGGGACGCCGTCGACGAGGGCGACGTTGTTCACGCCGAAGGTGTCCTGCAGCTGGGTCATCTTGAACAGCTGATTGAGCACCACCTGGGGGACCGCATCGCGCTTCAGCTCGATGACGAGACGCGTGCCGGTACGGGACGAGGACTCGTTGCGCAGGTCGGAGATCCCCGAGAGCTTCTTCTCGTTCACGAGGAGGGCGATCTTCTCGAGGATCCGATCCTGCGAGGCCATGTAGGGGAGCTCGCGAACGATGATCGCCGTGCGGCCCCGGGGCAGCTCCTCGATGTCGGTGACTGCGCGCACCTTGACCGAACCCCGCCCGGTGAGGAGGGCGTCCTGGGAGCCCCGGCGCCCGACGATCAGGCCGCCAGTCGGGAAGTCCGGGCCCTGGACGAAGTCGAGGTAGGCCTCGACGGGGGCGTCGGGGTTCTCGAGCGCGAACTGCACGGCATCGACGACCTCGTTGAGGTTGTGGGGCGGCATGTTCGTCGCCATGCCGACAGCGATCCCCGTCGAACCGTTGACGAGGAGGTTCGGGTATCGCGCCGGAAGCACCTGGGGCTCGGCGTTCTCACCGTCGTACGTCTGGTCGAACTCGACGGTGTCCTCGTTGATCCCCTCCGTTAGGAACCGAGAGAGGGACGAGAGGCGGCACTCGGTGTACCGCATCGCCGCGGGTGGATCGTCGACCGTTCCGAAGTTCCCCTGCGGGTCGATGAGGGTGTACCGGGTGTTGAAGTCCTGGCCCAGGCGCACGAGGGCGTCGTAGATCGCGTCATTGGAGTGCGGGTGGTAACGCCCCATGACGTTTCCGACGACGTTCGCCGCCTTGCGGTGGCGGGAGGTGAAGTGCATCCCCTCCTCGAACATCGAGTAGACGATGCGTCGCTGCACCGGCTTGAGGCCGTCGCGAACGTCAGGGAGCGCTCGCGAGACGATCACCGACATCGCGTAGTCGAGGAAGGCCGTCGAGATCTCCTCATTGATGTCGATCGTCGGGATGTCGTTGGGGACCATCTCGTCCCCGTCCATGGTGGTGGTGTCGTCGCTCATGATCTCTAGATGTCCAGGAAGCGGACGTCCTTCGCGTTCTGCTGGATGTACTCCTTGCGGGGGGCCACCTGGTCACCCATGAGGATGGAGAACATCTCATCGGCGAACGCAGCGTCCTCGATCCGCACCCGCACGAGGCGCCTTGTCGCGGGGTCGAGGGTCGTCTCGAGGAGTTCGGATGCGTTCATCTCGCCGAGGCCCTTGAACCGGGTCGGGTTCACGTTCTTGCCCGGGTTCTTGTCACGGAAGGCCTTCAGTGCAGCGTCGTCGTCGAGGTAGTGGATCTTCTTCCCGAGCTTCACCCGGTACAGCGGTGGGACGGCGATGTACACGTACCCCGCCTCTATGAGCCCCCGCATGTGGCGGAACAGCAGGGTGAGGATGAGGGTGCGGATGTGGGCGCCATCGACGTCGGCGTCCGTGAGGAGGATGAGCTTGTGGTACCGGGCCTTCTCGATGTCGAATTCCTCACCGATCCCGGTGCCCATCGCTGTGATGATCGCCTGCACCTCGTTGTTCTGCAGGGCACGGGCGAGCCTGGCCTTCTCGACGTTGAGGATCTTGCCGCGGATCGGGAGCACCGCTTGGACCCGGGAGTCCCGGCCCTGCTTCGCCGGCCCCGCGGCCGAGTCGCCCTCCACGATGAACAGTTCGCACTCCCACGGGGTGCGCGACGAGCAGTCGGCCAACTTGCCTGGGAGGCTCGTCGACTCGAGCAGGCTCTTGCGGCGAGTGAGCTCTCGGGCCTTTCGCGCCGCGAGACGTGCGCGCTGCGCCTGGAGCGCCTTTTCGACGATCCGCCTCGCGTCCGACGAATTGCGCTCGAGCCACTCGGGGAGGAGCCGGTTGAGTTGACGGGTGACGTAGCCCTTGATCTCGCTGTTGCCCAGCTTCGTCTTGGTCTGTCCCTCGAACTGCGGCTGGCGAACTTTCACCGAGACGATGGCGGTGAGTCCTTCGCGGCAGTCGTCGCCGGAGAGGTTCTCGTCCTTCTCCTTGATGATGTTCTTCGCCCGCCCGAACTCATTGAGGGCCTTCGTGAGGGCGGTCCGGAAGCCCTCCTCGTGGGTTCCACCCTCGTGGGTGTTGATGTTGTTCGCGAACGAGAGCACGCTCTCTGCGTAGGTGTTCGCCCATTGCATGGCCACCTCGAGCTCTGCCTCCTCGGACTCGTCCTCGAAGTAGATGATCCGTGAATGCGTGGGATCCCGCTTCTCGTTCAGGTGCTTCACGAAGTCGATGATCCCTTGGTTGAACCTGAAGATCGTCTCGTTGTCCTCGTCCTCGCGCTCGTCGCGGAGGACGATCTCGAGGCCCTTGTTGAGGAAGGCCATCTCGCGCAGGCGGTTGGCGACGATCCGATGCTCGAACACGATCGTTTCCGTGAACGTCTCCGGCGACGGCCAGAACCGGATCGTGGTCCCCGATCGCTTCGCGTCCTTCACCCTCCGCAACGTGCCCGGGACGCCGTTCTCGAACGTGAGCTCCCATTGGCTGCCGTCGCGGGTCACCTCCGCCTCGAGGCGTGACGACAAGGCATTCACGACCGAGACGCCGACACCGTGGAGGCCACCGGACACCGTGTAGGCGCCCGCTTCGAACTTCCCGCCGGCGTGGAGCGTCGTGAGGACGGTTTCGAGGGTGGAGAGGCCCGTCTTCGGGTGCTTCTCGACCGGGATGCCACGGCCGTTGTCGATGACCTCCACTCCCCCATCGGCGCGAAGCGTCACGATGATCCGAGTGCAATGGCCCGCCATCGCCTCATCGATCGAGTTGTCCACGACCTCCCACACGAGATGGTGGAGGCCGCGTGGCCCGGTCGACCCGATGTACATACCCGGTCGCTTCCGGACCGGGTCGAGTCCTTCGAGGACGGTGATGTCGGATGCGTCGTAGCTGCCGTTGGATTTCGAAGTCACAGGGTGTTGTCTCTCCACTCGGAAGGGCCGTCGCCGCCTGCAGCGCCGCGCACCGGGCGCAGGGCGAAGAAAGATGAGCGGGCGGCTCGGTTCTCCACTGCCAGCCGCCACGGGGACGCTCTGGACGGGCCGAAACGACCCAATTCACATGCGTGTGATTCTACCGGAACACCTGTGACAAACGAAGTCAATGGGGCCTCGAAAAGGCCCATTCCATGCGGGTTTTCTCCTCGGCGGAGGCATTTTCCAGAAGATCCTCCTCACCGACTCCGTGAGGAGGGGGAAATCACCCGCACGGACGACGCCACACCTGCTCCGAATCGCTCCGCGAGCGCCGTGAGCAATGCCCTTTCCCCGTACCGGAGGAGCGACACCGACCCCGGGTCATTGGCTTCGACGACCACCGTTCCCCGTTCGATTGCGACCACTCGGGAGGCCCCCGACCATGGCGGCCCGGCGATCTCATCCCAGTGGTCCCTGAGCTCGAGGAGGATGTCGAGGTCGCCGATGCCCAGGCGCCCCACGAGGCGTCGCAGCCCCGCACCAAGGCCCTCCAGGTCGCGTCCGCCGGTCATCGCAGTGTCCCCTCGCCCACGGTCCACCGACGTCCCTCCAAGGGGACCTCCTCGTCCCGCGCGGTTGAGATGAACGCCTGGCCAGGCGGAAGCGCAGACGCGAGCGCAGACGCCCGTGCACCATCGAGTTCTGAGAAGACATCGTCGAGGAGCATCACCGGGGCGTGCCCGAGTCGATCCGACACCGCCTGCTGCTGGGCGAGGCGCAACGACAGCACCAGGCTCCTCAGCTCCCCCTGCGAAGCCCGGGTCCTCGTCTCCCTCCCGTCGATGAGCAGGCCGGGATCGTCCCGATGGGGGCCCACCGTGGTGACGCGCCGCTCCATGTCATCACGCGCGGACGTCTCCAGTGCCTCCCACAGCCTCGCCTCCCACTCAGCAGAGCCGCCCGGGTCATCAGGGGTTGCCCCCCACGTGCATCGGTAGTCGAACTCGATCCGCGCCGGCTCCGACGCCAAGCGTCCATAGGCGATCTCGGCAGGCCCTCGCAACGCTCCCATCGCAGCGACACGGCGGGACATGACACGCGCGCCGGAGACCGCAGCCCGTTGGTTCCACACCTCGAGGGTCGGCCGGTCAGTTCGACGCCCCATCTGCTTGAGGAGGGCGTTGCGCTGCCGGATCACACGCTCGTACTCCGCGAGGTCCTGCTGGGCGAGGGGCCACAACTGCGTGGCTGCCTCGTCGAGGAACGTCCGCCGGTATGACGGGCTCCGCTTCACGATGTCGAGGTCGTCGGGTTGGAAGACGACGCAACGCAGGTGATCGGCCAGGTCGGCGAGACGGCTCACCCGAGAACGGTTCACCTGAACACGTCTCCTGCCCTCCCGGGGCACCTCGACCTCGACGAGTGATGTCCCTTCAGGTCGGACGACCGAGGACCTCAAGATGGCCTCATCTGCGCCGTCTGAGATGAGTTCGACATCGGGTACCCGCCGGAATGAACGCAGCGAAGCGAGGTAGCCGATCGCTTCCAGGACGTTGGTCTTCCCGCCGGCGTTCGGCCCCACGAGGACATTGATCGCCGGTCCCGGCTCGACCCGGAGTTCGGCATACGACCGGAACCCGGACAGTTGAAGCCACTCGACCTGCATGGCTGCCCGGTCGCAGCTCAGATGCGGATCGGCATCAAGAGATAGAGGAAGTCATCTGTGTCGACGCCGCGGAGCACGCTCGGCTTCTGGCCGTCGCGCACCTGGATCTCGATCTCGTCGGATTGGATCACGGCCACGCCATCGGTGAGGTACCGCGGGTTGAATGCAATGAGCACGGATTCGTCCTCGCCCTGATAGGTGCCCTCCACCTGCTCGGCCTCACCACCCACGTCCTGACGGGTCACGGTCACCTCCACACCACCGGAGCCTATTTGGAGCCGGACCGGGATGTGGTCCTCGGCCACGAGCGCCGCTCTCCCGAGGGCCTCCATGAACGTCGCCTTGTCCAGGACGAGACGATTGGGATAGGCGTCGGGGAGGAGCCTGCGGTAGTCCGGGAACGCACCCTCGATGAGGCGCACCGTCATCGAGCCACGCTCTGAGGCAAACGATGCCTCACGGTCGCCCATCGAGACCTGGATGGTGCTGCTGCCAATGGCCGGCGGGATCTCACGTAGCGCCCGGGCCGGGACCAGCGCACCCTTTGCGATGTGCACGCCCTCGATGGTCCGCACAGCGAGGCGATACGAATCGGTGGCCACCATCCGCATGCCTGTGTCGGAGTCCTCGAACTGCACCCCGGTCAGCACCGGACGGGCCGAGTCGACCGATGCCCCAACCGTGACCTGCTTGATGGCATCGGCGAACGCGGCGCCGTCGACATCGACCGCGGCTTCCAGATCGGGTTCGGGCACATCGGGGAACTCGTCCACAGGGAGCTCCCGGATCGCAAAGCGGGGACCCCTCCCAGTGATCTCCAACTCCTGCCCATCGGAGCGGAGGGAGACCACACCCGTCGGCATCTTGCGGATCGCCTCCGTGACGAGCTTCGCAGGGACCACTACGGCACCCTCCCCCATTGCCTCGACCTCACACGTCGTGCGAATGGTGGTGTCGAGGTCGGTACCCGTCACCTCGAGGCGGGAGCCACGGACCTCGCACCGGACACCGGAGAGGATGGGCAGGGCCGCACGTGAACCAACCGCTCTGCTCGCTCGGGAGAAGGCATCGGCCAGGTCGTCTCTGTCTGCTCTGATGTGCACAGTGATCGGAATCCTTCTTCGAAGTACTGAATGAATAGAGAAACTTAGTAGTGAGTAGTAGGGGCTGTTGATTGTGGAAAGGTGGTCGTGAGGCCCGTGCCTATTGAAGGATTCCGTCCAATGGCGATGTGGGGAAGTGGGGACCGAACTGGGGAGAACTGTGCGCCTTGTGGATTGTCATGGTGATGTCCTGAGCCGTTGGGACAACTCGTTGACTTTTTCGAGCACCGATCGATCGTTCTGGATGAGCTGTTTCACACGGTCGATGCCGTGGACGATCGTGCTGTGGTCACGGCTGAAGTGCCTTCCAATCTGCACGAGGGAGTCGTCGGTGTACTCCCTGCAGAGGTACATGGCGATCTGACGTGCGGTAGCGAGTGGTTGGGCACGGCCAGGCGATGTCATGTCGTCGGGGTGGAACCCGAAGTTCTCGGACACGACGGCGATGATCCCGGGCCCGTCGAGGACTCGGTTGCGGCACGCGATGTCCGCGAGGAGTTCCTGGGTGCGTGCGAGTGACACATGACGGTTGTTGAGCCGGGCGTCGGCAGTCACCCGCGTGAGGGCCCCTTCGAGCTCCCTGATGTTCTCGGAGACACTCGAGGCGATGTAGTGGAGGACATCGGCGGGGACGGGAACCGGTGCTTGGCGGGCGTTCTTCTCGAGGATGGCGATGCGCGTCTCCACGTCGGGTGCCTGGATGTCTGTGAGGAGGCCCCACTCGAACCGACTCCGCAGGCGATCCTCGAGGGAAGCCAGGTTGCGGGGGTGGCGATCGGAACTGATCACCATCTGCTTGCCGGACTCATACAGGGTGTTGAAGGTGTGGAAGAACTCCTCGAGGATGTTCTCCTTTCCCTCGAGGAACTGCACGTCGTCGAGCAGGAGGATGTCGATCGTCCTATACCGGGCCTTGAAGCCATCCACCCTGCGCTCGCGGATGGAGTCGATGAAGTCGTTGAGGAAGTTCTCCGAAGTCACGTATCGGATCACCCGATGGGGATTCAACTCGTGGGCGAGGTGGCCGACCGCATGGAGGAGGTGGGTCTTCCCAAGGCCGGCGCCTCCATGGATGAAGAGGGGGTTGTAGTGCTCACCGGGCTGCTCGGCGACGGCCTGGGCTGCGGCGTGGGCGAAGCGGTTTGAGCTGCCCACGACGAAGTTCTCGAACGAGTAGCGAGCCATGAGCGAGGGCGTCGGGGTCGGGGCCGAGACGGACTGCGGCTGCACGACCTGGGTGACACGAGCCGGTTCTGCGAGGTCGAGTTGGGGTCGCTCGGAGGTCTCGATGCTGATCTCGAGGTCCCCGTAGACCCTCGAGGCCGCCTGTTCTATCAACGGGAGGTAGCGATCACGAAGGCGCCGTGTGTGGAGATCGCTCGTCGTCCGAAGCCGAAGCTCCTCGTTGGCCTCATCGTGTTCGAGGGTCTCGAACCACCTATCCCACGCGCCATCGGGCAGCGATTGCCGCAACGTGCGGCGAAAGCTCTCCCAATTGCTGACCCTGGTTTCACCGACCGTTGTCACGCGTCCTCCATCCTCCTCGATACGCGGTTGTCCACAACAAAGTCCACACATGTGGACAGATATGGGCCCGCACCACGTCGCGGTGGCCTCCCTGGGGGAAGTCGGCCTCCGGCGAGTATATGGACGGGGTGGAGGCCGACAAGATCGGGAAAATCGGTGCGCGAAGCAAGGTCGGTTCCCCGGTTTCGCCCGCTCAGGGCAGGTTTTCAGGGTGCAGATCGGCCCCGATGGGAGCAGAGGTACCGGGAACCCAGTTTTCGCGTGGTGCCGCGAGGTTTTCGCGATGTGGAGATTGTGGGCCGGCGCCTTTGCACAAGGGACCGCCCACCCGTATCCTCGCACCATCCGACCCGCTTGGGTCGTGCCCCGTTGCGTCCTCCTTCTTCTCCCCATCAGAGAGCTGAAACGTCATGAAGCGCACCTACCAACCAAACAACCGGCGCCGCAAGCGCAAGATGGGCTTTCGGGCCCGCCAGCGTACGCGTGCCGGCCGCAACCTCATGAAGCGTCGTCGCCTCAAGGGCCGCGACCGCATCAGCGCCTGAGTTCCTTGATCTCTGGCGCGTCCCCCTCTCTCGTGAAACGGAGGGACTTCGACGCCCTCTTTCGGCACGGCCGACGACTCCGCATCGGGTCCCTCACGGTGGTGCGCGCCCCGGTCGAGGATGAAACGAAGGTCGCCGTCGTCGCTGGGAAGTCCGTGGGCAATGCGGTAGCCCGCAACCGTGCGAAGCGACGTGTCCGCGCCGCACTCCGCTCCGTCGAACTCCCGAACCATGAGCACATCGCCGTCCTCGCGGGGCCAGGGGTGACCACTGCACCGTTCCCCACACTCGTCGGGTGGCTCGCGTCGGCCTTCCAGAAGGAGGTGGTGATCGATGCCTGAGACCCTATCCCGCCTCCGGTCTCCCCTCACCAATTTCACCACTGTGATGATTCGGAGCTACCAGCGCCTCATCTCCCCTCGCATGGGGGTGAACTGTCGGTTTCAGCCCACGTGCTCGCAGTACGCAATCGAGGCGATCGATCGCCATGGATTCTTCAAGGGGGGTTGGATGGCCGTTGTTCGACTCTCCAAGTGCCACCCCCTCCACGATGGTGGCTATGACCCCGTACCGGAGAAGCGATGAATTCCATCATCAAAGCGATCGGTGACCCGATCCTCGCCCTTTTGGTATGGCTCTACGAGGTGGTGCCGAACCTGGGGTTCGGGATCATCGTCCTCACGATCATCATCAACACGCTGTTGTTCCCGCTCGTCCTCAAGCAGGCGCGGGCGACGAAGGCGTTCCAGAAGATCGGCCCGGAGATCAAGAAACTCCAGGAGAAGCACAAGGACGATCAGCCGACGCTCCAGCAGGAGATGGTGAAGCTCCAGCGTGAAGCCGGTGCAAGTCCGGGTGGGTGCCTCCTGCCGATGCTCGTCCAGTTGCCGATCTGGTGGGCCCTCTTCCGGGTGCTCAGGGACCTGGGGAATGCAACGGACCCCTTGTTCGCTGCCCCGGCGGATTCGGCCCTCGGCCAGGCGCTCAATGAGCATTCCGCGCGGTTCCTGTTCATGGACATGACGCTCACGCCTTCGGAGTTGTGGACGTCCGAGGGGTTCGGGCTCCTGATCCTGCCCTATCTCTTCCTCATCCTTGCCATGGTGGGACTGCAGTTCTTCCAGCAGCAGGTCCTCCAGCGCTACAACAGCGCCGGCCAGAGCGACAATCCCCAGGCCCAGCAGATGCAGACGATCACGAAGATCATGCCCGTGATGTTCGGCGTCTTCGCTTGGAACTTCGTCGCCGGGCTCACTGTGTACTGGGCGGCCTCGAGCGTCGTTCGACTCGGACAACAGATCATCATCAACCGTATGGATGAAGAAACGCCGATGCCTGCGGCCTCCGCCAAGAAGGAGCGGAAGGAGCAGGTGCAGGTGGCCGAAGGGGAGACTCCGGAGCCCAAGGCTCCGCCGAAGAAGCCCCAGGGGTCGGCGAAGAAGAAGAAGCGTCGCAGGAGAAGGTGAAGATGGACGAGCTGCAGGAGTATGTCGAGGGGGTCAACCCCAAGGGCTCGGTGGAGCAGGCCACGAAGGACGCCATCGGCGCCGCGATCGAGGCAGGAATCATCGATTCGGCCGATCAGGCCCACGTGGAGGTCCTCGAGGAGGGTTCCACGGGTGCGTTCTTCGGATTGGGGGCCAAGCCCGCCGTGGTGCGGGTGACCCGGAAGCAACGCAAGCGTCGCCGTCGCCGTCGGGGAGGCAAGGGCGGCGGCCAGGAGCAATCGTCGGGAGGCGGCCAGCAACAGGGCCGACGCTCGGAGAAGCCATCCAACAAGGGCGGAGGGAACCGCCGAGGTGGTGGAGAGCGCTCGGGTGGGAGCCCGAAGCAGAAGGAGAAGCCTGTGAAGGAAGAACAGCAGGAACCGCAGCGGGATGACACCGCTGAGCAGCAGCAGGCCGTCGAGGCGTTTCTCGCAGGCCTGATCGAGTCGCTCGGACTCGAGGGCGAGGTCCGGAGCACGCTGGACGACGGCATCATCAAGGCGGAGGTCCTCGGCGATCAGACCGAGGTGCTCGTGGGCCCCAAGGGAAGCCTCATCCGGAGTGTGCAAGAGTTGGCGCGCACGGTCCTCCAGCGCTCGTTCTCTCGTCCTGCACGGGTGACGGTGGACATCGCCGGCTACGGCGCTCGCCGTCGTGAGGCGCTCGGCATCTATGCCGCCCGGCTTGCCGAGTCAGTCGTCGAGGACGGCGCAGAGGTCATGCTGGAGCCTATGAATGCCGCCGATCGGAAGGTGGTCCACGATGCGATCGCCGCGATCGACGGAGTTCGTTCGTATTCGGAGGGCCAAGAGCCTCGCCGGTCGGTCGTGATCGCCTCGGAGGCAGGACCTTCGGACGACGAATCGGAGTAGTGCGAACGAGCACCTCGTGCGGAAACGGCCCCGGAGTGATCCGGGGCCGTTTCACGTGGAACACACGTCGCGGTGCCGTACGATGTTCCACGTGAAACAGGCTCAGCTCGCCGAGGTGCTCGATTGGGTAGGGGTGGCCGCATCCGATGGTCTGTTCGAGGGGCTCACTCGATTCGCAGGGTGGCTCGCAGAGGAAGGCGCCGCGGCGGGAGCGATCGGCCCACAGGAGCTCGATCACCTCTGGGAGCGCCATATCCTCGATTCCCTCATGTTCTCTGTGGGTTCCCAGCGTCCCCGGCACATTCTCGACCTTGGAAGCGGGGTCGGGCTGCCCGGGATGCCACTCGCGCTGCTTCACCCCGATGCCGAGGTGGCGCTCGTGGACCGGTCGGGTCGGCGGGTCCGCCTTGCGCGCCGAGCCGCGCGGGTGTGTGGGGCCGACAATGTGACGGTGATCGAGACGGACTTCCTCCACGCAGGGCTCGAGCCAGCCGACTTCGTCGTCATGCGGGCGTCGCTTCCGGTCACTGACGCCATCCCCGTGCTCGAGGCCCTGCGCACCCCTGGCGGTGCCGCGGTAGTGGGAGTGGGCCTCGATCCCGTTGATGAGTTCGCTGGTCTCGCGCGGTTTCCTGGCTCGTCGATCCTTGACCCCGGCCGGTGGCTCCATATCATGCGGTAATGCCCGTCATCTCGGCCATCTCGAATCAAAAAGGAGGGGTCGGGAAGACCACCACGGCGATCAACCTCTCCGCCTCCCTTGCCCTCCGCGGCCGCCGCGTCCTCCTCGTGGACCTCGATCCACAGGGGAACGCAACCTCCGGCCTCGGCATCAACCGTGCGGAGCTCGAAGCGTCCACGTATGACGTGCTGCTCCGAGGGGTGCCGATCGACGACATCACCGAACCAAGCAGTGTCGGCGGGCTCTTCGTCGCGCCGGCATCCATCGGGCTCGCGGCCGCGGAGATCGAGTTGGTGAGTGTCATGAGCCGCGAGACACGCCTTCGCGACGCCCTCGCCGAGGTCGATGATGAGTATGACGACGTGGTGATCGACTGTCCCCCATCTCTCGGGTTGCTCACCATCAATGCCTTCTCTGCGGCCAAGGAAGTGATCATTCCCATCCAATGCGAGTACTACGCGTTGGAGGGCGTGAGCCAACTCCTCCAGAATATTTCGCTCGTGCAGGCGTCGCTCAACAAGGAATTGGAGATCGGTGGTGTGGTCCTCACGATGTTCGACGGCCGCACGAACCTCTCCGCCGACGTCGCAAGCCAGGTGCGGGAGTTCTTCGGTGACGCCACCTACTCGACGGTGATTCCGCGGTCAGTCCGCCTCTCAGAGGCGCCTTCCTATGGGGAGCCGATCGAAGCATTCGATCCGATGAGTCGGGGAGCGATCGCGTACCGGTACCTCGGTGAGGAATACCTTGGCAGGCACGGAGGAGGTGCGGAGTGACGCAGCAGAAGCGTAGGAGCGGTCTCGGGAAGGGGCTCGAGGCGCTCATCCCAGTGGATGACGCACCTCGATTGATCGACCTCCCTGTGGACGAGGTCGCCCCGAACCCTGAACAGCCCCGTCGTACCTTCAACGAGGATGAGTTGGAGGCGCTCGCCGCGTCCATTCGCGAGGTCGGTGTGCTCCAGCCCATCGTGGTGCACGCGACCGATGAGGGCTACCACCTCATCGCCGGCGAACGCCGGCTCCGGGCGGCGCGCCTTGCGGGGTTGTCCAAGGTCCCAGCAGTCGTTCGTGCGACCGATGAGGACTCCGCGCTCCTCAGCGAGGCGCTGATCGAGAATGTGCAACGAGAGGACCTCCGACCCCTGGAGGAGGCTGCTGCCTATCGGGAGTTGGTGGAGCGGTTTGAGTTGACGCATGCTGAGGTGGGGGAGCGGGTCGGCAAGAGCCGGGCAGCAATCTCCAACAGCCTCCGGCTCCTCGGTCTCCCTCCTGCCGTCCAGAGATTGGTTGATGACGGATCTCTGTCGGCTGGCCACGCGCGTGCGCTCCTCGGGCTTGAGGATGCTGCCTATCTCGAGCACGTCGCCACGCGCGCGGCGGCTGAGGGGTGGTCGGTGCGTCAGGTGGAGGACGCCGTACGGGCACGGAAGGAGAACCCGGAGATCCCGGTGGCAACGAGGGTGACCGAATTGCGTCCGCCTGCCCTCCAGGCGCTCGAAGAGCGTCTCGCGGAGAAACTCGGGACGAGGGTCAAGATCACCCATCGGGGCGACAAGGGTCGCGTGGTGATCTCCTACTCGAGCCTTGATGACCTCGAAAAGCTCTCGCGGATCGTCTACGACCTCTAGCGCCCCGCGACCGGGTCGCGCATCTCAGCCGCGATCGACCGGAAGAATTCGGTCGTCCCCTTCACCACCGCCTGCGCGAGGTCAGCGTCCATGCGAGGTGCGCTCACGATGACGGCCGGTGCCCGTGTCCCCCGCAGGATGGGCAACGAACGGCCACCTTCCGGAAGACCAGTTGTCACAGTGATGAAACTGGCGAGGGCTTCCCCTGCGGCTGATCGGGACCGCCCCGAGTCGAAGTAGAAGACTCCCGGCCGATCTGCGCCCGGGAGCTGGAAGCCGAGCACGAGATCGCTCCCCAGGCGGTTTGCCCGTCGGCTTCGTACCTCCTCGGGTGAGGGGACGCTCGCCGATCGGCTGAGGAGGGCGACGCCTCCCAACTCCCGAACCCGCTGCACGCCTGCCGAAGCAGCAGTCCAAGTCTGCTCGGTCTCGACTTCCGTTCGGCACGCGGCGTCGAAGCAGACCCGGGAGGAGACCATGGTGGAGGGAAGGTGGCGGAGCCACTCCCGCTCACGGACAGTCTCCTTTCCGACCCGGACTGCCGCTCGCTGTACGGCGAGAAGCTCCTCGACAACACGTGGCCCGGCGATGCCGTCCTCTCCGAGGCCTCGGTTCGCCTGGAACTCGAGCACGGCGCGGGCGGTGAGGGGTCCGAAGATCCCGTCGGGCTTGTCGGCATCGAACCCAAGCCCGTTGAGGAGTCGCTGGAGGTCCGCGACATCCCCACCCCGCATCATGGGTCGGCGGTGGTACAGGACCCGGTCACCGAGTCGGTGGCCTGCCTCGACGAGTATGCGCCAGGTGCCGTCGTTGACGGCGCCATCAGGGTCCAGTCCGGCGGCCTTCTGGAAGGCGCGCACGGCCTCACGGGTGCCGGGACCGAACTCGCCGTGTGCGTCCCCTTCGACGGAGTGATCGAGCGCCTGGAGGCGATCCTGGATGTCGCGTACGGCCTCTCCAGAGGCACCGACTTCGAACCGCATGCAATCGATGGTATCCCGCTACACCACATGTCCCCTCCGACGCGACGTGGCCCCGTCCTCAGGACGGGGCCACGAGAGGGGTCGGGGTGGTCGTTGCCTACCCGAGGAACTCTTGGAGTTCATTCACCATGGCGGCCTTGGGGCGTGCGCCGACGATGCGCTTCTTCACCTCGCCGCCCTGGAAGACGATCATCGTGGGGATGCTCATGACGCCGTAGGAGGCGGGGGATTGGGGGTTCTCGTCGATGTTCAGCTTGGCGATGCTGATCTTGTCGGAGTACTCGTCGCCGATCTGCTCCAGCACGGGCTCGATCGCCTTGCAGGGACCGCACCATTCAGCCCAGAAGTCCACGAGGACGGGCGTGTCGGATGCGATTGCCGACTCGAAATCGGCATCGGTGATCTTCGTGCTGGCCATGGGAATTCCTTCTGTCGGTGTGTGAGGTGCAACGGCGGGTGCCCGAGTGTATTCCCGCCCGCCGGTTGCCGATGGGACGGTCAGTGTGCGAGCCACCGCTCCGCGTCGATGGCTGCCTTGCAGCCGCTGCCCGCGGCGGTGACGGCCTGCCGATACACGGTGTCAGCTACGTCACCGGCGGCGAAGACGCCCTTGACCGACGTTGCAGTGGACCCGTCCCCCGTGAGGACGATGTATCCCGTCTCGTCGAGTTCCAGTTGGCCGGCGAACAACTCGGTGTTGGGGTGGTGGCCGATTGCCATGAACACGCCGTCGGCGTCCATCTGGCTGGTCACCCCGGTCACGGTGTCCTTGATGGTGACGCCCGTCACTGCGTCCTCGCCGAGGATTTCCTCGATGGTCGCGTTCCAGCGCACCTCGATCTTCGGGTTCGCGAGGGAGCGCTCAGCCATGATCGCCGAGGCGCGGAACTCGTCGCGCCGATGCACGATCGTGACCTTCGAGGCGAACTTCGTCAAGAAGTCGGCCTCTTCCATCGCGGTGTCCCCACCGCCAACCACCACGACATGACGATCGCGGAAGAAGAACCCGTCGCAGGTTGCACACGCCGACACCCCCCGGCCCATGAGCTTGTCCTCACCGGGCACGCGCAGCCACTTCGCCGACGCGCCCGTCGAGATGATGATCGAGTCCGCCTCGAACGTGTCACCAGCGGCCTTCACCACGAACGGCTTCGAAGAAAGGTCCACCTCGGTCACGTCCACGGTGTGGAGCCGCGCCCCGAACCGCTCCGCCTGCTTGCGGAAGTTCTGCATGAGGTCGGGGCCCATGATGCCGTCGGGGAACCCCGGGTAGTTCTCCACGTCGGTCGTGATCATGAGTTGGCCACCCGCCTGCGACCCCTCGAACACGAGGGGGTCGAGGTCGGCCCGGGCGGCATACAGGGCCGCAGTGAGGCCGGCAGGGCCAGAACCGATGATGATGACCTTCTCGGACACGGTGATCTCCAGTGCGATGTCAGGGCGTCTCGTTGCGCTTCGCCCATATGAACGCGGCGCCGACGATGAAGATTCCACCGAAGATCCCGTACGCCCCTGCCTCGGTGGTGACGACTGCGAGCAGCCGGAAGAGTCCCTTCACGAAAACGACCACCGCGAAGACGGCGAGCGTCGCTGCGGAGATTCCGATCGAGAAGGAGGTGAGCGAGGACCGTGCTCGATCGATCGTCATCTCCCGCACCCGGCCCGCGAGCGATTCGAGTTGGTCGACGATCGTCGCGAAGAGACGGTCCATTGCAGGGAGGCTAGCGGCGATGGGGATGGTGGTTCCGGCCGCCCGTCACCGCGTGGAGACGACCTCGCAGGCGACCCGATCCACCACGAGGACCGTTGCGTCGGGGAGTTCTACGACCAGCACCTCGAGGCCGTCGAGGGTGGCGCTCGCGGCGGCTGTGACCTCGGTGTGGTTCACGTCCTGCCATGTCACGCCGTCGCAGTTCTCCGCCACCATGGAGAAGGGCACGGGTGTTCCACCGACGACGGCGCGCATCTCCTCGAGCACGTCATCTGGAAGGGGTCCCTCGCTCAACGCTCCGAGCTCAGCAAGGGGCAGCGCTGCGGGCAAGGCCGCGGCGACATCACTCCCTGCGATCCCACCGTCCTCGAGGGCGTCGTCGGCCGGGGGGAGGCCCATTTCCGGCGCCTCGGCCGTGGTCGCGTCGCCATCTCGTGCGTTCGTTGCTGCTGCGTCCTCCTTATCCGAGGGGGTGATGGCGGCGACTTCGTCGGTCGCAAGGTCGGCGGCGTCCTGGCCGGTGAGATTCCCGACGAAGCCGATGCCAGCCGCGACAAGGACGAGCACGGCTGCGGCAGGGACGAGTCGTGCGAACCATGGCGTAGGGGCAGGCTTCTGGGGAAGGACTTCGTCGAGGACGGCACGGCGCACGCGGGCTGCTTCGAAGTCGGCCATTGGAGCCACTCGCTCGGTGGCGAGATGGGCACGGGCGACCTCCTGGAGCCGAAGTTCCTCGGCGAGGACCGGGTCGGTTGCGATCTCGGAGCGAGCACGCGCGAGGTCCTCCCCCTCGAGTGATCCGTCGGAGACGGCGAGGAGGAGTTCGATCTGCTCGGGCGTGAGGTCGGACATCATTGGGTGGGACGCTCGGAGAGGTTGGATTGGTTCCCGAGGGCTTCGGCGAGGAGCCTGCGACCGCGGAACACCCGCGACTTCACGGTACCCGTGGGCACGTCGAGGATCGCTGCGACCTCGGCCAGGGGCAGTCCTTCCAGGTCGCTCAGTACCACTGCGGCGCGGAACTCCTCGGAAATGGAGGCGAGTGCATCACGGAGGTCGGGGCGGAGCTCCGCTGCCTCGAATCCGTCCTGCGCGGTGCGATCGACGGGATCATGGTGCTTGGGAAGGCGGTCAGCCAGGTTCCGCTTGGCCTTCCGCAACACGTCGTAGCAGGTGTTCGTCGTGACCCGATAGAGCCAGGTGGAGAACGCCGCTCGGCCATCGAAGCGGTCGAGCTTCCGATAGAGCGTGATGAACGTCTCCTGGGTGGCTTCGAGCGCAAGGTCCCGGTTCCTGATCACGCCCGAGCAGATGGCGAACACGCGATCCTCGTGGAGCCGGATGAGGGCTTCGAAGGCGCGGCGGTCGCCCCCCTTGGCCGCCTCGATGAGCTCCTGTTCCTCCACGGACGGAAGGCTAGGGGGATCCGGGCCTCGGGCGATTGACTACTCCAGTGCGATCTCCGCGAGTTCGGTGCGGTAGCGGTCCTCGTCGACCGGGAGCTGCACGAGCCACACGAGCCAGATGCCATCGGAGCGGACCGGAAGGTCGATGCTGAGTTCAGAGGTGGCCGCCCTGGCGGTCGCGACGAGCTCCCATCCATCCACCGAGCGGGCGAACTCGTTCGTCCATCGGATTTCGAGTTCCGTCCCCGGCGTCACCCCCGACAGCACCATGCGCGAGGGGGATCCCGTGGCGCGGACCTGGACGCCGACCCCCGCCTTGATGAGCGGGAGCGGGTCGAAGTACGACTCGGTCCTCCACGTCGTGGCGGGATCGCCGTCGATGAGGTTGGGGAGGTCACCGTCTCGTTCCTCGCCGTCGCCGAGGGGGTCGAATGCCTCGATGGACTCGATGCGGGGCGCCGGGAGGTCGATGGCGCCGGGGATCGAGGTCGTGGTGGTGGTGGTCCGTTCGGTGATGCCCCCGGGGGTCGCTGCCTCCCCGGGAACCGCGACGGGGCCGGGACGGAGGCTGCTGCCCAGGAGGATGAGGGCGACGGCGACGACGAGGAGGCCCAGGGCGAGGCCGAGCCAGCGGCGGCTCGGGCCGGGCTGACGGGGGCGTGGCTGGGCGACGGGGACTGATGCGATGAGTTCGGCGAGGCCGTTCGCGTTCGTGCGACCGAGCCGGGAGGACTGGAGCGCCGCGTCGAGCGCCGGCGAGAGGCCGTCGATGACCTGGGAGGGGGGATAGGTCCCCGCTGGCTGGCCCGTGAGGGCTTCTTCGAGGACTGAGGCGAGTGCGGTCGTGTCCCCTTCGGGGCTGGACCACCGCTTGTGGCGTCCGAGTGCACCCAGCTTTGCCGGTCGAGCGGTGGGGAAGAACACGGCGGAGGCGTCGAGGGCGCCATGAACCTCGCCCCGTTCGTGGAGTGCGGCAAGGGCGCGAGCGAGGCCCTCGGCATTCGGGAGGAAGGTCGAGGGGTCGAGGACGAGGTCCGCCGACTCGCGGTCGGAGAGACGGATTCCCCCCGGCCACTCACCCACCGAGAAGGCGCCGTCTTCGAGTTCGCCTGCCTCATAGACATCTGCGAGGTGGAGGTGGGATACACCGGCCGCCGCCCGTACGGCATCGAGGAACTCCCCGCGTCGGTTCTTGGTGCTCTCCGGTCCGAGGACCCGCACGAGGCACGGTCGGTCGAGCTCGGTGTCGGTGGCGAGCCACTCCTCCACGTCACCGTCGCGACCGATCCGCACCTCGAGGGAGTAGCGATCGGGGAGGCGGGGCGGCATCAGGCTCGCATCCTGAGCACGCGAAGTGCGTCGGGGTGCATGGTGAAGCCCTCCGAGGCGTAGAGGCGTGCAGCCGCCTTGTTGCCCGGGCGCGTGTTGAGCAGCACCGCGCTGGCTCCTCGTCGGAGGCACCATTGGAGACTCGCCCGGAGCAGGCCGCGGCCGATTCCCGCGCCGCGGTACTCGCCTCCGACCGCGATCCGCTGGAGATACCCCGCACGATTCCCATATCCGACGATGGCGAATCCGACGGGGGACCCCTCGACGGAGTGGACGAGGAGGGCCGACCGGGGTGTGGCCACGAGGGCTTCGGCGAGCCCGAGGGACCCGAGTCGCCACACCCCCTCGAAGGACTCGTCATCGAGGGGGGTGATGTCGCGGAGGTCAGCCGACGGTGCCTCGGTTACGGTGATCCCGGGATCGGGCACGGGGCTGTCGAGGTTCCGGCGGTGGAGGTCGAGGGTGAGGAACGGCTCGAACCCCGACCGTTCCCAGACGTTCCCGCTGGACCGATCGACGGGTGGTGACCCCACCCACTCGACCCCGAGTGCGAGCACATCGGTGGCCGCGGCGCGGACGAAGTCGCTCGGGCCTCGTTCGAGTCGGAGGGATGCCGCCGGGAGTTCGTCGTTCCAGGGCCGGGCCCGAGCGAGGCCCCAGCCCTGTCGAAGGGTGATCGCACCCGGCCAGGTTCCCGTCAGCCGCATGGGTGGGACGGGCAGCGCATGTGTGCGAGTGTAGGGTCCGGACGGCTTCGGGCCCCCGACGAGATTCCCTCAAGGCGTGTCGGATGGCGCCGATGCTCCTTTCGAGATCCACGACCCCGTGATGGTGTTCCCATGTCGGTGCCACTCGACGAACTGCTGAAGAAGATGATCCAGGTGGAGGCGTCCGACCTCCACCTCAAGGCGGGCTCGCCCCCGGTCATGCGCGTCGATGGAGACCTCCATCACACGACCCTGCCGGCGCTCTCCCCTGAGGATGCCGAGTCCTACGCCCAGGCGATCTTCACCCAGCGTGCTGCGGTGGAGTTCCGCAACACCGGTGAGGCCGACTTTGCCTATGGGAAGTCGGGCCTCGGCAGGTTCCGCGTGAATGCATATCGCCAGCGTGGCTCGGTGGCCCTCGTGCTCCGGCGTGTGCTCCCGGTGTCGAAGACATTCGGTGAGTTGGGGCTCCCCAAGATCCTCGAGAAGCTCGCGCACGAGCCGCGTGGCCTCGTAGTGGTCACCGGTCCGACCGGGTCGGGCAAGACGACGACCCTCGCTTCGATGATCGACTACATGAACACGAATAGGCGCCTCA
>CAZRJG010000037.1:0-20484 GCA_964600365.1 uncultured Acidimicrobiia bacterium
CATAGGCCGCGAACTCACCCGTGTAGTAGGCGAGCTCACACACCACCACCGGTGACATGTCCATGGGGGCGTCGGTGGCATCCGGAGCCTCGGTGGCATCCGGAGCCTCGGTGGCATCCGGAGCCTCGGTGGCATCCGGGGCCGCCGGGGCCTCTGTCGTGGAGGCGGTGCCGCCCCCACACGCCGCAGCCACAAGCGCGAACGCCATAAGGATGGCGGCGAGTGGCATGACTTTCTTGATATATCTCAGCATGTGTTCCTCCGGTAGTCCGGGTATTCCTCCGTCAAGTGGTCGGTCAGGGCGCAACTCAGATTCGGTACCCCTCCTTCAGTTGGTCGGTCGTGAGGGCGGCGGCATCGAGCACCTCCGACGCCTCACCAAGGTTCAGCACCATCACCCGATCGGCGACTTCGAGCGCCTTGGCGGCGTTCTGCTCCGCGAGGATGATGCTGACGTTCCTCGTCTCGTGGATCTCCTTGATCTTCTCGAAGAACAGGTCGACGTAGAGGGGCGAGAGGCCAGCGGTCGGCTCGTCGAGGAGGAGCATCTTGGGGTCCTGCATGAGCGCCCGGCCACACGCCACCATTCGGGACTCCCCCCCGCTGAGGGTGCCCGCGCGCTGGTCCTTGCGCTCACCCAGGTCGGGGAAGAGCGCGATGACCTCCTCGAGGCGCTCATCGCGCTGACGGGTACCGATCATTGCACCGACGAGCAGGTTCTCCATCACCGTGAGCTCGGGGAAGACCCCCTGCTCCTGGGGGACGTAGCCGAGTCCCGCCGCGGCCGTCTGCCAGGGGGAGGACTCCGTGACGTCGACACCGTCGAACCACAACTCCCCACCCATCAGCGGGACGAGCCGGGCCATGGTGGCGAGGAGGGTGGTCTTGCCGGCACCGTTCGCACCGAGCACCGCGAAGATCTCGTGCTCGACCGTGAGGTCGATCCCCTTCACCACGGTGACGCCGTGGTATCCGCTGCTGATCGTCTTCGCCTCAAACATGACCACTCCCGAGGTACTTCTCCACGACCATCTCGTGCTCTCGCACCGTGCCCGGGTCACCCTGAAGGATGACGCTCCCCTCGGCCATGAAGTGCACGTAGTCGCTGAGGTTCCAGATGAGGTGGAGGTCGTGCTCGACGATCACCACCGACATCCCCTCCGACACGGCCTTCTCCCGCACCAGGGCCATCACCTGCTCTGCGATGTGCTCAGGGAGGCCAGCCGCCGGTTCGTCCAGGAGCAGCACCTTCGGCTTCAGGAGGAGGCACCGGAGGATGTCGAGCAGCTTCTTCTCCCCCGCCGACCTGGCGAATCCGTACGGGTCCTCGAAGGGGAACTGCTCCAGGTACCAGCGGATCTCCTCGATCCGCTCCTCGTACAGCGCATCCTCGCGATAGATGTCAGCGGCTCCCTCGTCCGAGGCGGAGGCCACGGCGAGGAGCAGCGAATCGAGGATCGTCAGTTGCTCGAAGTCCATGATCACCTGGTTGCTCTTCACGACTCCATTGCGGGCCATCAGGTGGGTGGACATGTCGGAGAGGACGAGTCTCTCGTCCCCGGTGCCCGAGAGCAGTGCGATGGTCCCTTGGTCGAGGGGGGTCGAGTGCATGATCATCCGCATGAGGGTCGTCTTCCCGGCCCCATTGGGACCGATGAGGCCCTCCACCGCGTGCGCGCCGAGCGTGAGGTCGGCGATGTCGACCACCACGCGTCCGGCGAAGCTCTTGACCGCGCCCTCGATGTGGACACGCGGACGCGTCATCGTGACCTCCTGTGCGTGTTCACTCACCGTGCATCCTCCGGATCAACTTGTCCCTTCGCATGTCTCCGAGCACGCCGAGGGGGCGGAACAGGAGCACGAGGATGAGGACCAGGCCGAAGATCGCCTCGCGCAGCACCGGGATCGCCTGCGTGTACCACTCGCGCGGGAGGGGGATGTAGGACTGGAGGATGATGTCGAAGAACCCGATTGCGAGGATCGTTCCGACCACCGGTCCCCAGACCCGTGCCGTGCCACCGAGGACGAGGGACACCATCGCCGCCAGCGTGATGTCGATCCCGATGCTCGTCGTCTCGAGGAAGCGCTCCATCACCCCGTACATGGCACCGAGGAGGCCCATACCTGCCGAGCCCACGCCGAAGAGCCACAGCTTGGTGCGGAACGTGGCCTTCCCGAGGCTCCGAGCGAGGGGCTCATTGTCGCCGATGGCCACGAGCAGGCGGCCGTAGGGCGAGCGGTGGACCTGGCGCACATAGAGGAAGATCACCGTGACGACCACGAACATGATGGCCATCCACAGCGCCTCGTTCGACTTGGTCGGTCCTACGTCGTAGGGGAACTTGAGACCACCCAGTCCGAGCGCACCGCCGGTGAGATCCTGCTCGGTCGTGGCGAGGATCCACACCACGGTGGCAAACCCGAGGGTCCCCACGAGCATCCCGTCGTCGTCGAGGTCCGCGATGAGCCAACCGATGAGCAGCCCTGCGACCCCCGCCACAACCATGCCGAAGAGAGCCGAGACCACAAAGGCCCAACCGTCACCGAACGGCCAGTCGACCTTCACGAACATCACGCCGAAGGCGTACATGCCGAGGCCCCAGAATCCCACAACGCCGAAGTTGGCGATCCGGGCGAGGCCGAGCTGGAGGTGGAGCAGGAGGGCGAGCCCGATCACCATGGCCACGAAGAACAGGCCTGAGATGAGGAACGTGTCGAGCCAGTCGAGATTCATGGCTAGACCTTCCCTTCCCCGGTGAGCTGCCTGCCCCGCACCTTGAGGATGACCATGAAGGCGAGGATGAGCGCGAGCTGCGCGTAGAGGACCTGTCCGAACTCGAGGGACATGCCGGCGAGCGCCACGCCGGTGACAAGGCCCACGATGATGACCCCTCCGATGTTCTTCCGCCCTCCGACAAGCACGACGAGCAGGATGAACAAGAACTGGCGCCAGCCGAGGAGCGGGGCGACGGAGGTTGCGACGCCGTAGAAGGCACCTGCGAGCCCGCCCGCAACACCCGCGATGAACCAGATGAGGACGGTGACCGCGAGTGGCCTGATGCCGCTCACCTGGGCAAGGTTCTCGTCGCTGGCCAATGCCCTGATCTGGAGTCCGTAGTTCGACTTCTGGATGAACCAGTAGAGGAGCACTGCCAGGGCAAGCACGCTCGCCAACGCCAGAAGGCGGAACGACGAGACGCCCACCCCGAGCACCCTCACCACGTGCGGCGACGGGACATCGAAGAATCGCACCGGGTACCCGAACACGAACTGCAGGCCGTGCCGCAGGAAGATCGAGAGCCCGAACGACATGATGATCATCTCGAGCGCGCCCACGTCCCGGTTCTTTGCCGGCCGGAACAACGCGAAGTACGTGCCGACGCTGATAAGACCTGCGAGAAGGCCAGCGGGGAGGAGGACGCTGTAGAAGCCAAACCCGAAGGTGGTGTTGAGCCACATCCCCATGTAGGCGCCCAGGGTGACCGTCTCGGAGTAGGCGACGTTGATGAGGCCAGTCAGGCGGTACAGCAAGGCGAACCCCATTGCAGCCAGGACGAGTGGGGCGTGCTCGGTGAGGCCGATGACCAGGGCTTGGCCGATGATGTCCATCAGCTACCCGACCCGGCTCTGGGACACAACGGATGCAGCCTGTTGGTGGAATGGGCGGGCGGCGCCTGCCGCAGCCCCCACTGTCGCTTCTCGAGTCGGAATGCTCTCGCCATTCTCACTCTCACTCGCATTCTGGTCGGGAGATCGATAATCGATCATATGTCATAAAGCCAGACCCTACAAGCCGTGAGGAGAGGGTGGGCCGATCTGGGGTCGATTCCCGACCCTCCACCACGGCACCTCGCAGGACCGATTCCCCCATCCAGTTGCTCAAACGACAGGGGTCGAGCACCATCTCCGCCGCGTTCCTCATCGCGGCCCTATGCCCTTGAACGCCTCCACCTGCGATGCGATCGCTCGCTCGACCGGGAGCCGCTCAATGCTGGATGCCCCGTAGAAGCCATGTACTCCCCGGGCGTTCGCCAGCACGTACGCGGCATCGTCCGGCGTGGCAATGGGCCCACCGTGACACAGCACGATCACGTCCTCGCGGACCGTCCTCGCCGCGGCCGCCCACGCATCGACGAGTGCGACGGAGTCATCGAGCGTCCGTGAGGTCTCGGCCCCCATCCCCCCGCCGGTGGTGAGGCCCATGTGACACACAATGATGTCGGCGCCAACCTCGGTCATCGCCATCGCGTCGTCGACGCCGAACACATACGGGGTGGTGAGGAGGTCCTCGTCGCGAGCGATCCCGATCATCTCGACCTCGAGGGCGTATCCCATCCCGGTCTCCTCGAGATGCTGTCGGAAGGTGCCGTCGATGAGGCCCACCGTCGGGAAGTTCTGCACTCCCGAGAAGCCCAGCTCGGTGAGCCGGCGCATGAACGGACGCGGGAGGTAGAACGGGTCGGTGCCGTTCACACCTGCCAGCACCGGCGTCCGAGTCACGACGGGGAGCACCTCCCGGGCCATCTCGACGACGATCTCGTTGGCGTTCCCGTAGGCGAGGAGACCGGCGAGCGAACCACGGCCTGCCATACGGTACCGCCCCGAGTTGTAGATGACGATGAGGTCGATGCCCCCGGCCTCCTCCCACTTGGCCGAGAGGCCCGTCCCCGCTCCCCCACCGATGATCGGCTCGCGCCGTCGCACCATGTCCTGGAACCGGGCGACGAGATCCTCTCGACTCACTACGACACCTCCACCACGTCGTCGGACGCAGCCGGCGTGGCTACGACGAACTCTGGATCGTTGCTCGCGGCGGGGAAGAGGGCGAGGTCGGCGGCGGGTTCCTGGAGCGGCTGCCCGGGCACGTCGAGCGCCGAGACACCCTGTTGGGGGATGAGCAACTCGACCGGGACGGCGATCACCTTGAGGTCGGCGGAGAGGAATGCACTGATCCGCCGGCACTCGTCCTCGGAGGTCCGCGTGCGCGTCGCCTTGCACCCGGCCGCCCTTATGGGGGCGGCCACGTAGTCCGATTCGAGGGACCTGGTGTCTCGGGTTCCGACGACGAGCACCGCCATGACGCCGCTCCTCCTCTCTACGGGCAACACGCCACCGGGCATGGGGCGCTGGGGATGCGCAGCCTCCGCCAGCCCCATTCTCGCGCCCTTCGCAGGCCCCGTGCGCGCCGATTTCCCGTGATCCGCTGCGCAGCCGCCGCCGGGGTGTCACCCAGAGCGCGCAGGCGGCCCTGTCGTGGCGCGCACCACCAGGCGGTGCGCCAGCGTCACACGGCGCACCTCGCCCGTGATGAGCAGGTTGCCAGCCGATTGTCCCTTGTCACCTGCCGACTGGGCCACCGTCGTGAGCCCCTCCGACATGGCTTCTGGGATGTCGTCGAACCCGGAGACACTGAGATCTTCCGGCACCTCCAGGCCGAGTTCCCTGGCCACGTCGAGCACACCGAGGGCCATGCGATCCGAGAAGCAAACGATCGCGGTGGGTCGGTCCGGGCCGGTGAGGATCGACCTGGCCACTGCTCGAGCCGCGCTGCGGGTCCCCCGGGCGAGCTCATGCACCGCGACCACGGCACCGGCTCCCCGGGATGTCTCGAGGACGCCGTCGAGGCGACGACTCGTCGTCAGGTACTCCACCTCCTCGAGGCGCCGTGCATCGACCACCCCACTCCGGTCGTCGGCGGCGATCCGGAAGGTGAGCACGGCGATGCGCATGTGGCCGAGCCCCAGCACGTGCCTCGCGAGGTCCTCCGTCGCGCGGCGGTCGTCGATCCCGACGAATGCCACGCCATCGGGCTCGGGGCTGTCCACGAACACCGCCGGGAGGCTCCTCGCGAGCACCCCCTCCACGAGCGGGTGCGAAGAAGGGAGGGAGAACACGCAGAAGCCGTCGACGACGGCGTCCTGTGCTCCCGTGGCGAGCACTGCCCCGGGTGGACTGGGGATGAGGTGGAGGCCGAGGCCCGCCTGCTCGACGACCTCGGCGAGGCCACCCAGGAACCCCACCGCGTGCGGGTCGGAAAAGGCGTGCGAGAGGGATTCGGTGAGCACCACCCCGACCGCACCCACCCGTCCCCTGCGCAGGATCCTCGCCGCGGGGTCGGGACCGGCGTACCCGAGCCGGACGGCAGCCCGAAGGATCCGGTCCCGAAGGTCGTCAGAGAGCTGGTCCGGGCGCGAGAAGGCATTCGAGACGGTCGTGCGAGAGACGCCGACCTCATCGGCGATGGTCTGCAGGGTCACCTTCATAGTTGACACCACCGTAGTCCCCGGGTACTGTATCGATCAAGTACTTTATCGATACAGAAGGACGACATCATGGACCCCTTGCTTGCGAAGGCACTCGTCGACACAATGGGCACCGACCTCTACGCGCCCGCCCCCTTCGGCCACACGCGTCGCCTCTCCCACCCCTCCGGCACCCCGCGCCTCCGCGCTCGCACGGCCTCGCTCCTCCGCCGTGTCGCTGAGCGACTCGACCACCCGACCCCGGCCACCGCACAAGGCTGACCCCCTTCTCGGGTCCAGGCGCACCCGACGTGGTGTCGAGGCGGGTGGCCCTCCTCGGCCACGGCCCCCGGGCTCACCGCACCTCACGAGCAGGTGGCACCCCCCGGACCCAACGAAGAGAATCCGCCCCCGGCACGGCCGGGGGCGGATTCTCGATGAACCAGGAACGGTTCGGCTACGGAGTCAGATCCAGGATGGCCTTGCCGTCCAGGGCCTCCACCAAGACCAAGGTCTCAGCGTCGGTCCACTCGTACATGCCGAAGAGACCCGACACCACGGCGGTGTCCGTGTAGTCGAAGTCGCCGGTGACCCCGGTGTAGTCGATGTCCTCGCCGGCTCGGATCAGCTCGACGCACTCGAGGTACGTGTAGCACTTCGTCCCGGGCGCCATGGCCACCTCACGCATCGCGGGCACCCAATCCGACTGCTTGGTCGATCCACCCAACTCGATGGCCAGCGCCGTCACGTTCATGAGGTCGTAGTACTGCATCGTGTAGGAGTTCTCGGGCTCCGAGAAGTGTCCGTACTCGGAGTTCGTCCACGCCTCCGAGTAGAAGTCCCACTGGGGACCCGTGGCGTTGGTGAACCCTGCGATCCAGACTTCCTGGTGCTGGTCGATGGCGTTGCCCGTCGCCGCGTTCGGGAACGCATCGGCGAGCCATTCGGTGGTGCCGACGATGAAGAGCGACAAGCCTGCCTCGGCGGTCTGCTTGACGATCGTCCCACCGTCCTCGGCCTGGCTGAACAGGAGGAGGGCATCCGGGTCCGAGTCCGCGATCCTCGCCACCTCGGAGCGGTACGACGGCTGCTCGGACGCAACGGAGATGACATCCACCACGTTCAACCCTGCCTTCTCGGCAGCGAACTCGGCCGCCTCCAACTGCAACTGACTTCCCTCGATCTCGGTTGCCACCAACACGACTCGCTCGGACCCGCGCTCGACGGCTGCGAGGACCGCCGCCACGGCTTGGGCCGCGTCCTGCGGGGACCCACGGAAGAGCGGCTCCTCGACGGTGCCTCCGATCCAGGACTCGACAGCGCCACCGTGCACGGACGGCTGGAGCGGTGAGTCGTTCTCAGCGTTCCACGCGAGCATCCAGTCGCGGTAGGCCAGGTACTCGTGGGCCGGGCCCAGGAGCACCTCGACGCCCTCGCCCTCGACGAGCTTCCGAGCAGCCTGCGGCTCACCGATCTGGCCGATGTCCTGGCTCAACTGCTCCAGTGGCCGCCCGAGTGGGGGAGACTCGTTGATGAGGCCGATCACGAAGTTCAGGGCTCCGTCGAACCACGGCCCCACCTCGGCGAATGCACCAGAGTGGAAGGTCATGTGGCCCACCACGATGGGCTCACCGGCCATGTCGTCGGCCGGTGCGTCGGTCGCCGCAGGGGCATCATCGGCCGGTGCGTCGGTCGCCGCAGGGGCTTCATCGGCCGGTGCGTCGGTCGCCGCAGGGGCATCGTCCGCCGGTGCGTCGGCATCGCCGGTGGCACAGGCCGCCGCGATCAGCGCGAACGCCAGCAGCAGCGCCACCAGTGCGATGGGCGAAATCTTCCTATTTCTCATCTCGTCTCCTCGTCGTCTCTCGTTTACTTGCGGTGGGATCTCTAGAGCTTGTAGCCGTCTTTCAACGCGTCCATGTCGACGTCTTCGGCGGCTTCGACGAGGAAGATCTCACCGAGGCTCAGCACCATCACCCGGTCTGCGATGGCGAGGGCCTTGGCGGCGTTCTGCTCAGCGAGCATGATGCTGACGCCCCGAGTGTCGTGGATCTCCTTGATCCTCATGAACAGGTTGTCGACGTACTTGGGTGCCAGGCCTGCGGTCGGCTCGTCCAACAGGAGGAGGTCCGGGTCCTGCATGAGGGCACGCCCGATCGCGACCATCTGCGACTCCCCGCCGCTCAGGGTGCCGGCCTTCTGGTTGATCCTCGCAGCGACGTCGGGGAACAACTCGATGATCTCCTCGATCCGCTCCTTGCGAGAGCGAGAGCCCACCAGGCCACCGAGCGACAGGTTCTCGGCCACCGTCAGGTTGGGAAAGACGTTCTGCTCCTGCGGCACGAAGGCGAGGCCCATCTCGGCGAGGTCGTACGGGGTCGTCTCCGAGACATCCGAGTCCTTGAACGAGAGTGTCCCCTCGGTGATCGGAAGGATCCTCGCCAACGTCTTCATGAGCGTGCTCTTGCCGGCACCGTTCGCACCGAGCACCGTGAAGATCTCGTGGCCGACCTCGAAGTCGAGGCCCTTCAGCACCGTGATCTCGCCGTACCCGCTCGTAGCGGACGTCGCGGTGAGGATCGTCTCAGACATGGCTCGTTCCCAGGTACTTCTCGGCGAGCATGCTGTCGGCTCTGATCTCCTCCGGGGGGCCTTGCACCAGAATCCGTCCCTCCGCCATGAAGTGGACGACCTCGCACACCTCCCAGATCAGGTCGAGGTCGTGTTCGACGATGAGGATGGCCATGTCCTCCTCCGCTGTCTTGCGCTCCATGAGGTCCATGACCTTGCGGGTCACGTCCTCGGGCAACCCGGCCGTCGGCTCGTCCATGAGCAAGAACTTCGGCTTGAGTGCAAGGCAGCGGATGATGTCGAGCAACTTCTTCTCCCCGGCGGAGAGCGCCCTTCCATCCGGGTTCTCGAAGTGGAAGTAGTCCAGGTACTCGTCGATCTCCGCCGCCGCCTCACGGCGGAGCTTGCCCTCGCCGAGGAAGTTGTAGAAGGTCTCGTGGTGCGGGGAGGCGAGCGACAGGAGCAGAGAGTCCCGAACGCTGAGGCTCTCGAAGTCCTGGATCACCTGATTCGTCTTGACGATCCCCAGGCGGACGATGTCTTCGACCTGGCTGTCGGAGATCTCGACCTCCGTCCCGTTCGAGTAGTAGAGCACCCGCCCGGTGTCCGCCCTCACCCCATGGGTGATGAGCTTCATGAGGGTGGTCTTGCCGGCGCCGTTCGGACCGATGAGGCCCTCGATCCCGTATGAGCCCAGGACGAGATCCTCAATGTCGACCACGGTCCTCCCACCGTAGGACTTGGTGACGTTCGTGAGGTGGAGGGTCTTCTTGGCATCGACCATGGTCATCCGACCTTCCGCTCGCCGAGGACGCCCTGGGGCCTGAACATGATCACCAGGATCAGGGTGAGCCCGTAGAGCATCAACTTGAGATCGGGGATGTAGTTGGAGAGCTCACGGGGAATGGGCACATAACTCTCCACGAGGATGTCGAAGACCCCACTGGTGAGCAGGACGCCGACCAGCGCCCCCATCACCCTGGTCTTGCCTCCGAGGATCAGTGCGATCCAGACCACGAAGGTGAGCCCTGGGCCGACCATGCGAGGCACGAGGAACTGGTTGATGGTCCCGTACATCACCCCCACCAAGCCCATCACCGAGGAACTGATCGCGAAGAAGATCATCTTCTCCCTATGCGTCCGCTTGCCGAGGCTCCTCGCAAGGGGCTCGTTGTCGCGGATGCTCAGCATCAGTCGGCCATAGGGCGTTGCCTGGAGCTTGTACGCGTAGAACATCACGGACGCCGCGAGGAGGACGGTGAGGCCGAGGAACACCGCCGGGGTGCTCTTCCCGGCGTCGAACGGGTATCGAATCGTGCCGAGGCCCACCACTCCGTTGGTGAGCCACTTCTCCGTCGTTATCAGGTGCGCCACGATCGTTGCGAAGGCCAGCGTGCTGACGAGTATCGACTCGGGATCCAGCTTCAGGATGACCCTTCCCAGGACGACACCCGAGACTCCGGCGGCAAGCGTGCCGGCCGCCGCCGCGGCGAGGTATGACCACTCGTACTGGATCTGGAGCGCCCCGAACACGTACATGCCGATGCCGACGAACCCGACAATCCCGAAATTGACGATGCCTGCACGACCGAACTGGAGGTGGAGCAGGGCGGCCAAGGCCACGAACACCGCGATTGCTGACAGTCCGAAGATCAGGTAGGTCATCCGCTATCCCTCCTGCACCCGTCTCCGGAGGCCCGATCTCGTTCCCTTCCACCACAAGGCCCCGATGAAGAGGGCAAGGACGACAACCTGCGCGTACAGCGGCTTCGACAGGAACGTGATGGCCGAGATGACGATCCCCATCGAAATGCCTGCCACCACCGAGCCTCGCACATTCCCGACGCCCCCGATGATCGCGATCATCATGACCACGAGGATGATCTTCCACCCGAGGTCGTACTCGACGAAGGCGAACACCCCGTAGAAGACGCCAGCCAGACCCCCAGCCGCGCCGCCCGAGAACCAGATGAGCGCGGAGACCTTGGTCGGGTTGATTCCGCTCAGGAGGGCGAGCTCCTCGTTGTCCGCGAGACCTCTCATCCGCTCCCCGTAGCTCGTCTTGTAGATGAACAGGTAGAGCCCGGTCGCCGTCAGGCCGACCAGCGATAACGCCACGATCTGATGCGACGTGACGAGCATCCCGAGGATCCTCACGAAAGACGGTGGGGTGACGTCGAAGTTCATGAGGGAGGGGCCGACCACCAGCCTCCAGCCATGCCTGATGAGGAAGGACAGGCCCACCGACATCACGATCAACTCGGTCTGGCCGGCTCCCCTCCTCAGGGCTGGCCGATAGACGACCAGGTACGTGAGGACGCTGACGACCCCCGCGAGGAGGGCGGCCGGGACAATGGTCAGGTAGAAGTTGAGCCCCAGCAGGTTGTTGAGCATGACCGCGAAGTAGGCACCCAGCGTGACATTCTCCGCGTAGGCGACATTGATGAACCCGTTGAGGTAGTAGATCATGGTGAATCCCATCGCCGCAAGGATCAGGGGGCCCGCATCGAACAGACCGATGACCGCGGCGTCCACCAACAACGACATCAGGACCCCACCGAGATCTCTGCTCGCAGGGCATCCCCGGGCACCTGCCGGGGTCGCTTTACAACGTGGGGGACCTCATACGCCACCCAGAGGTTTCTCATCAGTCGTTGCCTCCGGATTCAATCAACGGTTCGGGGAACCTAACCGCACCGCGCACGCGTGGCAAGCCTTTTCCTAAGGATTCCGCAAGACCCTCCATGCTCCCACGATTGCCACGGCGAGGGCCTCGCCAGCCCTCGGTCGCGCACGTTCGCCACCTCGCTCCCCTTGCTCTTCTCACCTGTTCGGGTGGCGACACCCGCTCATCATGGGGCCTCCGCGGGGTCCGGAGCGGGGGGCTCGGGGAGAGAGAACGATCTCGCCCTCGACGTCACGTCGACATCGATACGCCCCGGAGAATGCAGCGCGACGGGTCGCTCCGCACGCGTGAGGGGTCGGGTGCCCCCACCGCCATCGAACCTGCGGGGCAGGCGATGGGTGCCGGGCCCCGGGTTCGGTGGAGCGGCGACCCGCGCCGACTTCGATCCGAGCCCGCCGTTCCCGGGAGAGCCGGCCCGACCCGTTCCGTGCCTCGTCGACGTGTCGCTCCACCCGCCCCGCTCCTCAGTTCGGTTCGGGCGCCTACATCACAACGCCCGGGAAGCACACGTCTCGTAGGCAGCGTCCCACGGACGGAGGCGCTCGAAGACCGAGGCAGCGGTGAAGACATCCATGTCGGCGTTCCGCCTCCCGATCATCTGCATCCCGATCGGGAGCCCATCAGGGGAGAGGCCTGCGGGGATCGAGGCGGCCGGATTCCCGGTGAAGTTGGTGAAGTACGTCATGCACCATCCGATCAGGGGATCCACCTCCACGCCGTTGATCTGCGTTGGACCACGGGTCTCGCCCCGGCTTCCATCCGTGAGGTTGTCGACAGGGAGCGCGGCGTTCGTCGGGCTCAACAGGAGCTGGTGGTCGGCCAGCACACCCTGGATCGCATCGAAGACCAGGGTCCGGTTGGCGTTCTCTGCCATGTACTCCATGGTGGGCATCTTGTCCACGAGTTCCAACCAGGCGAGGTAGTCGTGCGGGAAGTCGTCACGGTGGTCTCCCATCAGGTCGAGGCCGTTCGCCTTGAACAGGGAGAAGGTCTCTAGGTTGAGCGGAGAGATGAGCTTGCACCACAGATCGCTCAGGTCGTGCTGGTCGACCTCGAGTCCGAGCTTGACCTCCACGACCTCGGCTCCTGCCTCCTGGAACGCATGGGCCGCCTGCTCGACGGCTGCCGCGACCACGGGGTCCACCGGGTACACATCGAGGTCAGGGCTGTACGCGATCTTCCATCCCTCGACGGAACCGCCGAGCCCCCGGGTGAAGTCAGGGGCATCGGTGAGCGCAAAGGGGTCGCCGGGGTGGTACCCGGAGATCGCCGTCATGGCGATTGCGGCGTCTTCGACGGTCCGAGTCAGGGTCCCCTCGTAGACGAATGGGGAGGCTCCGGAGAACGCATTCGGGCGATTCACGAACGGGACCCGTCCGGCCGACGGCTGGAACCCGAAGACGTTGCACCATGCCGCCGGAATCCGGATCGATCCACCGCCATCCGTTCCCTCTGCGATCGGGACCAGCCCGTCGGCGACGGCAGCAGCCGATCCTCCCGAAGACCCACCGGGGTTCTTCGCCGTGTCGAAGGGGTTGTTCGTGGCGCCGAACAAGGGGTTGTCGGTGATCCCGCGAAACCCCATGACCGGGCTGTTCGTCTTCCCGACGATGATGGCTCCTGCCGCCTCCATGCGCTCTGCCCATATGCAGTAGAAGTCGGGGATGAACTCGGCCAGGGCCCGCACGCCACCGAGCGTGGAGGGCCATCCGGGCTTGAAGTCGAAGAGGTCCTTCATGAGGGTCGGAACCCCGTGCAACGGCCCGAGCTCGTCCCCGGCCACCACGGCCTTCTCGGCCGCGACCGCGGCAGCCCGCGCATCCTCGAACCCCTCGAAGATGATCGCGTTGAGGCTGGGGTTCCTCGCATCGATCAGGTCGATGGTCGCCTCGATCACCTCGACAGGTGAGAGTTCCTTGGACCGGACCCGCGATGCGATCTCTCCCGCCGACGCGTAGGCGATCCCGTTGTCTCCGATCATTCCATGCTCCTTCCGCTGGTGCCAGCAACTGCCCGACATCCCCTTCGGCCCGAGCGAGCCTATCGGCCGGATCGCTCGGGCGACGGCCACGGATCCATTTCTTGCCCCGGGGACGACGCGAACCTCCTCCGCGTGCCACGGGCCCCCGGGCATGGGGCCATGGTCGACGGGTGACCACCGGAGTCGTCGACCCCGTCCATATGGACGGGGGGGCCATCGAACGCCGGGATAGCCCGATGCCCTCGACCGGCTGACAATGCACGGAGTCGCGTACTCAAGACAGGAGTTCACATGTCGCAGGATCATGTTCATCTGAGGTGGCTGGCACTTCCCGCCCTGCTCGCGCTGATCCTCGCAGCCTGTAGTGCGGGAACCCCCTCCCCCACCGAAGCCGACGTCACCACGCCCCCCGAGTCGGTCGCGGCGACCAGCGACGACCATGCCGAGGAGGCAGACAACGCCGAGGTCGACCGGGTGGTCGACGTGGTCCTCACGGAGTTCGCGGTCGAGATGGACTCCACATCGTTCGCGGCCGGTGAAACCGTCCGCTTCACCGTCACCAACGAGGGCGCGATCGAACACGAGTTCCGACTCTCCAATGCGTCCCGAATCGCCGAGCACCTCGGAGCGAGTCACTCCGACGACGACCACGATGCGGGCGCCGAGGCCGCCGAGGGCGACCACGATGAGGAGGTCGAGGACGTCTTCGTCCACCTACTCCCGGGTGAGAGCGGGGAGTTGACGGTCACCTTCCCCGACGACGCCGAGGCGTTCACCGAGGCCGTTTGCCTCGTCCCGGGCCACTACGAGGCCAACATGCTCGCTGACATCGTCGTCGACGGTGCGGCTCCCGCGGCCGACGGACATGAGGACGGGGAGGCCGCAGACGGGCACGAGGACGAAGCCGATGGGCACGAAGACGAGGCATCCGAGGATGCGTCGACGGACGCCGCACCCGCCGGCGAGGCCGACCGTGTCGTCGAGGTGGTCCTCACGGAGTTCGCCATCGAAATGGACTCGACATCGTTCACCGCCGGTGAAACCGTCCGCTTCACCGTCACCAACGAGGGCGTCATCGAACACGAGTTCCGACTCTCCAATGCACACCGGATCGAGGAGCACATGGCGCAAGGGCACTCCGACGATGACCACGGAGCCGCCGCCGAGGAAGGTCACCATGATGAGGTTGCCGACGTCTTCGTCCACCTGCTCCCGGGCGAGGACGCGGAACTGGTGGTCACCTTCCCCGACGACGCGGAGATCTACACCGAGGCTGCCTGCCTGATCCCCGGCCACTACGAGGCAGACATGAAGGCCGACCTGGCCATGTCTTCGTAGGGCCACCGGCCGGCGTCGGGCCGCCGCGCCCGCGTCGACAGCTCGGACCTCACGTGGGCCCAGCGTGGACACACCCCCGCTGGGCCCACGTCGTCACCATGGCAACCCCGTGCTCCCCCGGGGCCGCCTCAGCCGACCAGGTCCATCACCCGCCTCACCGCCTTCTCGACGCCTGCGGCGGTGGGAGGGGAGAGATCGAACCCCATTTGGAAGTTGGTGGCGGGGATCTCCAGCAGCACAGCCTCGGGCACGTGTCCCTCCTCACTGGCCATCGCAAGGAGGGAGCCCGGGTCCCCTCGATGGGTCATCACCGAACCCGATCCCCCCGGCTGGACGACCCGCTCGGTGAGGACCTCGACAGCGACCGACGCATCCACGAACACGACCCGTCGTGCCGCCGCGAGCTCGAGCGCCATCTCGGGCATCAGCTGCGAGGCAGACAACACCCGTACTCCCTCGAGACCCATCTCTTCAATCCGGTCGGCGACCACCCGCCCAGCCCCGTCGTCGGAGCGAAGGTCGTTGCCGTAGCCGATGAGGAGCAGGTCAATCACGTCGGCGGTGGCACAGGGTCTCCCCATCGGGCCCGATGAGGTCCACCACCATCGGCATCTCCCCAATGGCATGCGTACTGCAGCTGAGGCACGGATCGAAGGCGCGGATCCCCGCCTCGAGGCGATTCAGCACCCCCTCGGGGATCTCCGGTCCACTGATCCACTCACGGGCGATCTGGTGCACGGTGGCGTTCATCGCAAGGTTGTTCTGCCCGGTGGCGATGATCATGTTCACGTCGGTGAGGAGACCGTAGCCGTCCACCCGGTACTCGTGGAACAGCGTCCCACGTGGCGCCTCCGAGCACCCCACCACGTGGCGGAAGTTGCTCGCGGCCTCCGAGCGCACCTTCTCGTCCAGGAGGTCGGGATGGGCGAGGTGGTCGGCCATGCGCTCCACCGAGGCGAGGATCTCGATCAACCGCGCGTAGTGGTAGTAGAACGAGGAACTCGCAACTCCGCCCGCACGCTCCCGGTACTCGGCGAGGCGGGCATCGGCGTCGGGGGTACCCATCGTCTCGCACAGGTTGAGTCGAGCCAGGGGGCCGACCCGATACATCCCCGCCTCGGGGGGGTCGTCCTCCCCGACGCGGGGCTTGAAGAATGGTGACTTGAGGTAGGAGTCCTCGCGGCCGGCCTCCCCCACGATCGTCCGGTACTCCTCGGGCGGCACACCCGTGGTGACAGTCGTGCCGTCGTGGTCGATGACCGAGAGCGTGCCGTCGTAGTGCTCCCATGTCCCGCTCGCGTTGGCGAGCCCCATGAACAGGCTGGGGAACCGACCGAACGCGTCGATCTCCCGCTCGAAACGATCGAGTATGCCCGTGAACACCTCGATCGCTGCGACGGCCGTGCCGTGGGCCTCATCGAGGCCGGCCACGAGGGCATCACGGGTCTCCGAGGTCATCGGACGTGCGATACCGCCCGGCACGATCCCCGGTGCATGCACCTTCCGACCGGCGATCGCCTCGATCACGGACTGCCCGAAGCTGCGGAGTCGGATCCCTCTTCGGGCGAGATCCGGCTCCTCGACCATGAGGCCGAACACGTTCCGCACCGAGGGGTCGGCATCCATGCCGAGCAAGAGGTCGGGCGCCGAGAGGTGGAAGAAGCTCAGCGCATGCGACTGGATGATCTGCCCGAGGTTGGCGATGCGGCGCAGCCGCTCACCGGCCGGCGGGATCCTCACCCCCATGACGGCGTCCCCCGCCTTCGCCGAGGCGAGGAGGTGGCTCACGGGGCAGATGCCACACGTGCGGGCGGTGAGGCTCGGCATCTCCCAGACGGGACGACCGACGCAGAACTCCTCGAACCCACGGAACTCGGTGACGTGGAATCGGGTCTCGGCGGGTCGTCCGTCGTCGCCGAGTGCAATGGTGATCTTCGCGTGTCCCTCGATCCGTGTGACCGGGTCGATGACGGTGAGGTCGTGCATGTCGTGCTCTCCTAACCCGGTCGGATGTCGTCGGCGGCTCGCAGGGACCAGTCGTCCGCGAGGAACGCCTGCAGGGCTCGTTTGATCTCGGCGGCCGAGGGTGGGCACCCCGGCATGTACAGGTCGACGTCGATGGCGCGATGCACCGGGAGGACCTTGGGGAGGAGGGCCGGTACCACGCGGCGTGGGATGACTGGGTCCTTGTCGGGGGCCTCCATGTACACGGCCTCCAGGATCCGCTCCGGGTCACCCAGTGGGTTGCGCATCGCGGTGACGTTCCCCGACACCGCGCAGTCGCCGAATGAGGCGACGACCTTTGACTTCGCTCGCACCTCCAGCGCCATCTCGAGGTTCTCCTCGTTGGCCAGCGCACCCTCTATGAGGGTCAGATCCACGTCGTCCGGGAACTCCTTGATGTCGACGATCGGGCTGTACACGACGTCGACCATCTCCGCGAGTTCGAAGAGCCACTCGTCCATGTCGAGGAAGGACATGTGACAGCCCGAGCAGCCGCCGAGCCACACGCTTGCGAACCGTGGCTTGCTCATGCCGTCACCCCCGGGGTGAGCCACTCGCCACGTTCCCGGGCTGCGGCGAGCCGTGCAACGAGGTCGGCCTCGTGGTGCATCTCCCCCACCGCGCTCCCCTGGTAGAAGAGCGCGCCGGTCGGACAGACCGCAACGCACTTGCCGCACCATGTGCAGGACGTCGCCGAACCCCACGGCACATCGAGTTCGGCGATCAGCCGGGAGTCCCTGCCGCGCCCGGCGACATCCCACACATGGGCGCCCTCGATCTCGTCGCACACCCGGACGCAGCGGGTGCAGAGGATGCAACGGTTGGGGTCGTTCACGTACTTGGGATGCGACGCATCCACCTTCCGGTGCGGAGCCTGCTGGTCGTAGCGCACGTGGTCCATCCCGACGGCCACGGCGGTGTCCTGCAACTCGCAGTCCCCGTTCGACACGCAGACGGCACACACATGGTTGCCCTCGGCGAAGAGGAGCTCGAGCACCGATTTCCGGTACGCCCGGAGCCGGGGCGTGTCGATGTGCACCTCCATCTGTTCGCGCACGGGTTCCGCGCACGCGGGGCGGAGGCGGTGGTCCTCGGCCACCTGAACCACACAGATCCGGCAGCCACCCCAGGTGCTCACGCCCTCGAGGAAGCAGAGGGAGGGAATCTCCGCGCCGGCACGACGCGCCGCCTGGAGCACTGTCTCGCCCTCGTATGCCTCGACCTCGACACCGTCGAGCGAGATGTGCATTGTCACCCGTCTGTCACGCACCAGGGGCCTCCTTCCCTCCCACCGCGGCGTCGTAGTCATCACGGAAGTAGTGGAGCGTGGAGAGCACCGGGTTGGGTGCCGCCTGCCCGAGGCCACACAGCGACGTGTCCCGCACCACCTGACAGAGGTGTTCGAGGTCCTTCACGTCGCCTGCCGTTCCCTCGCCGGATGCGATTCGGTCGAGGAGACCATGCAGCTGGACGGTCCCCGTCCGACAGGGGGCACACTTCCCGCAGCTCTCGTCCATCGAGAACTCCATGAAGAACCGAGCCACCTCAGGCATCTTCGAGGTGTCGTCCATCACGATGAGGCCACCCGATCCCATGATCGACCCGAGCGCCCTGAGGGTCTCGTACGCTACTGGCGTGTCGAGGTGCTCGGCGGGGATGCATCCACCCGACGGGCCCCCGGTCTGCGCCGCCTTGAACGTGCGACCGTTCGGGACGCCGCCACCGATGTCCTCGACGATGTGACGCAGGCTCATGCCCATGGGGACCTCGATAAGGCCGGTGTTGACGAGGTCGCCAGCGAGGGCGAAGACCTTCGTGCCTGTGGACTCGGGGGTGCCGATCGACGAGAACCACTCGGCTCCCCTCGTGACGATCGTCGAGATGTTGGCAAGCGTCTCCACGTTCTGGATCATCGTCGGTGCGCCCCACAGCCCCGACTCGGTCGGGTACGGGGGACGGAGCCGTGGCTGCCCCCGCCGACCCTCGATGGAGGCGAGGAGTGCGGTCTCCTCCCCGCACACGAACGCACCTGCACCGATCCGGACCTCGACGTCGAGGTTGAAGTCGGTCTCGAGGATCCGACGTCCGAGGAGCCGACTCCTCCGAGCAACGCGGATGGCGCGATCGAGGCGCTGTATCGCTCGGGGGTACTCGGCCCGGACATAGATGAAGGCCTTGTCGGCACCCGTCGCGTACGCCGCCAGCGCGAGGCCCTCCAGGAGTCGGTGCGGGTCGTCCTCCATGACCGTACGGTCCATGTAGGCGCCCGGGTCGCCCTCGTCGCCGTTCGCCACCACGTACTTCTGGTCGCCGGTGGCACTCGCCAGCAATCCCCACTTGCTCCCTGTCGGGTACCCGGCGCCGCCCCGGCCACGCAGGCCCGAGCCTGTCACCTGCTCCACCACATCCTCGGGGGCCATGGAGGTGAGCGCCTTTTGCAGTGCCCGATAGCCGCCGTGGGCCACGTAGCCCTCGATGCGATCGGGATCCATGATCCCGGCGTTCGCCAGGACGATGCGCTCCTGGGACGCGAAGAAGGGCATGTCCTGGTCGATGCGTTCCTCGAGGGGCTGGTGCCGACGCACGTGCTCCTTGACGATCTGCTCCCCCACCTCGGGTGTGACGTCCGCGTACATGGTCTCGTCGCCACCGCGCCGAAGCACCCGGACGAGCGGCCCGCGGCTGCACAGGCCCATGCAGCCGGTGGGAACCACCTGCACGTCGAGCGCCAGGTCGTTCCGCTCGACGGCCTCCTCCATCGAACGAAGGACCGCGCCCGAGCCCGCCGAGGCACAGGAAGTCGAGTTGCAGGCCTTGATCCGCCACGGGTAGCGAGTCCGGGCCTCGTGTTCGCGTTCGGTTACCTCGTGGAGGTCGATCGGAGTGGCCATCAGCCCTCCCCTCGAAGCGCGGCACCAACCCGCGCGACGATCTCGTCGGGCGTGCGCTGCCCGAGGACCGCTCCGTCGAGGACGACCACCGGGGCAAGCCCACAGGAACCCACGCACCGGGCAGTGCTGAGGGTGAGCGACCCATCGTCCTTGGTGGAGCCCGCTCCAACGCCGAAGCCCTCGGAGACGGCCGAGACGATGTCATCGGCTCCCTTCACGAAGCATGCGGTCCCGGTGCACACCATGCAGGTGTGGTCACCCGGGGCCTCGAAGGTGAAGAGGTGGTAGAACGTCGCGACGCCGTACACGGCGCTGGGAGGAAGCCGGAGTGCTCGACCAACGTACGTGAGGATGTCGTCGTCGAGGTACCCGAACACGTCCTGTGCGACGTGCAGCGTCTCGATGAGCTGGTCTTGGGCGTACCGCACCCGCTTGAGGTGCTTGTCGATGAGCGAGAACCGCTCATCACCCGAGGGGTGCGTAGTGGCTTGAACCACATCTTCGCCGATGGCCATACCTCTCGTCTTCGTCGACTCCGCCGCATGCTACGCGCTGTCGAGACCCCCACATGTGAAAGCGTTCACATTTGGGATCTCCGGGGCGGTCGCTCCTTCCAGCGGGGAGCGACATGCCCAGCGCGTACCGCGAGGTCGAGTACCGATGCATCGGCAGCGCCCGCCACTTGCGCATCCCGGTACACCGGGGGAACGGCGGGAGGGGCTGGTGCACGGGTGGGTGACAACTGATCTGGCTTGCCCTGTGGGGGTGGGC
>CAZRJG010000038.1:0-20473 GCA_964600365.1 uncultured Acidimicrobiia bacterium
GTCGGCGCAGGTCGACGCGCTCGTGGTGGTCGGATCCGATCACCTCCGTCAATTCCAGTGGGGAAACAGCCCGGCGTTCTGCATCGGCAAGGCGGAGCGCTTTGCCTGCACCTTCGAGAACGAGATCCGGACCTTTGGGCTCGAGCCGTGGGAGATGGCTGGCGACCCCGAACTCGCCGGGTGGCTCCTCGGTGGGACGACCCTGCCCAGGGAGTTCGACTTCGCCATGTCGAACGAGTGGGTGCTGGATCACTCCTTCACCCTTCCGGCGGTGTTCATGGCCCCCGACCTCGACATCCCGATCGTGCCGATCCACACGAACGCCAACATCCCGCCCATCCCCGGACCCGAGCGCTACGCCGGGCTTGGCCGGTGGCTCCGGGAGCGCATCGCATCGGCGCCCTTCGACCGGAGGGTCGCGCTCGTCGCCTCTGGGCACCTCGCCACGGAGATCGGTGGCCCGCGACAGTTCCTCGGAGGGGGCTCACCGGACGAAGAGTTCGATGACGAGGCGGTGCGATGGATGGCCGAAGGCGACCTCGACGCGGCGGTTGCCGGGTGTTCGTTCGAGCGGCTCGCGGCGGCTGGAAACGTGACCGGACAGTTCCTGAACTTCCTCACTGCACTCGCCGCTGCGGACTCCGGCGCGTCGCTTGCGGAGGCAGTACCGTCCCGATTCGCACACGGTCCGTTCTTCTGGTGGGAAGTGTGAGCCGCTTCCAACTCGACAAGTTCATCACGTGGGTCGAGGGCCTCGACGCGGAGGTGGAGGCGTACTCCTCGGATCCCGCTGCCTACGTGGACTCGTGGGAGTCCCGGGCTGCCGCATCACGACTCCCCACTCCCGACTCGGGCACGCTGACCGGTGAGGAGCGTGCTGCCCTGGTGGCAATCGACCATGGGGAGTTGTATCGCCTCGGCGCCCACCCCTACATGCTCTGGCACTTCGTCGAGGCCGTCCGCGTGTGGGCAGGTGACGCCAGGTGGCCCGAGATGAAGGAGCGGTACCGCGCCGATGTGATCCCCCACGGTTACCCGGACATCACGACGTGACCACTCGCTACGACGTCCTCGTCGTCGGCAGCGGCTTCGGGGGGAGTGTGTCGGCCCTCCGACTCGCCGAGAAGGGCTATTCGGTGGGCGTCCTCGAGGCGGGGAAGCGCTTCGGCGCAGACGACTTCCCCGTTTCCAACTGGCAGGTCCGCACGTTCCTCTGGTTCCCCCGCCTCGGCATGCGCGGCATCCAGCGCATGACGCTCCTCAAGGACGTCCTCGTGCTGTCGGGTGCGGGTGTCGGCGGGGGGTCCCTCGTCTACGCGAACACGCTCTACGAACCCCACGACGCGTTCTATCGCGACCCCCTCTGGGCCGAGATGACCGACTGGAAGGCAGAGTTGGCGCCCTGGTACGCCATGGCCAAGCGCATGCTCGGCGCTGAGGAGTACCCCGGCGAGACCCCCGCCGACGAGGTGATCCGCCACCTCGGAGCGCACTTCGGAGTCGCAGACTCGTTCACCCACACCCCGGTGGGCGTGTACTTCGGAGCGGCCGGCGAGGAGGTGCCCGATCCCTACTTCGGCGGAGCGGGCCCGGCTCGAGCTGGCTGCATCGGATGCGGTGGGTGCATGGTCGGGTGCCGGTACAACGCCAAGAACACGCTCGACAAGAACTACCTCCACCTCGCCGAGCGGGCGGGCGCAACGGTGCACCCCGAACACGAGGTGGTGGACATCGAACCGCTCGCCAGTGGCGGCTTCCGGGTCACGACGCAGCGGCCGGGCGCGTGGGTGAGGAAGCACCGCCGGACGTTCGTGGCGCAGGACGTGGTGCTCTCCGCGGGGGCGCTGGGGACGACCCGCCTTCTCCTCCGCCTGGCGGCGGAGGGCCGCTTCAGCGGGTTGTCCGACCGGGTGGGGAATCGCGTGCTCACGAACTCGGAGGCGATCCTCGGTGCCACGTCGCTCGCCGACGAGGTCGACTACTCCCAGGGCGTGGCGATCACCTCGTCGATACACCCGACCCACGACACCCATATCGAACCGGTGCGGTACCCGAAGGGGTCGAACCTCATGGGCCTCCTCGCCACGATCCTCGTCGACGGGGGAGGGCACATCCCCCGGTGGCTCCGTTTCGTGGGCCAGGTCGCTCGGCACCCGCGCACCTTCCTCCGCTCCCTTTCGGTGCGGAACTGGGCCGAGCGGTCGGTGATCCTCCTCGTCATGCAGAGCAGGGACAACAGCCTGCGGTTGAGACTCCGGGGGACGCGCAGGCTCACCAGCGAGCAGGGTCACGGCGAGCCGAATCCGACCTACCTGCCGATTGCCAATGAAGCTGCCCGTGTTGCCGCCGACCACATGGGGGGTATCCCCGGGAGCGCCCTCAACGAGGTGTTGCTCGACACCCCCACCACCGCGCACATCCTCGGCGGTGCGAACGTGGGACCCTCCCCCGAGTCGTCCGTGATCGACGGGTATCACCGTGTGTACGGCGTCCCCGGCCTCCACGTCGTCGACGGATCGGCGATCGGGGCCAACCTCGGCGTCAACCCGTCGCTCACGATCACCGCGATGGCCGAGCGAGCGATGGCGCTCTGGCCGAACAACGGAGCGCCGGATGTTCGTGCCCCACTCGGTGAGGGCTATCGGATGGTGGACCCGATCGCCCCGGAGCACCCGTCGGTGCCCACCGGCGTGCTCGGACTCGATCCCTGGGGGTGAGCCCGGTCAGGCGGTGCGGACGCGCCCTGAGAACGCGACTGCGGCGGCACCGCCGATCAGCGCGGCGAGGCCGAGTGCCGTCGTGGCGGATGGCACGACTCCCTGTGCGGTCGACATGATCGCCGAGACGACCGCTCCGAGGGCGAGCACCGAGGTGACCACGGTCGCGGGGGCGCGATCGAGCGCCCCGTACCACGTTGACACGTAGCCGAGGAGGAGCACGGAGGTCGTGAGGATCCATGCCCACCCCGTGGGTTCGACACCTGAGAGGGAGGTGAGGCCACCGGTGCCCAGGAGCCACGCCCACAGGACGACGGCACCGCCGGCCATGCGGGCGGTCGCGGCCACGGAGACCGGGACGGTGGGGAGGAGCCGCTTCACGAGGATCGTCTCGACGGACCAGAAGAGGGTTGCGCCGAGGATCATCCACTCGCCGCTGCCCCAGCCCCAGCCCGCCGGCCAACCGAGGAGGAGCTGGCCGGCTGCGATGGCGCCGAGGCCAAGCCACCCCCACCCTCCGATGCGCTCGCCGAGGAAGGGGATCGCGAGGATCGCCACCCACAGGAACAGGGTCTTGTGGATGAGTGCTGCGCTCGGCGCGTCTGCCATGCCGAGGCCCTGGAAGAACAGCAGGAACGGGATGCTCCCCCCGACGAGGGCGATCGCCCCCAGCCCTACCCGGGACCGTGCATCGATCGAGCCGACCCTGAGGTCCCCGAGCCGGGAGAGGACGAACCCGAGGAGGAGCACGCCGACGAGAGCGTTCTTCGTCGCGGTGAATGTCGTCACGCTTCCCACTGCTTCGAGGGCCACCTTGTTGACGGGGATCGACACGCCGCTGATCAACGCGGTCCCCAGAGCGAGGCCGATTCCGGTGCGAGTGCGGGTTTGCATGTGCTCCTCTCCCTGTGTGGGGCGAAGACTACGCGCCGGCTGCGTGCCCGAACCTCTTGATCCGTGGGATCGTCACGCATGGAGGAGCCAGGTGGCGACGTCGGCGTGCGTGGTGGGTGGTTCCATCCCTTCCAGCGACCGCGCGACGGTCTGCCCAGGCACCAACGGCGCGCTCGGTCGCGACCGAGCCCCAACTCGCCGCTGAGTCGGTCGAGGCGGTGGACCATGGCCTCCTCTGAGTGGCCGAACTAGGGCGATCGGATGGTGGGAGCGATCGAGAACTCGCGATCGGCGAGAAGCGGTTTGGACGGCCGGGACGACGACGACGTGACGCCGCTCCGAGGCGTCTACTACGGCGACGCCAATCATGCGCTCGCGGTCGGGGTCACGATGTCGAGGGGCGACATCACACGAAGGGTCGTCCCCGACCTCGTGCCCACCGACGCATTCCGGGCTGCGCAGTCTGCTCAGCAGGAGGCGTCACGACTGAACCGACCCCAGCGGTACCGTGGCCCCATGGCCAGGCCGCTCCCCCTCGTGGTGCTCGCCGTCCTCCTCGTGGGGTGCACATCTGCGGTGGCGGATCCACCACCGGTGACCATGGCCACGACCACGACGGTGGTGGCGCCCGTCCCGTCGAGCGCCGTTGCCGGGCGTGACTTCCTCGTTGACGGCGAGGAGTGGATCGTCCCGGCTGGAGCCCCCGTTGCGATCGGGGAGGTCGTCGCCAGGGATGTGATCATCCGCTCCGAGGAGCCCGCCCCTCCGGTGGGGGGAGCCGACTTCGTCACCGAGTCGTTCGGCGTGCGCGTCGAACGGGCCATCCCCTATGCCGAGGTGGCGACTGCCGATGGCAGTCGGGAGTTGCTCTTCGACCTGTACACGCCTGAGGGCGATGGACGAGAGGATCGGCCGGGATTCGTGGCGATCCATGGGGGCGGGTTCTTCGGTGGGAGCCGGCTCGACGTCGCGCCCACGACCCTGTGTGAGGCCCTCGCGGCGCGGGGGCACGTGTGTGTCTCCATCGACTACCGACTCATCCGCGACGACCCGCCGGTGGGCGAGGGGCCGGTGCTCGCCCGCACGATCGCTGCGGCCGTTGAGGATGCCGCCTCGGCCGTTGCATGGATGCGCGGGCGGTCCGACGAACTCGGGGTCGACCCGGACCGGATCTCGGCCGGTGGTTCCTCGGCCGGAGGGATCACCGCGCTGCTGACAGCCTTCACCGTGGAGGGGATTGGCATCCATCGGGTGGTGGATCTCTGGGGGGCCATGTACGGCGAGGTTGAAGCGATCGACCCCGAAGGCCCACCGGTGTTCATCGTCCACGGAGTGCTTGATCGCACCGTTGCGTTCCCCCTCGCCGTCGACCTCATGGACGAGTTGTCGCGCGAAGGGGTTCCGTTCGAGGCCTACCCGTTCGCAGACGAGGCGCACGGTGTGCCGCTCGACGCCGAAGTGGACGGGATCCCCCTGGTCGACCGGATCGCTGCGTTCGTCGGATCGTAAGCGGCGGGGGCTACGCTCGCCGGGTGTTCGACTTCGCCGCCTCGCGCTGGCCCGTCCCCGAAGAGATCGTTGATGCACTCCGATCCACCTGGGTGACGCTCGCCCGGCCCGGCACCTCGTTCACCGGCCCAGAACGAGTCGCCATCGCAGCGGCCACCCGGCAGGCCAAGCAAGGCATTGCGACCGATCTCGCAGCTCCCGCGACCACCGCCGAGACGGTGCGCATGATCGCCGCCCACCCGGCGCGCACCACGAGCGAGTGGGTCCATGCGCAGGTGGATGTGCTGGGCGGGCCAGGCTACGTGGAAACGGTGGGGGTGGTCTCGCAGGTGGTCGCGGTCGATACCTTCACGAGACTCCTCGGGCGCGCGCCCGAGGCGCTCCCCGAACCAGAGGATGGCGTGCCGACGGGCGATGTTGTCGCAGACCTCAAGCACGGTGGCAAGACGTGGTTCCCGGCAGGTGAGTTCCCCTCACCGCCGTCCCTCTTGGTAATGGTGCCCGCCGAGGTCGAGGCGCAGAACGTCCTCTCCGACGTCCTCTACATGCCGGGACGCGAGATGGTCCACGCCGACTGGGACCGCAACGACCTCCACCGCACGCAGATGGAAGTCGTCGCTGTGAGCGCCTCGCACGCGAACGAGTGCTTCTTCTGAACGATGGCCCACTTGAGGATGCTCAGTTGGAGCGCCTCGGAGACCGGCCGGAACCTCGACCCCCGGGGGTTGGTCGATGCCTCGGTGGATCCGTTGCCGGGTGCCGGGGGAGATGCCCTCGCTGCCCTCGGCAGGGCCGTCGTCGAGCGGGCGCCGAACTCATCCCATGCGAAGCGGTTGGCGGAGTCAACCGGTCCCCTCGGCGCCGTCCAGGCCGCTGGCGTCGCCGCGAATTTCGAGATCATGAACCGCGTGGTGGACGCCGTCGGCCTCCCGCTCGGACGTGGCAACCGCCGCCAGCTCGCTGACGAGATCGCACTCCTCGGCACCGATCGGTTTCCTCACGCCGAGCACTGATCGGATGGCGGTGGGGAGTGGATGTTCGCCTCCCACGTCCCTTCGGGCGGTTCCCATCCCCCGGCCGGGGGATCTGAGTGGCCGCCCTCCGACATTCATGACCATCCGCGCCATACTGAATGAACGATCATTCATAAGGAGTGGGCGCGATGTCCTGGAACGCGAACGACGTGCCCGATCAGGGCGGCCGGGTGGCTGTCGTCACTGGCGGCAACGGTGGCCTCGGCCTCGAGACCGTGCGAGAGCTCGCCCGGAAGGGAGCCCGTGTCGTCATTGGTGCTCGCAACCTCGAGAAGGCTGCCCTCGCCCAGGCCGATGTGAAGGCGACGGTTCCCGGAGCCTCTGTCCAGGTCCTCGCGCTCGATCTCGGCTCGCTCGCCTCGGTGCGGGCGTTCGCAGCCGAGGTGCTCTCGGCGCAGCCGACCATCGACCTCCTCTTCAACAACGCCGGGATCATGGCGACCCCTGAGTGGGTCACCGAGGACGGGTTCGAGGCGCAGTTCGGCACGAACCACCTCGGTCACTTCGAACTCACCCGGCTCCTCCTCCCGGCCCTCGACCGGGCCGAGGCGGGACGCGTCGTCAACACGACCTCGACCGCGCGCTTCAACGCAGGCGGGTACGACCTCGACAATCCCCACCACCGGGGGAATTACGACCAGTGGGAGGCGTACGGCTACTCCAAGCTCGCAAACCTCCAGTTCGCGCTCGAGCTCAATCGACGCCTCGCGGCAGCAGGCTCGACGGTGCGGGCGTTCGCCGCGGATCCGGGACTCTCCCACACCGGCCTCCAGCACACCACTGCGAGCGTGAACCCGGGGTGGCAGCAGGAGTTCTGGGTCGGCGTCGTTGAGCGGATCGGCCACTCCAGCGCTGCGGGGGCACTCGACCAGCTCCGTGCAGGGACGGACCCGAAGGCGCGAGGTGGCTCTCTCTATCGTCCACGGTGGATCGTGCGAGGCGCCCCTGTCGTGGGACGCGTCGGAGCGAACCTCAGGAAGGGGTCGGACCTGCAGAAACTCTGGAAGGTGTCCGAAGATGAGATCGGCGAGCAGTTCGACGTGTCGGCCATCGTGGGCGCGAGCGCATGACCGTCGCCGTCGATCGCGCCCTCCTTGTCCGGAGGGCCCTCGTGGAGGTCGTTGCCGAGCGTGGCCTCCATGGCGCATCGATGTCGATGATCGCGAAGGTCGCAGGGGTGGCGGTGGGAACCGCCTACGTCCACTACGCCGACAAGGAAACCCTCCTCCTCGCCGCCTACCGGGAGGTGAAGGCCGAACTCGGGTCTGCCGCCTTCGAAGCCGCGGCTCCGGAGGGAACCCCTCGCGAACGCTTCCTCGCGATCTGGCGTGCCGTCGCCGAGCACCTTGCCGAGGACCCTGTGCGAGCGCGGTTCCTCGCCCAGGTCGCGGTATCGCCGTACGCTCGGGCCGCCCACGACGCGGTCATGGAAACCCCCGATGAGGGGTTCTCGGCTGCGCTGGCGGCGTGCGAGCTCGCCGAGGAGTTCGTCGACCTCCCTCCCGAGGTGCTGTACGACCTCGGCATGGGCCCGCTGATCAGGCTCGTCGCCGCGGAGGATGTGCTCTCGCAGGCGCAGATGGCGGCACTCGGGGAGGCCTGCTGGCGCGCCGTCGTCGCCGGACCGTGTTGAGCAATGGGCATCGGCGCGACGGGGGACCCTTCGGACGGTGGTGGCTCGTTCGGCCTAGCGTGCGGGGAGAGGAGGAGCGATGAGCGAGCAGAGGATCCCCGACCCGTTCCACGAGGGCGAGCGTGCCGTCCAGGAGCAACTCGGCGCGCGTGACGCAGCGACGGCGAACTCGAAGGTGCTCCTTCGGGAGGCGAGCAAGGTGGTGGCGGGCAACATCGCCGCTGCGGACATCGCCGCCGTGACGACCGAGTCCCACGAGGGACTCCGGGTGGACCTCCTCTCGGGTCGGTCTGGCTTCGCGGAGTTGGTTGCCCCGAACCGGGTCCGGTTCCACTGCGCCCACTCGGTGCCCCCCGCAGTTTCCGACGCAGTGGCCCGGGGGAGCAGGGTCGGAGTCGTCCTCGTCGGCCTCGGGACCCGCCAACGGGCCCGCATCAACGGCACCGCCGAACGCATCGATGAGACGACGCTCGAGGTCACGGGCAATGAGGTCTTCTTCAACTGCAAGAAGTACATCACCACTCGTGTGCGGATCGGCGAGGACGCCGATCCGACCGGCTCGGTGCTCGACCTCGTCGCGGGCGCCGATCTCTTCTTCGTCGGGACCCGACATCCCGAGCGCGGACTCGACGCCTCCCACCGGGGAGGCAACCCCGGGGTCCTCGCCTTCGACGACGGTGTCCTGCGCTGGACCGAGTACCAGGGCAACGACATGTTCCAGACCCTCGGCAACCTCACCGCCGCTCCGGAGGCTGCTGTGCTTGTCCCCGACCTCGCCACCGGTCGGTACGTCCACTTCGCCGGACGTGTCGAGCTCGTCCACGGTGACACGACCGAGGTGCGCGTCGCCGTCGCCTCGATCAACACCGGCGCCCTGCTCGATCCGCAGCGGTGGGCGATCGCGGAGTTCTCGCCGCACAACCCCGCCTAGGTTCCGGCCATGGAGTTCAGAGACGTCGTCCGTGCCCGCCGCAGCATTCGTCGCTTCTCTTCCCGTCGGCCCGACCCCGGGGTGATCGACGACATCATCGATGTCGCCCGCCGTGTGCCCACCGCCGGGTTCTCCCAAGGGATCGACTTCCTCGTCGTGGACGATCCCGAGGCACTCGCCTCGGTCTGGGAAGCCGGCCATCGCGAGCAACCCGACGACGGCCCCCCGGTCCTCGTCTTCGTGTTCAGTGACCCGGTTCGCTACCTCTCGCGCTACCGCGAGGAGGACAAGGCGGCGTTCGGACTCGGCAAGGCCGACGCCTGGCAGATCAAGTTCTGGGACGTGGACGCCTCGATGGCGGCGTTGCAACTGCAACTCGCTGCGGTCGACGCGGGGATCGACACCTGGTTCTTCGGTATGGGCGATGCCGAGGAAGCGATCCGCGAGCGGCTCGGCGTCCCGGGCGACCGCAACCTCATCGGCATCGTCGCCCTCGGCTACCGCGCCGAGGACGAGGCTCCGATCGGTTCGGCGACCACTCGGAGGCGCCGCCCCCTCGGCGAGCAGTTGCACCGGAACCGCTGGTGACCCGCCCCCGGCGTCCCTGGAGCCACGACATCCCCGAGGGGCCGTGGGACACCATCGTCGTCGGATCGGGGATGGGCGGCATGTCTGCCGCGGCGATCCTCTCGCTCCTCGGCAAGCGAGTGCTCGTGGTCGAGCAACACGTCGTCCCCGGCGGGTTCACCCACATGTTCAAGCGGCCCGGGTATCGCTGGGACGTGGGGGTCCACATCATCGGGGAGATGGCGGAGCGGTCCTTTCTCGGACGGCTGCTGTCGGGCCTGACGGGAGGGAGGCTCGAGTGGGAGCCCGTCGGCGACGTGTACGACGAGTTCCACTTCCCCGACGACTTCACGATCCAGTTCCCGTCCTCGTACCACGCCTTCCGGGAGACCCTCCTCGACTACTTCCCCGACCAGGCAGAGGGCATCGACGGGTACTTCCGGGCGACCAGGGCCGCGGCCCGCGCGGGAAGCCAGATGTTCCGATCACGTGCGCTCCCACCGCTCGTCCCCCCGGGGAGGAGGCGGGTCAAGGAGGCGGCCTCACCGCACATCGAGGCGACGACTGCCGAGGTGCTCGCAGGGCTCATCGACGATCCTCGGCTTCGGGCCGTGCTCACGGCCCAATGGGGGTACTACGGCGACCCGCCGTCGCGCTCCTCGTTCCTCATGCACGCACTCGTCGTGCAGCACTTCATGAACGGCGCCTACTACCCAGTGGGCGGGGCGAGCAGCATCGCCGAGGAGATGCTCCAGACCGTCGCCGACGCCGGGGGATGGACGGCGGTCCGTCGCACCGTCGACGAGATCGTCACCCGGAACGGTCGCGTCGTGGGGGTGCGCCTCGATGATGGCACCGAGCTCTCGACAGGCCGCGTGGTGAGTGCCGTCGGCGCTGTCCTCACCTCCCGCCTGCTCGACCCGGGACTCCCCGAGGTGGCGCGCGCACCGTTCCGGGAGATGGGGCCGGCACACGTGAGCCTCTATCTGGGGTTCAAGGGGGACATCGATCAGCTTGGAGGCGAGCGCTACTGCCAGTGGTGGTATCGGACATGGGACCACGACGAGGCACGGTGGGAGGTCCGTCCGGGCACACCGTCGGAACCGGCACCGGTGTTGTTCTGTTCCTTTCCGTCGCTCAAGGACCCGCGCCACGAGCCCGGACCAGAGCGGCGCCATACGGGTGAGGCCATCACCTTCGTGCCATGGTCGACGTTTGCCCCGTGGGCGGGCACCACCCGGCGCACCCGCCCCGAGGAGTACTCCGAGTTCAAGGACCACCTCCAGGGGGTTCTGCTCGCGCAGTACCTCGGCCACTACCCGGGCCTGCGGGACGTCGTGGACCACGTCGAGATGTCGTCGCCGATGTCCACCTCGCACTACGCCGCCTCCCACGAGGGCTCGATCTACGGCCTCGCAACGCCGCCCTCTCGGTTCGAGGACCTCTCCCTCCTGCCCAAGACGAGTGTGAGGGGGCTCTTCCTCGGAGGGGTGGACGTGGCGACGCCGGGTGTGGCGGGCGCTCTCAACGGTGGGATGATGGCCGCCATCGCGGCCGAGCCCATCAGGGCGTCGCGGTTCGTGCAGTCGATCATTCGGGGCTAGGGGCCCTCGCCCTCGAATCCGGGGATCCAGACGACTGCCTCGCAGGTGGGTCGCGATCCCCACATCCATGTCGGCCGGTGTCTCCCGTCCTTCCCGGGCCTTCGAGCGGCCGTTGTCTCGACGAAACGCGGTCGGACCGCCACCGTTGGGTGGTGTCGACACCGCGTCGGACCGTTACCGGGAGCCGATGCCTACCTTCGCGCGCCATGTCCGACACCCCGCGCCCCACCGGCGTCCTGCTCCTCCAGCTCGGGACGCCCGACTCGACCGAGACCTCCGATGTCCGCACCTACCTCAGGGAGTTCCTGTCCGACCCCCGGGTGCTCGACATCCCTGCGCCTGCCCGGGCGCTCCTGCTGAACGCAGTGATCCTGCCGTTCCGTCCCAGGCGTTCTGCCCATGCCTACTCGCAGATCTGGACCGAGGAAGGGTCCCCGCTCACGATCCACACTTCCACGCTCGCCGATGAGGTCGCCGGGCTCCTCGGTGACGGGTACCGGGTCGAGTTCGCGATGCGGTACCGCAACCCCTCGATCGCCGCGGCCGTAGAGCGCCTCACCGTGGCAGGCTGCGACCGGATCGTGGTCTTCCCCCTCTTCCCCCAGTACGCCTCGGCGGCCGGTGGATCCGCAACGGAGGAGGCGTTGCGGGTGATCGGTTCCCAGTGGAACGTGCCCGACATCGTCTCGCTCGGAGCGTTCTACGACGATCCCGGCTTCCTCGAGGCTGCAGCTGGCATCACTGCGCCGCTCCTCGAGGAGTTCGAACCCGACCACGTCCTCTTCAGCTACCACGGTCTTCCCGAGAAGCAGGTCAAGAAGAGCGATCCGACCGGCGAATGGTGCCTCACCCAATCCGGGTGCTGCAACGTGATCACCGATGCCAACCGCTATTGCTACCGGGCGCAGTGCTTCGCGACGTCCCGGGGCCTCGCGCAGCGCCTCGGCCTGGCCGAGGGCCGCCACTCCACGGTGTTCCAGTCCCGTCTCGCCGGCCAGAAGTGGATCGAGCCGTACACCGACAAGCAGCTCCCGAAGCTCTTCAAACGGGGTGTGCGTCGGCTCGCGGTGCTCACGCCGTCGTTCACTGCCGACTGCCTCGAGACCCTCGAGGAGATCGGTATCCGTGGTCGGGCGCAGTGGACCGGTCTCGGTGGCGAGGACTTCCTCCTGGTGCCGTGCGTGAATGCCGACATGCGGTGGGCAGAGGCTGTTGCCCGGATCGTGCGCGACGCCACCTGACGGTTTCCGACTGTCCGTCAGCGCCGTCTGCTGCCACGATGCCCGACCGTCCGACCCCGAGGTGACGCATGGACCGCACGACGATCGAGGAGTGGTACCGCTCCTTCCAAGATGACTTCGCAACCGGTATCGAGGCCGTCGACGTGGACACGACCTTCCAGTCAGATCGCTGGGAGCGCCCCGGTGGGGGAGGTGGCGACACGCGCGTCCTCACCGGCGGGCGCCACATCGAGAAGGCGGCGGTGAACTTCTCGGCCGTGTGGGGCGAGACCCCCAGGGGTCTGAGCGAGCGGATGGCCTCAGCGGGGAACAGGTTCTACGCGACCGGTGTGTCGATCATCGTCCACCCCCGCAATCCCTACGCCCCCACCTTCCACGCCAACGTCCGGTACTTCGAGACCGACACCGGCGCCGCCTGGTTCGGAGGTGGTGCCGACATGACGCCGTATTACCTCTTCGACGCGGACGCCGTCCACTTCCATGGCGTCATGAAGGCGTCGTGCGAGCGCCACGAGGTCGCTGACTTCGTTGCGTGGAAGCAACGGTGCGACGAGTACTTCTACCTTCCGCACCGCAGTGAGCACCGCGGGGTCGGTGGCCTCTTCTTCGACCACCTCACCGATCGCCTCGACGAGGTCTGGGCCTTCCAGCAGGACCTCGCTTCGCACCTCCTGGACGCCTACGTCCCCGTCCTGGAACACCGGATCCAAATGCCCTACGGCGAACGAGAGACCGCGTGGCATGAGCTCCGCCGCGGCCGGTACGTCGAGTTCAATCTCGTCTGGGACCGGGGGACCAAGTTCGGCCTCGAGACGGGCGGCCGCACCGAGTCGATCCTCGGCTCCATGCCTCCGCGCGCACGCTGGGAGTACGCGCACCAGCCCGAACCCGGAACGCCGGAGGCCGAGCTGCTCGAGTTCGTGCGGGGTGAGCCGAGGGAGTGGGTCTAGGTCGCGGGGACCACCGGGCGGCGCCCGACAGACCATAGGATCGACACCGACAGCTCGCCGGACCAGACCGCGCCGAGCTCCTGGTGCATGGGTCGGAGCTGCGGCTCATGAAGTCGCCTCGGAGGTGCTCGGTGACGGATCTGTGCTCGACCGGGCGGTGCTCCGCAGCGGCGAGATGGCCGTTCGGTACCTCTTGCGTGTTGCTGCGGGGCTCGAGTCGGCGATCGGCGGAGAACCTGAGGTCCTCGTGCAGTTCCGGCAGGCGCTCGTCGACGCGAAGGAGGCCTGCCGGCTCGGCGGGATGCTCGTGGAGCTCCTCGAGTCCGAAGTGGCGACGGGCCGTCAGGCCCGCCAGCTGCTCGGTTCCTGTCCCCGCTGTTCGATGGGTGCCGTCGCAGTCCGGGTAATGGGGATGCTCCAGGCTCCGAAGCGGGAGCGACGCCCCACGCGGACGCCCGCTGCCGTCGATGCAGGGGCCGGGCTACTTGATCCGGTAGCCGCCCAACTCGTTGGCGAGGACCCAGGCGGCGATCGTCCCGATCCGGATCTCGTCGCCGGTGTAGGCCGACAGCGTGAACGCTGCCGAGCCTGCCTCTGCTCCCCGCGCCCGAGTCGCACGCATCAGCCTGAATCGCTGTTGCCATCGGGCCATGTTCTCGGTGCGGAGGTCGACCCATCCCTTCGACGCCCACACGTCGATGTCACCCTCGGCGATCGCCACGACGTCGTGGGTGCGTACTTCGGGGATGCGGATCTGGGGGCCTCGGAGGACCCGATCGCCCGATCGGGCGAGGATGGGCAGGCCGAGGGAGGTGATCGTCCCCGCAAGGTCGAGGTGGCCGGAGAGGAAGTCGGCGATGCCGTCGGAGATCTCCTCGGGGGTGGCGTCGAGCACCGAGGGCACGTCGCCCCTCGTCGCCTTGAGCAACTCCGCCTCCCACAGCAGCTTGGAGAGTTCTGGTGGGCCCAACTGGCCGATCGCGACCGAACGCACCCCTGTCTGCTCCTCGAGGGCCTCCAGTTCGGCGATCGCATCGGCCCGGAGCACGCCGGCCCGGTACGAAGCGCCGAGCACCGAGGCGTCGAGGGCGTGCATGATCTCGAATCCCGTGGGGGCGCCGCCGATCTCGCGCACGATGACATCGGCGATCTCCTCGGGGGTGACGAACTCCATTTGGCCGGGTGCGGTGATCGCCTCGAACTCGCCCTTGCTGAAGAGTCCGTTCTCGCCCGTGTCGATCATCGGGAGCTCGATCGGACCCTGCTCGGCGAAACCATCGGATCGGAGTTCGAGCGCATCACCGAGGTCGTCCCATCGGGCGTCGTGGCGGAGCACTGGCTCCCCCCGATATCGCAGCGCCTTGGCGGTGACGTCGGCGTACCCGATGAGTGCTGCGGGTTTCACCTCCTTGACGATCGGCGCTCCAGCCGTTCGGGCCATGAGGAACAGCAGACCCGTGTGGGCGAATGCCACGGCGGTCTTCGTCATGAGCGTCACCGACGGGCGGTCTTCCGAGTGGGTGTAGGGGATGTTGAGGCCCATGCCCCCTGTCCCCGTCGTCCCGACCTTGAGGTAGAGCCGCGTCCCCACCTCCTCGAGCGCGGTTGCGAGGGTGCGCACGTGTCGGATGAGTTGGGGAACCGAAAGCGAGAGGATGAGGGTCTCGACGTGTCCAGCGAGGTCATCGATGCCGACCCCGTCGCCGGCCTCGAGCGCATCGACGTCGCGTTTCGCGAGCCTCGCCACCGTGTAGACGTCCTGGTACCCGATGCCCGTCGCGGTGTTGATGGTGTCCACCACGACGTCGGGTCGATGGGTGCGGACGAGGTCGACGAGCCACGAGCGCTCGTAGGCGTCCTCGAAGTCACCGAGCAGGTCGGCGAAGGCGGTCTCCCGTGCGTCGGCGTCGGCGAGGATCTCGGAGCGTCGGCGGTTGCGGAACTCGGTCCTGGCGAAGATGTCGCCGGCCTCGCCCACGAAGGTGACGTTGGGGAACTCCTCGGAGAGACGGTCGATCGCGCCGTTGACCTCCCGATCGGTGAGGGCGACGACGACGATGCGTTCAGGCCCGAGTGAGGCGAGTCGCCGGGCGACCTGCCGCCCGACGAGTCCGGCCCCGCCGAGCAGGAGAATGGTGCGATCCATTGGGCGCACGTTACGCGGCGAGGATCCAGGGGGTCGGGTCTCCCTCCTACCGTGGGGGGAGGAGACCCTGCATCCACGCCTTTGGACGGCGGTCGATGGCGAACATCCTCCGATGCTTCCCGGGCTCCTTTGGATCGTGCGAGTTCTTGCAGGTTGTGGGTGACCGTCCCGTCGTCGGCGACGCCGAGCACGATGCCGTGTCGCACCGGGGCCGGCTTGAGGGCGTTCGGGAGTCGTTGGGAGATCGACTGCACGAGCGGGCGTGGCGACATGAACTCCACGATGGGCTGCCGAGGTGAGGCGAGTGCCGTCCACAGCGTGGCCCCGTCGTGGCTGAGGTTGTCGGGGAACCCGGGGAGGTTCGTGGCGAAAGCCTCTGTGCGGCCATCTGCGAGCCAATGGCGGTGGATGGCGTATCGAGCCGTCTCGGCGACGAAGACGGATGCCTCGTCCCCGTCGAGTGCGACACCGTTTGCGAACTGGAGTCCGTTGACGACGACCTCGATCGTGCCATCGGGGGATCGTGCAAGGAGTCGTCCCGTCGGACGGCCTTCGAGGAGGTCGTTGATGTACTCCTCGAGCGTCCAACGGGTGGAGCTCACGGTGAAGTACATCGTGCCGTCGTCGGCCACCGAGGCGTTGTTGGTCAAGGCGAATCGCTCCCCGCCGAGGCGGTCTGCGAGCTTCGAGAGCGTCCCCCCGAGTGTCACCACCTGCAGGCCGAGGTCGGCGTTGCAGACGAGAAGGTCATCACCGAAGCATTCGACGCCGAGTGGACGGCCACCCACCTTCGCCACTTCGCTGACCCCGGTCCCGTCGAGCCGGAGGATCCTGCCGTCGGCGGTCCCGGTGATCGCACTTCCATCGTCGGCGACGACGACGTCCGCCGGCATCCTTCGCTCACGTCGTCCATCGCTCCGCCGCCGCGAGCGCAAGGTTCTCCTCGTAGGCGCCGTCGAGGTTGGGGGGTGGGGGTGGGTTCCAGGCGACGGGCTCGAACCGGGACATGAGAGGAGCCTACGAGCGAGCACGGATCCCATCGCCTATCGTGCGGCCCCCCGGAGGAGAAGGAGTCCCGGTGTTCGCAACGGCCCCCAACACGCTCGCTGCCGCACTCGTCCCGCGCGCCCGCGCCAAGGTCGCGATGGTGGCCGCCGTCTTCGGGTTCGCCTTGCTCACAGGGATCTCGGCGCTGTGGGAGATCCCCCTTCCGTTCACCCCCGTGCCTGTGACCGGGCAGACGTTCGCTGTGCTCCTCGCCGGGGCCACCCTCGGCTTCCGGGCTGGGGCGGCAAGCCAGCTCCTCTACGTCACCATGGGCCTGGTCGGCGCTCCGTTCTTCGCCGGGGGGTCGAGCGGCTGGGAGGTCGTCACAGGGCCGACGGTTGGCTACCTGATCGGCTTCGTCGCTGCCTCGGGGGTCGTGGGTCGGCTGGCTGAGCGTCGACAGGACCGTCGGGTGCGCACGGCAGTCCCGGCGCTGGTCGCGGGCAGCGTGGTGATCTACCTGTGTGGGATGGCCGGCCTCATGGTGGTCACCGGCATGGGCGCAGCCGACGCGTTCACCCTTGGTGTCCTGCCCTTCTTGGTCGGCGACACCGTGAAGGTCGCTGCGGCCGGCCTGGCGCTCCCCGCTGCCTGGAAGCTCCTCGGGCGCTGAGGCCGACACGCTCGCGCCCTCGGCGCTCCTTGCTGGGAGAGACCGGATCCCTGCCGGATGTAGTTGGCGAGCGCGCCGTCGGTCGTGTCCCCTGTCGCCGGAGGAGCTGCTCCAGGTCATCCCGCGCGAGCGACGTCGCCAGCAATGGGGCGATCGGGATGCTCCACGCCCCGAGGATGATGAGGACGAGGGTGGCGACTGACCCTCCGATGGCGTCGGAGCTGTCATTCCAGAGTGTTTCCGACTCGACTACGAGGACGGCACCCAGAAGCCGGTCGGCCCGGAGAGGTGTGCTCCTCGCCCTAGGTCACTGCGACCCCGGCGCTGACGGCCGGAGCGGATGCAGAGCCGACAACCCGGTCCACCATGGCGAAGCCGCGCTCACCCTCTACCTCGCCTGCCTCAAGGACGGGTAACCGGCGGCGGCGTCAGTCCTACTCCCCGCCGATGATCCCCAGGTCGAGTGCCCGCTTCACGAGGGCCGCCCTCCCGGTCACGCCAAGCTTCGTCATCAGCCGCGACTTGTACGTTTCGATCGTCTTGACGCTGAGGAACAACCGTTCGGCAACCTCGGCGTTCGTGTGGCCGAGCGCGACGAGCCGGAACACCTCCATCTCTCGATCGCTCAGGTGGGCCCGTGCTCCGGGCTCCGACTGATCTCCCTCAGCCAGCACCTTCGCGTGGTGGGGGAGCAGGAAGACCCCGCCTGCGGCAACCGCGCGGATTGCTCGGAGCAACTCCTCGGCCACCACGCTCTTTAGCAGGTAGCCAGCGCCCCCTGACGAGAGGACGTGTCGGAGGTAGCCGGCGTCGTCATGCATCGTGAGGACGAGGATGCGGCTCTCCGGTGCGATCTCACGGAGGCGATCCAACGCCTCGAGTCCCCCCAGCTTCGGCATGTTGAGGTCGAGGAGTACGACATCGGGACGGAACGCAGCGGCCTTGTCGAGGCACTCGGCCCCGTCGTCGGCCTGGGCAACGATCTCGATGTCCGCTTCCTCCTCCAGCATCGCTGCGAGCCCGGCGCGGAGGACACGATGGTCGTCGGCGATCAGGACCGAGATGCTCACAGCGGCACCTCCACGTAGACGGTGGTGCCCGAGCCCGAGGTCTCGACCTCGAACGAGCCGCCTACCAGCTCGGCACGTTCACGCATCCCATGGATGCCGACGCCGTCTCCCAACCCCAGCTCACCGTGCTCGAATCCCGAACCGTCGTCCTCGACGATTGCCTGCACCCCGCCGTTTCGCTGGGCGACGAGGACGCTCACCGACTGTGCCCCGCTGTGCCGGGCTGCGTTCGTCAAGGCCTCCTGGATCACCCGGTAGAGCGTGGTCTCGATCTCGGCGGGGAGCCGATCGCCAAGGTCCACGTGCACGTCGACGTCCACCCTGGCATGGACCTGCTGGAGGTCCTCTGCGTAGCGGCGGATCGCTGCGTCGAGGCCGAGGTCGTCGAGGGCGCTCGGCCGGAGCTCATGGGAGAGCTCGCGAACCTGTTGGAGGGTCTCGGTCGCCACCCGCTTGATCTCAGTGAGGCGCTCGCGGTGCTCGGGTGGCGCGGAGCGCTCCAGCAGCGTTGCGCTCACGATGAGTGATCCGAGGCTCTGCCCGACGCTGTCGTGGAGTCGACGAGAGATCTGCCTGCGCTCTTCTTCTTGCACGGTGAGGAGTTGGCGAAGGAGTCGCTGCCTCGCTGCCTCGAACTCAGCGATTTCGGATCGCCCCTTCTCGAGGCTCTCGACCATGTCGTTGAACGATCTCGCGAGCGCCCCGATCTCGTCATCGGCCCAGGGTGAGGTGCGGACCGTGAGGTCTCCCTCCCTCACTCGCTCCGTGGTCTCGATCAACTCGTCGATGGGCCGCGTGAGGAACCATGTGAGGAACCCGGCTGCCAGTTCCCCGATGAGACCCACCAGGAGTGTCACGCCGATGAGCCGGTTCGTCATGCGTCCGATGGTGGCGTCGACGCGCTCATGTCCGAGTCCGACCACCACGGTGCCGAGCGACCCGTCGCGCACAGGGGCGGCGAAGGTGTGCACCGTCCCCCACGGGGTGTCCACGGTGTCGGCCCCGGCGTTGCCATCGAGCAAGTCCTCCAACGCATCGGCGACCTGGACGGGGAGGCCGCCCCCTCCCAGGGTGTCGGCGACCACCGTCCCGGAGGGGCTGGCGAGGAACACGAAGATCACCTCCTCGTAGCTCGCCGAGGTGTCGGCAAAGGTGTCTCTGATGGCCAGCCGATCGTCGAAGAGGACGTCGTCAACCACTCGGGTGGAGAGGTCGGAGGCAATGGACGTCCCTCGCTCGAGAAGTTCGGCGACGAGGTGCTCTTCGAGCGTGGTGCGGACCAGCAGGGTCACCGAGGCCCCGAGCACCACGGTGAGGCCCACGATGATCCCGATGATCTTCGGGCGCACTCCAACCGACTTGAGGCGCTCACCGATGCGTCGGAGCGTCGTCATGTCGATCCGCCTCCCATCGGGGTGAGGTCCCGAGCCCGATCGAACAATTCGTCGGTCGCCGGCACGAACCCGAGCGCCCCCATCGAGCGCAGCGCCGTGGTCGCGTCCGGGTCGTTGATGGCGCCGAGCACGAGCGTGGCGATCTCGTCGGCGAGTGCGCCGGAGGCGGAGTTCCCGACGACGATCGCCGGGCCGGGGTATGGGCCCGAAACCTCGACGACCCGGAGGCGACCGAGCAGTGAGGGGTCCCTCTGGAGGGCTGAGCGGAGGACCCAGTCATCGACCGCGGTGAGGTCGGCCAGCCCCTGGGCGACGGCCTGGATGGCCCGATCCTGCCCGACGGGGTGGATCTCGCCGCCGAAGAAGGTATCGGGATCCTCGCCGAGGTCGAGGATGAGTGACGTCGGATAGAGCGATCCGGAGAGGCTGAGCGGATCCGAAGCCGCGAACACGGCCCCCTTGAGCTCACCGAGCGAACGTCCCCCCGCCGAGGGTCCGGTCACGAGCACAGCGTGCGGCGTTGCGCCGTCTCCCCATGCAGGTGTCCCGACCAGGCTGACACGGCCCGAATCGGCCGAGGCGAGGTACGCGCCGACGTCGAGGATCGCCACGTCGACCCGGCCGGTGAAGACGAGGTCGACGACCTCGGCGAGGGATCGTCGTTGGACCAGCTCGGTGGGGAGGCCCAGTGCGTTGCCGAGCCAGGTGACGAAGGGTCCGTACCGCTCAACGACCTCAGCCGGTGAGAGTGCGACGGCGACGCCGACGGTGAGGGCGGGACCGCCGGCCTCCGCGACGGGGGAGAGCTGCGCAAGGGCCTGATCGAGCGGCACGGTGGCACCCTCGGTCGGTGCACCGCATGCGGTGAGCAGGAAGGTGGCGACGACGACGAATGCGAGGACGGCGAGAAGTCGGTCCCAGTGATGGGACGGGCGCACATCGAACGCCATCTCGCACTCCTTGCCCCGACGACGGACCCGCTCATCCGGGATGTCCCGACACTACCCCCGGCTTCGTTGCGAGGGCCCCACCCCTACTGGGAAGGACCGGGGTGGGGGCCCTCGACAGTTCGTAGGTCTGGCCTCGACGCCGAACTCGTCCCCGGCCCGAAGGAGCTCAGCCC
>CAZRJG010000039.1:0-20426 GCA_964600365.1 uncultured Acidimicrobiia bacterium
ATGCTCCGCACCGCCGATGCCGCAGGGGTCGACGCCGTCGTGGTCGCCGACCCTGCGACCGATGTGTGGAACCCCAACGCCGTGCGGGCCTCGCTCGGCTGTGTGTTCACCGTGCCGATCGGGGTGGCGACCACCCAGGAGGTCCTCGCCTTCCTCGCCGCACGCGAGATCCGCCTCTGCGCCACGACGCCCGACACCGACCTGGGGATCTACGACGCCGACCTCACCGGGGCGGTGGCGATCGCCGTCGGCGCCGAGCACAGCGGACTCTCTCCACAGGTACTCGACGCCGCCGATGTCCCCGTGCGCATCCCCATGGCCGGGGCGGCCGACTCGCTCAACGCATCGGTCTCAGCGGCGATTTGTCTGTTCGAGGCGGTTCGGCAGCGCCGGAGTGTGGGAGGATGAGGCATGAACGCATGCCCGAACTGTGGGGAAGACGTCGGCGACGCAACGATGTGCCCCTCCTGTGGGCGCCGCCAGTACCGCTACGCCACCGACGACGCCACTGACACCGCCTCCGAGTTCAAGGAGGCCGATCGGTCCGAGGAACTCGACGAGGTCGCCGAACTCCTCCGGGAACGCATCCAACCGTCGACTCCCCCGCGCAGTGCCGCACCGAAGTGGACGCCCCCTCTTCGAAGGGACCAAGACCGGTCGCTTCGCAACGAACCACAGATCCAGGGGACGCAGAGCGCGGGCCGAGGCGTGGGCTGCCTCCTCACCTTCTTCCTCTTGGGCTTCGTCGCCTTCTGGTTCTTCCTCGTGGTGGGAACCGTCACCGATTCCAGCGGCGACGCCGGCGCCTCCGTGGCCGGTGGGGTCGTCATGTCGGTGATCCCGCTGCTCATCATCATCTCCCTCTTCCGGCGGGTGCGCAGAGGACGGTAATCGAACACCTGTTCGTGTAGGGTGCGGTGACCGTGCTCCACCAAGCAGCATTCGACGACCTCGGCACCCCGCTCTACGACGTGCAGTTCGTGGTGCTGGACCTCGAGACCACCGGAGGATCCCCCTCGGGCGACGCCATCACCGAGGTCGGTGCGGTCAAGCTGCACCGGGGCGAGGTGGTCGGCGAGTTCCAGACCCTGGTGAACCCCGGCCAACCGATCCCGCCGTCGATCACGATCCTCACCGGCATCACCCACGCGATGGTCGTGGACGCCCCGCCGATCGAGGAGGTGCTCCCCGCCCTCATGGAGTTCCTCGGCGACGCCGTGTTCGTGGCCCACAACGCCCGCTTCGATGCCGGCTTCATCCGCACCGCCTGCGAGGAGCTCGGGTACGTGTTCGGGAACCGCACCCTCGACACGGTCGGCCTCGCCAGGCGCCTGTTGCGCAACGAGACCCGCAACCTGCGCCTCGGCACCCTCGCCGCCCACTTCAACTCCCCCACCACTCCGAACCACCGCGCCCTCGAGGATGCCCGGGCGACCGCCCATGTGTTCCACGCCCTCCTCGAGCGGGCAGGGACGATCGGCGTCACCGGCCTCGATGACCTCCTTGCCCTCCCCACGGCGAAGGGGAGCCCCACCTACGAGAAGCTCTCGCTCACCGACCACCTCCCCCGCCGCCCGGGCGTGTACCTGTTCCGCGACCGCGACGACACCGTCATCTACGTCGGGAAGGCCAAGAACCTGCGCAGCAGGGTGCGGTCGTATTTCTACGGCGACACCCGCCGCTCGGTGGGGACGATGCTCCGGGAGCTCCAGCGGATCGACCACATCGTGTGCGCAACCGAACTCGAGGCCGAGGTGACCGAGATCCGGATGATCCACACCCACCGGCCCCGCCACAACCGACGATCGAAGCCCCCAAAGGCCTCCCACTGGGTGCGGCTCACCGACGAACCGTTCCCGCGACTCTCGATCGCACGTAGTCACCGACCCGACGACGACCTCGCCCTCGGGCCCTTCCGCCACCGCCGCTCGGCCGAACGCGTCGTCCACGCCCTGTGGGATGCACTCCCCATCCGCCGATGCACCGGGCGGGCGGGCTCACGCAGCGGCAAGTGCCAGTACGCCCAACTAGGCATTGCCCTCTGCCCGTGTGACGGGACCCTCGACGAAGCCGAGTACGCCGAGGTGATCGACCGGCTCCGCCACGGCATCCTCGAGGACCCATCCATGCTCCTCGACCCGATCGCCGACCGGATGCGCTCGTACTCGGCCTCGTGCCGCTACGAGGAGGCCGGCTGGCTGCGCGACCGACACCAGGCACTCGCCAAGGCGCTCGAGGCACGGCGGGCATGGCAGTGCCTCCTCGACGCCGGACGCATCATCGCCACCCAGCGTGGTGAATCGGTGGCCGTCGACGGGGGCTACTTCCTCGCCGGATGGACGGGGAGCACCCCTCCCCTCCTCCCCCCGATCATCGACGGGGCCAAGCCCACGACGCCCTCCGACGCCCTCGTGGCCGAGGAGGCCCGATTGCTCTGGCGCTTCCTGACCGATCCGGCGACGGAGATCCTCGAGTCGGGGACGGAGATCGAAGGAACGATCAAACACGCTCGCAAGTGGCTCGACCACGCCGAGGAGTACCTCCGAGCTTCCTGAAAACGGTTGTGTGAGTTCACGCACCGTTCATTCGAGGACGTTGACATAGCCACGCAGCGCGACCAAAGTCAGTGTTCGCATAGGCATCCGGGATGGAGTGGGGAAATATGAAGGCCTCGAAGGCTTTGATCAGGTTGGCCCTCGTGGGCCTCGTCGGGGCCGTCGTCTGGGCAGTGGTCCCCGCGACGGCCGACTCCGCAACCGAGCTGCACCTACATTCCGAAGCCGACGGCACCACGTACTTCACTGACGACAGTCCGACCGCGGATCAGGCGGTACAGCAGGGACAGGGCTGCGAGCTTGATCTCTCCGTCGAGCAGAACCTGGTCGCTCTGACGCCGTTCAGCCTCAACACGAAGGCAGGCGGGGCCGACGTCGGCTTCATCGAAGGTCTCGGCACGAAGAGTGGCGGCTCCAACGGAACCCCATGCTCACAGGTCGAGGAGTCCGATGACGAGCACCTGACCCTGACCGCGACCAACGGATACTGGTGGCTTGGTGCGGAGCTCGATCTCGAGCTGAAGCAGAGCGCTTGGGTCCTTGTCACGCTGTCCGGAGGGGAAGCCACCGAGCTGCCCCTCGAGGATCGTCAATACCAGCTCATCACCGGCGCAAGCATCGCTGATGCCATTGCAGAGGGATTGGACGTCGGAACCCCCGACCAGACCTTCCCGTATCAGGCGAGCGTGGGCTCGGGAACTACTGTTTCGAGTTGCGCGAACCCGTCCGACAGCGGACCCGACTCTGGCCCGAACGACAACTGCAGGCTCTCCATCGCCCCCGGATTCGCGTTCACCTCCATCACCCTCGACGTGAAGGTCGGTTCGGTCTCGCTCGAGGGAGGCATCGATTTCTACGGCGGGTTCTTCGATGAGCGGCAGAACAGGGAAGTCCCCGACCCGGGGGAGGATTACGACTCGGTCTTCTTCTACGCGCCGAAGGCACAGGGGACCGCAGACTCCTACGTTGCCTACGAAGATTCGGCCTTCAACTCCAGCGACAAGGAACCGGTCGGCGGGCGCAACGGCTCGAGCGTTCTCGACAACGACTCGAAGGACCTTGGACTCCTCCGCGCGGTCCTTGTCGACGACGTCACCGTCGGTGACCTCACCCTCGGCGACGATGGGCATTTCACCTACGCACCAGAGGAGAACTTCTTCGGGTCCGTGACATTCACGTACTACGCGACCCCCCTGAGCGGGGGAACGCCGTCATCGCCGATCACCGTCACGATCGACGTCACGGAGGTGAACGACGGTCCGGTCCTCAACGACGGCGCATCCAACACGTCGATCACCGAAGGGCAGACACTGGAGCTCTGCGCCTCGGACTACGCCACGGATCCCGACAACACGGACGGGCTCCCGGGCAATGAGGACATCCTGCTCATCCAGGGTTCCGCCGACAAGGGTTCGACTGGCCCAAGCGGATCCTCTGGCTGCGTCACCTACGAGCCTCCGTCGAGCGATTTCTTCGGCGAGGACACCGTGTCCGGCACCATCTCCGACGGAGACGGTGGGTCCGTCCCCTTCTCGGTGACCGTCACCGTGGTCGAAGTCAACGACGATCCGACGGCCGCCGACGATGGGCCTGTGACGGTCAATGAGAATCGGACCTACGTGATCACCAATTCGGATGGCTCGTCCTCGACCGGGACCACCTCCTTCGCGGTCACAATCGATGTGCTTGCCAACGACTCCGATCCGGACATCGATGACGGCTTGGACGGCAATGACGACACCCTCACGGTGTCCTCGGTCGCCACCCCGACCTACGGGACTGCGACCGTCACGAACAGCGGCACTCTCATCGTCTACGTGCCCGACCTCGACGCGTCCAACTCGGGCATGATCATCGGGGACGGCCCGGAGGACACGTTCGAGTACACCATCCACGACGGCCGAGGCGGGTTCTCGACTGCCACGGTGTCGGTCAACATCGAGGAGGTCATGTGCCAGACCGAGACTCGACACTCCAGGGCCAACAATGTCTACGGGGCCTTCACCCTCGTCGACTACAACGGCTGCAAGAACTACTCCATCCAGTCGTACGAGGACCCGGAACGCGTCGAGTTCGTTCCCTTTGGGGGATCTGACCCGGCCTCGGTCGCCTACTTCACTGGCGTGATCGAGTTCTCCTCGCAAGACGTCGCACTCGGCAGCCTCATCGACAACGCTGCGGATGACAACACCCTGTCGCTGCTCGAGTACGACCCCGACGGTGCCGGAGAGACCTTCAAGGCGATGCCCGTGTGCGAGAACCCGGAGTTCGACTTCGTCATCGAGGCCGAGGACGGGGCATCGATGGTTCTCGGCGTCGTGAATGCAACAATCCCCACTGGTGACACTTGGTGTCTTGCGATGGTGACGGCCTCGGCCGACGCGTCTGGCGAGCTCCAGCCGGCCTACATCGTCTACGGGGAGGGCGACCCGCTCTTCCGGGCTAGGTAGCCACTCCCAAGCGACCGATCAGTTCGTGACGCCGGCGCTCCTGCGCCGGAGTCACTGCGCCCAGGTTGGCCAGCTGCTCGAGGAGTTCGAGTTCGTCGAGGAGGGCGCCCTCCTCGACGGCCACTTCGACGGCAGCGTTGAGCGCATCCACTCCCCCGTCGGTGATCGCACGGGTGCGTTCGATCGTCGCCCTGAGGTAGACCGCCATCTCGCCTGATGCCTTCTCAGCCGCAGCGAGCAGGGCGAGGCCATCATCCTCTCGGCCGTTCTCGGCAAGGCTCTCGCTGAGCGGGAGCACGAGCTGGAGGGCCGTGAAGGGGTCTTCCTCCATCCACTCATCCACAAGGGGTTCGAGGAGTTCGATCGCCTGGCGGTGGAAGCCGACTGCGCTGAGCAGGCGGCCTTCCTGCAGGTCGACGAACCACATGAGGGAATCCATACCGAGGGCGGTGAACGCCCTCCGCACCTCTGGCAAAAGCTCGTCGGCGTCATCGAAGCGCCGCTGGCCGATGAAGAGTTCGAGCATGTTTGCCCGAGCGTTCGCCGCGCCCATCTGGTTTCCCGCCTTGAGGGAGGCATCGACAGCCTGCTGGTACCAATCCACTGCGGCGGCCCAGTCCCCGGCGAAGTAGGCGAGGCCACCCTTGTTGTTCATCACATCGGCGGCGCGCTCGAAGTCACCCGTTCGTTCGGCAAGTTCGAGCGCCAGCGCCCCGTGGTCGATCTCGGGCTCTTGCCCAAGCATGCCGTGGCCCCAGTCGAGGACGGTGTGGAGACGGGCGAGCACCTCGGGATCAACATCGGCGGACTCGGCAACCGGAAGGGTCCGTTCAGCGATGGCCACCGCTGCCACCGGGTCCTCGGCAGTCATGGCAATCGCAGCCTCCACCGAACCCAACTCGGCTTCCGCCTCCGGTCTTCCGCCGACGTCCTTGAGGCCCAGCGTGATGAGTCGCCGGGCGTTCGGCACGGAGCCCTCGAGGCTCCACGTGCGGGCACGGCGGGCGTGAATCGGGGCCCGGAGCGCGCGAGAGGACTGCTTCAACGACTTGAGCGCATGGGTGTACGCGTCCCTCGCCTCATCGAAGCGGGCCTGGCGTTCAAGGACGTCGCCCAACTGGTCCCAGGCGAGGCCGAGGCGTTCGGCTTCAGTGCCGCAGCGTCCGCCTGCGGTGATGGCAAGGCGGAGGTACTGCTCAGCCGCGGTGTTCGTGTAGGTCTTTCGAGCGTGCTCGCCGGCGAGCATCCCGTAGTGCCAGGCCTTGTCGTCGACCCCGGCCTCGGCGTAGTGGCGGGCGAGGAACTCTGCGACCGCTTCGGGGTCGTCTCCCGCAAGGCGCTCGACGACCGTACCAGCGTGGGCGTGGAGCTCCTTTCGCTTCGCATATGAGAGCCCCTGGTAGGCGGCGTCGTGGATGACGGCGTGGTGGAATCGCCAGCGCTCGCCCTCCGTCTCGAGGAACTCGGCGAGGTGGTGGCGAGTGGCATCATCGACGGCGAGGTCCTCTGCCTCGAGGATGGCCTCGAGGACCACCCGGCGGAACGAACGACCGAGGACCGAAGCCACCCGCAACACCTGCCGGGAGAGCGGCGGCAGGGCATCGATCTGCACGCCCGCCACACCGGCGAGGGAGTCGGGGACCTCGTCCACCGATCCGACCGTCCCGAGGATGGCAATGAGTTCGGTGAGGAAGAGCGGGTTGCCGTCGGCCCGTTCGATGAGCGCCTCGAGCACCTCGGGGCGGGGCGGGACCGCCTGCGTCGCCTGCCGGGCAGCCACTTCCATCGCCTCGAGCGAGAGGGGGCCGAGCGGGAGTTCCTCGCCAATCGGATCCTGGCCCTCGACGGGTCGGGCGGTGACGAGGAGCACCCGTGGCGACCCGATGCGCCCGGCAAGGGCTTCGACGAGGTGCACACCCACCTCGTCGAGCCAGTGGAGGTCCTCGATCACGAGTACGTGGTCGGACCCGAGGTGCGCCTCGAGGAAGTCGCCCATCACTCGGGCGGTCTCGGTGGGGCGGTGCTGGTCGCTCAGGGCCGACGTGGCCGGGGTCTCTTCGACCTGGATCTGCAGCACGTCGCCGATGAGCGGGAGGTAGTCCATCAGCTGCGGGGCGATGCCCGCAACCCGGGCAGAGAGCAGGGAAGCCATCTCCTCCTGGGTCGTACGGGGGATCTCGAGCGAGGCGCGGAGCGGGTCACGGAACGCCCAGTAGGCGTTCTCCCGTCCCGCCGGCTCCGCCTTGATGATGAGGTGGGTGGCGTCGTCGCGCTCCAGTGCCTCATTGAGGAGTCGGGTCTTCCCAATCCCGGTGTCACCGACCAGCGTGAGTCGCCCACCATCGCGCAGCACCTCGCGCACCCGGGCGAGTTCGTCGTCCCTGCCCACGAACGGCAGGGCATGGGCTGCGTCTGCCTCGCGGCGACCGGTCTCCTCGTGCACTGCTGCGGCGATGAGGCCCTCGGACTTGCCCTTCGCGGCGATCGGGGGGAGCGCCACCGTCCGGAAGAGCGTGGCGGACCGCTCCAGCACGTCCGGCGACGCATACACCTCGCCCGGCGTGGCGGCGGCCATGAGGCGGGCAGCGGTATTCACCGTGTCACCCATCACCGTGAAAGTCGCCCGGAACGGGGTGCCCGGCTCTGCGACGAACACGTGCCCCCGTTGGAGTCCGGCGCGCACCTTGAGTGGCGTCTCGGTGTCCACGATGGTGCGGATCGCCCTGAGGAGTCGGCCCTCGGCGTCCTCCCGGATGTCCGGGACACCGGCCACGGCGATGATCTTGCCGCCCCCCGTGTCGACGTCGGTGGCGAGGAACGTCGCGCCTTCGGCATCGAGCGCCGCCTGCGCCGACGCCAGAAGCCCTTGCAGGGCGTCGGCGACGGCATCGTGGCCGCCCTTCACCCGGAGTTCGGGCACACCCGAGAACTTCACGAAGCCGACAGTGGCGATCTTGTGCTCGGGGTCCCTCAGCCCCGCCGCGAGTCGTTGGCGGAGAGCCATCGGGACGAACTGCACGAGGCTGGCGTCGGACGCACCTTCCCGCACGATCGGTCCAGGGGCCTCAGCAGGGATCGTGCGCCCGCGAACCAGGATGCCAACGCCGTTGGACGCGCCGAGCATGCGTGACGGGAGGTGCTGGATGGTCGAGTCGGCGAGGACGATCTCGTTCGGTTCGGCGGACCCCTCCACCGATACGACCCCATCGATCCCATCGCCTGCGAGGAGGAGCTCGCGGTGGCTCCCACCCACGAGGTAGGCGTCGACCACTCCCGACCACACGCCGACGGTCATCTTCAACGCGATCCGACCCACGGAGGTCTTCTCGTCGGCGGCCCGACGGAGCGAGGACCGCATCTCCATGGCGGCAGCGGTGGCCTGCACCTCGTGGTCTTCCCCCTCGAACAGGAGGAGGAGGGCGTCGCCTCCGAACTTGAGGAGGCTCCCACGGCGGGCGTAGGCAGCGCGCAGCATGTCGCCGAAGACCCGGTCGAGCACACCGGTGAGTTCCTCGGCACCGATCCGGCCACGGGCGGCGAGCTTCTCGGACAGCGCGGTGAACCCCGAGATGTCGACGAAGACGAGCGACCCGGGGATCTCCCGATGCAACTTCCCCGGAGCATGGTCGTCCCAGTCCGTGACCACACGGGGGACATACCGATGGAGATTGCTGGCCATTGGGCTCCCGAATTGCGCGGCTCCAAGGTAGTGGCGGGTCGCGCGACGCCGATGCCGATAGCCTGCGAGCGATGCGCTTCACCCTCCGACCGGGATCTGGTCCCCACGCCGTCGCCGACCGCACGATGCTCAGCGCCCTCGGACTCCCGGGGGGCGGGGTCATCCGGTGCGGGGAGACCCATGTCGTGGTGAAGCCCGGCAACGTGCCGAACCCCACCGTGCTCCTCGTCGACGAACGCACCGTGCAGAACGCCGGAAGTGCCTACGGATCGTCGCTTGACATCCAGCGAGCCGTCCTCGGCTCCGCCACCCTCGTCCGCATCGACGCCGACGAACTCCCGGCGCCCGCTCCCCGACTCGTCGAGGCGACGCAGGGACTGGCCATCACCGTGGGCGACACGCTCGTGGTGGACGGCGCCTACCTCCCCGGCGACGAACCCGAGGCCCTGCTCCGGGTGCTCGGGGTCGAGCCCGGTCCCGCGGCTCGCATCGGCCCCTCCACCCGGTTCGCCCGCAGGGGTGAGCACGTCGCCGACGTCGTCCCCCCACTCGCGGCGGAGGCTGCCGCCGTGGCACAGCCCGGGATCTCCCGGGAGGACGCCCTCCTCGCCGGGCTCGACGTCGAACTCGAGACGCTCACCGGGTGGCTCACCCTCCTCGCGGGACCCGGTGACCTCCCCTCGGCCTGGGGACTCCCAGCGGTTGCGGGCGTCGTCCTCGAAGCGCCTCCGGGATGCGGGGGACCCGAGCTCACGGCGAGGGCCACCGCATCGATCGGTGCCCACCTCCACACGGTGTCACTGGATCTCGTGTTCAAGCCCAACCGGCTCCTCGACCTCCTCGAACAAGCGGTCAAGCAGACACCCCGGCCGTGCGTCGTGCACATCGATCGGGTCGAGGCGGTCGCCGGGGGCGAGTCGATGGCACCGTTCAAGAGCCAGGTCGCAGCCATCTTCCGGTGGTTCCTCGACGCCGTCGCCGACGAGCCGGGGCTCGCGACGGTCCTCGGCACCACCTCTGTAGGAGCCGTGGACTCGTCGCTCACCGACTCGGCGCTCCTCCCCCGGGTGCTGTCGATCCCACCTCCCGATGGCCGGCGACGCGCCCTCCTGTTCGAGTCCGCGCTCGCCCGGGTACCCACCGAGGACGTCGACTTCGAACACCTCGCCTCCCGCTCCCCCGGTTTCTCGGGCGCCGACATCCTCGCCGCCGTCATCCACGCCTCGGCCCGCGGAATCACCAACGGACCCCTCTCGACAGGTGACCTCGTCGAGGCCGTGGGCGAGACCCGGCCCTCACTCGGGAGCATCTCGCTCGGGGAGATACCCTCCTACGGGTTCGAGAAGGTCGCGAACCTCGTGGACGTGAAGCAGCGGCTCACCGAGGCGGTGATCTGGCCAATGACCCGCCCGGAGGGCTTTGCACGACTCAGAATCGACCCTCCGAAGGGCATGCTCCTCCACGGTCCCCCCGGCACGGGGAAGACCTTCGTGATCCGGGCACTCGCCCACGAGGCAGGGGCGGCGTTCTTCCCCGTGAAGGGCGCAGAGATGCTCGACAAGTACGTCGGGGAGTCCGAGCGAGCCGTGCGTGACACCTTCGCCAGGGCGCGGGCCGCCGCACCGGCGATCCTGTTCTTCGACGAGCTCGACGCCCTCGCCCCCGTCCGGGGATCGTCGACGACGAGTGTGACCGACTCGGTGGTCGCGGCACTCCTCACCGAACTCGACGGGATCGGATCACGGGGTCAGGTCTTCGTGATCGGGGCCACCAATCGCAAGGACCTGATCGACCCGGCGCTGCTGCGGTCGGGCCGCTTCGAGGTCCACCTCGAACTCGGCCTCCCCGAGGTCGAGTCCCGGCGCGCGCTCCTCGACATCGTCGACATCCCGTTCGACGAGACGGTCGACCTCGAAGTGCTCGCCGAACTGACCGATGGGCTTTCGTTCGCCGACCTCACCGGCATGCTCCGGGAGGCCGCCCTCCAGGCGCTCCGAACCGACGCGCACGCCATGGACGTCGGGATGGACGAACTGACGCGGGCACTGGAGCGTTTCACGTAGGCCTTTTCCGCCGTCCGGGACTCGGGAGACGCCTCTTTCCACCCCCCTCCCGTTCGCTTCGCTCACGGGTCCCGTCCCCCCTGAGGGGGGACCTGCTGTTCGGAACCGTCCCGTCCGCCCTGAGGAGGGACCTGCTGTTCGGAGCCCTCCCGTTCCCCCTGAAGGGGGGACCTGCTGCTTGTCAGTCGTTCGTGTCGGGGAGGGCTCGTTCGAGCAGGCCGAGGAGGGTGACGAGCTCTTCGTCGGTGAGGTCGATGCCGATGGGTAGGTTCGTCAGTGCGTCGGCCTTCACGCGCTCCTGGAGGGCGCGACCGGTATCGGTGAGCGAGAGGTGCTTGGCCCGGCGATCGGATGGATCAGGTTCTCTCGAGGCGAGGCCTTCGCGCTCCAAGACGTCTGCCAGGCCCGTGACATAGGACTTGTCGAACCCGAGCTGGTCGGCGAGCACACCCATTTGGCAGGGGCCCTCGAGCGCCATGAGCGCCCACGCCTGAGGGGGCGTCAGGCCGTGGGCTGCGACCGTTGCGTGGATGTGTCCGCGCATCGTCATGCCGAGCCTGCGGAGCAGGGCGGCGAGTTCCTCGACGAGTTGAGATCGATCTGTCATGCGGCGCATTCGTTTGCCTTGTCAACAGTTTACGATGACAAGGAACTCAATGAGAAAGCACCACCAATGACGACACCTGCGGTCGAGGTAGATCAGGTGCGCAAGGTCTTCGGTGAGACCGTTGCGCTCGACGACCTCTCCCTCTCCTTCGAACCGGGCATCGTGTACGGACTCCTCGGCCCGAACGGCGCTGGGAAGACCACCATCATCCGCGTCCTCACGACACTCATCACCCCCAACGGCGGGTCCGCGAGGGTGTTCGGCCACGACGTCGTGCGTGAGGCGAACACGGTCCGCTCCCGGATCGGCCTCGCCGGGCAGTACGCCGCCGTCGACGAGTTCCAGACCGGACGCGAGAACGTCGAGATGGTCGGCAAGCTCTACAACCTCAGCAGCCCGGAGGCGAAGCGACGCGCCACCGACGTCCTTGAGCGCATCGGACTCACCGACGCCGCCGGCCGCCAGGTGAAGACCTACTCGGGTGGGATGCGTCGCCGCCTCGACCTCGCTGCATCCATGGTCGGTCGCCCCGACCTCCTCTTCCTCGACGAACCGACAACGGGTATCGACCCGGCGAGTCGGATCGGGCTGTGGGAGATCATCGAGGACCTCGTGAGCGGCGGCACCACCGTGCTTCTTACCACCCAGTACCTCGACGAGGCCGACCGCCTGGCCACCCGCATCGGGGTCATCGACAACGGCACCCTCATCGCCGAAGGCACCGAGGCCGAACTGAAACGACAGGTGGGCGGGGAGGTCGTCGAGACCCGGGTCCGCCCCGAGAACCTCGAGAAGGCCACCGCGGCGATCTGCGCCATCTCGCACCACGATGCCAAGGTCGAGGGCAACACGATCACGGTGGCAGCCGACAACGGTGCGATGACCCTCGCCGAGATCATCCGGGCGCTCGACGAGATCGACGTTCACCCCGCCGACATCGGTGTGCGTCGCCCGACCCTCGACGACGTGTTCCTCACCCTGACGGGAAAGAGGGCAGAGGAGAAGGAAGAATCCGCGCCCTCCGGCGGCCGGGCAAGGAGGCGAGGCCGATGAGCGCCAACACCGTTCCGTTCACCGCTGCGGTGCGCCACACCGCCATCATCACGCGTCGCAACATCCTCAGGGTTGCCCGACTCCCCCAGCTCATCGTGTTCACGGCGATCCAGCCGGTGATGTTCCTCGTGCTCTTCAACTACGTGTTCGGCGGCGCACTCAGCTTCGGCGGCCCGATCTCGGAGGCCGGTGGGTACATCAACTGGCTCATCCCGGGGATCCTCCTCCAGAGCGTCGTGTTCGGGTCATCGGCCACCTCGGTCGGTCTCACCGATGACCTCTCCAAGGGTGTCATCGACCGATTCCGGTCGCTCCCGATGTCCCGGGGCGCGGTGCTCACGGCACGGACCCTCGCCGACACGGCCCGCATGGGATTCGTCACGCTGCTCATGCTCGGCGCCGGCACCCTCATGGGCTGGGAGTACCAGCACGGCTTCTGGAACATGACGCTTGGATGGATCCTCGCCCTCGGCTTCGGATATGCCATGTCGTGGGTCATGGCCACCGTGGGGCTTGCGGTGAAGGACCCCGAGACGGCACAGGTGGCAGGCTTCCTCCCGCTCTTCCCCCTCGTGTTCGCCTCGTCGGTGTTCGTGCCGACCCAAACGATGCCCGACTGGCTCAAGGCGTTCGCCGAGGTCCAACCGATCACCGTGCTCACCAACGCCGTCCGCGGCCTCATGCTCACCGGGGACACCGGCGACTACGTGTGGCAGTCGATGCTGTGGATTGTGGGGCTCATCGCGATCTTCGCCCCGCTCTCGGTGCGCATGTACCGGCGAGCAGTCGGCTAGAAACAGGCTCGATGCACGAACTCAGGGAAGCCCAGCCAGACACGGTCGTCGCGCCGGTCGCCGATCCCACCCTCGACGACGGCGACCACGACCGCTTCGCCCACTACGTCCGCAAGGAGGACATCGTCCGCGCGAACGTGGAAGGCGTTCCCGTGGTGGCGCTGTGCGGCAAGAAGTGGATCCCGAACCGGGACCCCAGCAAGTACCAGGTCTGCCCCGCATGCAAGGAGATCATGGGGGCGATCAGGGGCGCCGGGTCGAACTAGGCCTCGAGTGAGGCGAGCGCTCGTTCGAGCCGCTCGCGAGCCTCTGACGCCACTTCCAGAAGGACCGGGGTCTCGGCCAACTTCGACATGATGCCGGGGTCCATGGCCTCGACGACGGTGCCTTCCTCTGCCTCGTACACGACCACGTTGCAGGGGAGCAGCAGGCCAACCTCGATCTCGCTGTTCAGCGCCTTGTTCGCAAGTGGCGGATTGCATGCGCCGAGAATCTTGTAGGGCGGGCGATCCACGTCGATCTTCTTCTTGAGGGTCGCCGCCACATCGATCTCGGTGAGGATCCCGAACCCCTCCGTTGCGAGCGCCTCGCGGGTCCGCGCCTCGGCGGTCTCCATGTCGTCGGCGAGGACGACCTTCATGCCGTAGGGACGCTGTTCCATTGGTACCTCTCGTCGGTAGCGGGTGCGCGAACGCTACCGGGACAATTGACATACGATCGGGTCATGGATCAACCCGTCATCATCGTGACCGGCGCCTCCCGGGGTGTGGGGATGGCAACCGTCGAGGCCCTCGACGCCATGGGAGCCGCCACCGTGGCCGTGGCAAGGTCGAGCGACGCCCTCTCCGCCCTCTCCGAACGGTTCGGAGACTGCATGGCCGTCCCAGCCGACCTCGCGTCGGCCGCCGACCGGGCGCGCATCGTCGAACGCACCCTTCACCGCTTCGGCACCGTGCACGGGATCGTGCACAACGCGGCGACGCTCGAACCCATCGGACCAATCGGGGGGATCGACGAGGAGCAGTGGGGACAGGCCCTCACGATCAACCTCATCGCCCCGTCGCTCCTCACCAACGCGCTGATCGAGCCACTCCGACACAACCATGGACGGGTCGTGAACGTGTCGTCGGGTGCTGCGCTGTACCCGATCGAGGGAGCCGGGGTGTACTCGGTGACGAAGGCAGCCTTGAAGATGTGGACCGAGTCGATGGCCGCCGAGGAGTCCGACATCACCACCGTGGCGTTGCGCCCCGGCGTCGTGGACACCGAGATGCAGGCAACGATCCGCACCACCGCAGAGGGACGGATGCCCGACGACTGGTACCGCCGGTTCGTCGGCTACCACGAGGATGGCAAGCTCCTCCCACCCGAGTACCCCGCCAGGGCGGCCGCGCTCCTCGTCCTTCGCGCTCCCCGGGAGCTCTCCGGCGAGCACCTCTCCTGGGACGACGACCGGGTACAAGCGCTGGGCTGACCGACAACTCCCCCACCCTGCGAGAATCGCGCCCCATGAGTTTCGACGTCGCCGCCCTCGCCGACCACGTCGTCATCGACCCCGATGACGGCGAGCACCGCCTCGGTGATCGGTGGAAGGACGCACCGCGGGTGCTGCTCTTTCTCCGCCACTTTGGCTGAATCACGTGTCGCGAGCGAGCCGGTCAGGTCCGCACGAGATACCAGGAGATCCTCGACCTCGATTCCGGTGTGACCGCGATCGGCACCGGTGGCCGCCAGTACGCCAAGGCGTTCATCGAGGACGAACAGGTGCCATTCGAGGTACTCCTCGACCAGGACGGCTCCGCTGCGGGCATTGCCGGTACGAAGAAGGCGGGGACAGCCACCGCGCTCAATCCAGGGCAGTGGAAGGCGGGCGTTCGAGCGATCCGGTCCGGCTCGAAGCAGCACAGGCCGGGCGCGAGACCGCTGCAGCTCGGCGCGACCTTCGTGATCGCCCCCGGGGACAGACTGCTGTTCGAGGACTACGAGGACTTCGCCGGCGACCACGCCGACCTCGACGCCGTCATGGAATCACTCCGCTCGGCCTGAGGTTCCACCCACCATGCACATGGCGGACGTCCTCAATGAGCCCGGCACGACGGTGGCACTCGTCGGGGCCACCGATGACCCGTGGAAGTTCGGCCATCGGATCTACCACGACCTCACCCACAAGGGCATCGAGGTCATACCGATCAACCGCACCCGCGCCACGGTCGCCGGCGAACGCGCCTACCCGTCGCTCGCTGACCTGCCGAAGCGACCCGACATCGTGAACGTCGTGGTCCCGCCCGAAGAGGGCCCGAGCATCATCCGGGAGGTGGCCGAGCTCGGGTGGGACAATGTCTGGTTCCAGCCCGGCGCCGAGTCGCAGGAGGCGAGGGACGTTGCCGAGGAGCTCGGCGTGGCCATCCTCGAGGCCTGTTCGATGGTCGTGGCGCGACGACGTTCAGTCTAACTGGCTGCGATCGCTTCCTCCACGGTGAACCGGCCCTCGAAGAGGGCCCGTCCCGAGACGACGGCATCGAATCCAGCCCCGGCAAGGACGCGGAGGTCGTCGAGGGTGCCCACGCCCCCCGAGGCAATGATGCGGAGCCCCGGCCATCCCCTTCGCACTCCGTCGAGGAGGTCGAGGTCAGGTCCATCGAGCGTGCCATCCCGCGAGATCCCGGTGACGAGGGCCCACCCGACGCCCTCCCCCACCACCCGTTCGAGGACCTCGCGCACCGGCGCTCCCTTGTCTTCCCACCCCGATCCCCTGGCCCGTCCATCCCGCACGTCAACCGCCGCCACGACCGCGTCGGGGCCGACTTCCTCGACGATCGACGCGAAGCCCTGTGGATCAGCGACCGCAGCCGTCCCGACGACGATCCGGTCCGCTCCGGCGTCCACCGTGGTCCGGGCCACGACGGGAGTCCGTATCCCTCCACCGATCTGGAACGAGATCCCTGCCTCTGAGAGGCCCCGGGCGAGGGCGGTGCGGGCATGGTCCGAGCCATCGCGAGCAGCGCCCAGGTCCACCACGTGGATGAGATCGGCCCCCCGGTCGGTGTGGTCACGGGCCACGGCAACGGCGTCGTCTGCGTAGACGGTGACGTCGTCGTAGGAACCGCGGAGCAGGCGCACGACGCGACCGTCGAGGACGTCGATGGCGGGGATGAACTGCATGGGACTCCGTCGGGTTTGTGTTAGCGCGCTATCACACTACCGTGGTCTGACGGATAGGACACCATGCCCTCACGAGACGACTGGAACAACCCCGAGACCGAAGCCCTCGCCGAGGCGCTGCTCTCCCTGGAGAGTGCCGACGAGGTGAAGGCATTCCTCCGCGATCTCTGTACCTTCAACGAGATCGCTGAACTCGCGCAGCGCTGGCAGATCGCCCGCCTGCTCGAGGCTGGCCACTCGTATCGGGAGATCGCCGAGGAAGCGGGCACGTCCACCGCAACCGTCACCCGTGTGAACCAATGGCTGCAACACGGCATGGACGGCTATCGCACCGCACTCAACCGACTCGGAGCCCCCCGCACATGAGCACTCCCCTTCGCCTCGCCGTCCCCTCCAAGGGACGCCTCCGGGATGGCACACTCGCCCTCCTCAAGGAGGCGGGCCTCCAGTTCGAGGCCGCCGACCGCGCCCTGTCGGTGGCGGTGCGCAATGCCGACCTCGAACTCCTCTTCATTCGCACCGGCGACATCCCCGAACTCGTGAGCGACGGCGTTGCAGACCTCGGCATCTGCGGCCAGGACCTCGTCGCCGAGTTCGGAGCCGAAGCCCCCGAGCTCGCCCAACTCGGGTACGGACGGTGCCGCCTCATGGCCGCCGTCCCCAACAACTCCTCGGTCACGTCACTTGCCGACCTCGCCGGGCACCGCATCGCCACCTCGCACAAGCAGGTGACGACCCGCTTCTTCGAGAAGGAGGGAGTCTCGGTCGACATCGTGCGACTCGAGGGTTCGGTCGAGGTCGCTCCCAAGCTCGGCGTGGCTGAGGCGATCGTCGACCTCGTCTCCACGGGGTCGACCCTCATGGTGAATGGGCTCCGCACCGTCGGCACGATCCTCGAGTCGCAGGCTGTGCTCTTCACCTCACCCCCCACCTGGGACGCACACCAGGGGGCCTGTGACCAGCTCGCAACGGCCCTCACTGCCGTGGTCGGCGCACGACGGCAGCGCTACCTGCTCCTCAATGCCCCGGCCGACGCCGTCGAAGCGATCTCGGCGATCATCCCCGGGCTCGCCAGCCCCACGGTCGTCCCCGAGGCGAGCACCGAGTGGGTCGCGATCCACTCGGTGGTGGAACGCGACGCCATCTGGGACCTCCTCCCCCGGCTCAAGGCCGTCGGCGCCCGCGACATCCTCGTCATGCGCATCGAGCAGATGGTCGCCTGAGGAGACGTCGATGGGTATCCAGATCCAACAATTCGACCTGTCATCGATGACCGAGGCGGAACGCCGGCGGTTGGTGGTGCGATCCGCCGTTCCCGACCCGAAGGTCCGCGAGGGGGCTGCGGCCATCTGCGAAGACGTGCGCTCCGGGGGCGATCACGCCCTGCGTGAGGCCTCCGACCGGTTCGGAGGGGGTCGCACCGGGGACCTCCGCGTCTCGAAGGGCGAGATGGATGCCGCCCTCGCATCCCAGCCCAATGAGGTCGTGGAGGCGATGAGGGCCGCCATCACCAACGTCGAGACCGCACATCGCGCCCAGTTGCCCGTCCCGCTCACGGTCACGACCACCCCAGGGGTCGTGGTCGAGCGCCGATGGTCGCCGCTGCGTCGCGTGGGCGCGTACGTGCCTGGCGGAAAGGCTGCGTACCCCTCGTCGCTCATCATGACCGTCGTACCCGCCCGCGTGGCCGGGGTCGACGAGGTGGTCGTGGCCTCCCCTGCTGCCGACGGCATCCTCCACCCGACCATGCTCGCCGCCGCCGCACTCCTCGAGGTGGACGAGCTCTACGCCATGGGTGGCGCCCAGGCGATCGCCGCCCTTGCCTACGGGACCGAGACCATCCGCCCCGTCGAGAAGATCGTCGGCCCCGGGAGCGCCTGGGTCACGGCGGCGAAGATCCACGTGCTGGGCACGTGTTCGATCGATCTCCCGGCGGGCCCCTCGGAGGTGCTCGTCCTCGCCGACGGAACCGCCGACGCGGAACTCGTCGCAGTCGACATGCTCTGCCAGGCCGAGCACGGCCCGGACTCCCCCGCCGTGCTCGTGACCGACGATCCCGACCTCCCGGCTCGGGTCTCCGCTGCGATCGACCGACTCCTCCCCGACCTTGCCCGATCCGAGATCCTCACCCAGGCACTCGAGAAGCACGGCGCGCTCGTGGTGGCTCCCGACCTCGACGCGGCCGTGGCCTTCGCCAACGACTACGGGCCCGAGCACGTCTCCGTGAACACCGCCGACGCCGAGGGCATCGCCGCCCGCCTGCGGGCCGTCGGCTCGGTGTACGTGGGTGAATGGGCCCCCGAGTCGGCAGGCGACTACGCCACCGGGGCCAACCACGTCCTCCCCACCGGGGGCCTCGCCCGCGCAGAGGGGCCCCTCTCCGTCGACGACTACGGGTCGTGGCGACAGGTGCAACATCTCACGCGCGAGGGCCTCGAAGCGCTCGCCCCCACGATCACCACGCTCGCAGCCGCCGAGGGACTCACCGCCCACGGCCTCGCCGCATCCATCCGACTCACCCGATCCAAGGACGCATGATGCCCCGCACCACCACTGTCACCCGCACCACCAAGGAGACGAACATCACCGTGACCGTCGACCTCGACGGCACCGGGATCTCGAACATCTCAACCGGGGTACCGGCGTTCGACCACCTCCTCGAGTCCCTGTCCAAGCACAGCCTCATCGACCTCACCGTCGCAGCAGAGGGTGACACCCACATCGACGACCACCACACCGTCGAGGATGTCGCGCTCGCCCTCGGCTCCGCCATCTCCGACGCCGTCGGCGACGGTGCGGGGATCGCGCGGTTCGGGGACGCCCGCGTGCCGATGGACGAAGCGATCGCGTCATGCGCCCTCGACGTGTCAGGCCGTCCCTACGCCGTGCTCGACATCCGGCTCACAACCGAGCGGATCGGGTCCCTCGGCACGCAGAACATCCCCCACGTGCTCGAGTCACTCGCCCGTACCGCAGGACTCACCCTCCATCTGGAAGCCACCGGGCGGAACGACCACCACGTCGCCGAGGCGGCATTCAAGGCGCTCGCGAGGTCGCTGCGTGCCGCCGTGGCGATCGATCCACGCCGGTCCGGTGACGTCCCCTCGACCAAGGGAAGCCTGTGACGCGGATCGCGGTCGTCGACCACGGGGCCGGCAACCTCGTCTCCGTGGCCAACGCCCTCGCGAAGGTGGGCGCCGACGTGCGGCTCGCCACGAACGCCGCAGGGCTCACCGGCGCCGACGGCGTCGTGCTGCCCGGCGTCGGACACACGGGGGCCGCGATGCGCAATCTCCGGGCTGAAGGCCTCGTGGGACCACTGCTCGACCTCCAGGTGCCGCTCCTCGGCATCTGCGTCGGACTTCAGCTCTTCTTCGAGGGTTCCGACGAAGACGACGAGCCGTGCCTCGGGATCATGGAGGGCCGCGTGGAACGCCTGGTGGACGCCCCGACCCTGCCCCACATGGGATGGAACGCCGTGGCGTTCGATGGCGACCCCCTTTTCGCCGACCTGGACGAAAGGACGCCGTTCTACTTCGTGCACTCCTTCGCGCCGAACCCCTCCGACGAGTCCCTCGTCGTCGCGACCGCCGAGCACGGTGCACGCTTCTGCGTGGCAGCACGCTCCGGACACGTTGTCGGCACACAATTCCACCCGGAGCGCTCGGGGCCAGCAGGGCTCCGCGTGCTCTCGAACTGGCTCGCCGAAGTCGGGAGGGCTGCCTGATGCTGATGCGCCGGATCATCCCCTGCCTCGATGTGAAAGACGGGCGCGTGGTGAAGGGAGTCAACTTCGTGAACCTCACCGACGAGGGAGACCCGGTCGAACTCGCCGCCCGCTACGCCGAGGAGGGCGCCGACGAGGTTGTGTTCCTCGACATCGGAGCGTCGCCCGAGGGTCGGGGAATCATCCTCGACACCGTTCGTGCGACCGCGTCGCAGGTCTTCATCCCCCTCGCGGTCGCCGGTGGCGTACGCACCCCCGACGACATGCAGGCGGTCCTGCGAGCCGGAGCCGACAAGGTCGGCATGAACACCGCGGCGGTGCGCTCCCCCGAGACAC
>CAZRJG010000040.1:0-20293 GCA_964600365.1 uncultured Acidimicrobiia bacterium
GTGGTCGCCGCAATGGCCGGGGTGCTCGAGGAGGGGGTCTCGAACCTCGGTGGTGCCTTCGTCACCTCGGAGTGGGCTGTCGAGCTCGTGGCGGGTGCCCGCAGTGCGATGGCGGACTTCTTCGGATCGTCGGGCCCGGGCCACGTCGCCTTCGGGCAGTCGATGACGTCGCTCACGCTCGCGGCGGCGCGGGCACTTTCCGAGCGATGGGGGCCCGGCGACGAGGTCGTGGTCACCCGGCTCGACCACGATGCCAACGTGAGTCCTTGGCTGCTCGCAGCGGAGCGCTCCGGCGCGACCGTTCGGTGGCTCGACTTCGACCCCGACGCAGGTTGCGCCCTCGCTCCGATCGAGTCGGCGCTCTCGGATCGCACCGTGCACGTGGCAGTGACACACGCCTCGAACGCGGTGGGGACGATCCCCGACGTGGCCATGGTCTGCGCCGCTGCGAGGGCTGTCGGAGCAACGACGTTCGTAGACGCGGTGCACTACTCGGCCCACCACGTCGTGGACGTGGGAGCCCTCGACTGTGACTTCCTCGCTGCGAGCGCGTACAAGTTCCACGGCCCACATGTGGGCGTCCTCCACCTCGGCGACCGGGTGATAGAGGCGGTGACGCCTGAGCGGATCCGTCCCGCCCCCGCGACCGCTCCGGGTTCATGGGAGCCGGGCACATCGAGCTTCGAGGCACTCGCCGGCGTGACTGCGGCGGTCGACTACCTCGCGTCCCTGGGTGAGGGGTCGACGCGTCGCGGGCAGCTCCAGACGGGCATCGGGCGGGCAGTGCGCCACACCGATGGCCTGGTGGCGCGCTTCATGGCCGGGCTCGATGACCTGCCTCACGTGCGGCTCCACGGCCCGCCATCGGGAGCGCCCCGCACGGCGACGTTCGCCCTGGAGGTGGCCGGTCATGCACCTGCCGAGGTGAGTGCCCTCCTCGGTGAGCAGGGCATCTTCACGTGGGCGGGTCACTACTACGCCCTCGAGGTGATGCGTCGCCTCGATCGCCTCGACTCCGGCGGGCTCCTGCGCGTTGGCTTCCTCCACTACAACACCGAGGCCGAGGTGGACCGCCTTCTCGAGGCGCTCGAGGGCCTTGCATGACGATCCTGCTCGTCTCCACCTACGAGCTGGGCCACCAACCACTCCACCTCGCCTCTCCAGCTGCAGCGCTCGAAGCGGCAGGCCATCGGGTGCGGATGGTCGACCTGTCTGTGGAGGAGCTCACCGATGCGCATTTCGTCGGCATCGACCGGGTCGCGATCTCCGTGCCCATGCACACGGCGATGCGGCTCGCGCTCGACGTCGCCAGACACTCCCGACACCTCGCCCCTGAGATCCCGGTTGCCGTGTACGGCCTGTACGCGGGCGTCGGGGCCGGCACCCATGTCGGGTCGCTGTTCGATCGGGCGATCGAGGGGGAGTACGAGGGGGCGCTCGTCGAGTGGGCGTCCGGGAGTGGTTCTGGCCTCACCCGCGAGCTCGGCCGGGAGCGGTATCGCATCCCTGTTCGTGTCGGACTGCCAGACCTCTCCTCCTACGCGCGCCTGCGGATCGACGGGGAGGAGCGCGCCGCCGGGTACCTCGAAGCGTCGCGGGGCTGTCGGCATCGCTGCCGGCACTGCCCGCTGCCGACGGTGTACGACGGGCGACTCCGCGTCGTGTCCCCGGAGGTGGTGGCCGCCGACGCCGCCCAGCAGGTCGTGCAGGGAGCCCGACACCTCACGTTCGGGGACCCCGACTTCCTCAATGCTCCGCCGCATGCGCGCAAGGTCCTCGAGGCGGTGCGGCGGGCAGTGGGGGAGGAGGTCACCTTCGACGTGACGGTGAAGGTGACCCATGTGCTGGACCACCGGGATTTGTGGCCACTGCTCGCCGAGTTGGGTGTCACCTTTGTCGTGAGCGCCTTCGAGCAGGCCGACGACCGGTTGCTGGGGCTTCTGGACAAGGGACACACAGTCGACGACATGCACGAGGCCGTGGCAGTCCTCCGTGACGCAGGGATCGCCGTGCGGCCGACGTGGCTCCCCTTCACGCCATGGACCGAAGGTCGCCACCTCGAAGCGATCGTGCGTTTCATCGACGATCAAGGCCTGTGGGGGAGTGTCGATCCGATCCAGTTGAGCATCCGGCTCCTCATCCCGGATGGTTCACTCATGTTGGAGATCCCCGAACTCGCCCCCCATCTCCTGGGGTACGACGCCGATGGCCTCGGGCACCGATGGCAGTCCGTCGACCCCGGCATGGATGCGCTCCAGGCCGAGCTCTCCGAGGTGGTCGAGACGGCCGATTCCGAAGGGGTCCCCGACGCGATCGCCCTCCAACGGATCGTCGACGTGATCGGCCGCCAGCTGGGCGTGGAGTTGCCCGTGGTGGGGGAGCCAATCCCGGCGCCGCGCCTCACGGAGTCGTGGTTCTGCTGCGCGGAGCCCGCCGCCCGACAGTTGGCGGGGGCGGGGAGTCCCGGCGACTGCTGTTGAGCGGACGGCCCGCCGGGCGGCGCCGCTCGATCACGTAGCGGAAAAGTCCCCTTGACTGCCAAGCACTTTGTAGGATAAAGTGCGTTCCATGGACCGAGACAGCGATCGCGAGTTCGACCCGACAGAGGTCGAGCACCTCCTCTCCGAGCTCAGCCGAATCCGCCAGCAGACCCGGAAGAGCGTGCTCACCGCCAACTGGTGGATGTTCCTCATGTGGGGTGCGATCTTCCTCGGCTCGGTGCCTGCGCTTGCCAGCAGTTCCGAGGGCCTGAGCCTCTACTGGGTGGTGGCCGGCCCGGCGGGTGGCATCGCCTCCTTCGCCGTGGGCAACCGCCAGGACCGCGAGGTCTCGACCGGTCAGCCGATCTGGCCATACATCCTCACCGCCGTGTTCATGTTCACGGTCGGGTTCGGCGTCTGGTTCGTCCTCGCCGACGAGATCGCCATCCTCGTGTGGTGGCTCGCCCTGGTGGCGGGCTTCGGGTCGTTCGCCGCTCTCGACGGGCAGCGACTGCTGGTCGCTGCCCTGGGATTCGTCGCTGCCTGGGGGGTCGGGATGTACCTCATCCTCCCCGATGAGTTGTCCCTCTACGTCGCCCTCGCGTCGACCGCCGGAAGCCTCCTGATCGGCACCGGCGTCGGGCTCTGGATGGTGCGACGATGAGCGAGAGCGCGTTCGATCGATTCGACGACGTCGTCCACCAGCGGACCCGGCTCGGCGTCCTCACGATCCTCTCCGAGGTCGACTCGGCAGCCTTCACGTACCTCCGCGACGAGCTCGGGCTCTCCGACGGCAACCTCTCTCGCCACCTCCGGGTGCTCGAGGAAGGGGGCCTCGTCGCCATCACCAAGACGTTCAGGGGACGGACGCCGCTCACGACCGTGAAGGCGACCGCAGCGGGACGGAAGGCACTCGCCGGCCACCTCGCCGCCCTTCAGGAAATGATCGACCGAGTGCAGGGAGAATCCGCATGACAGCAGTACTCGCGGCCACTGGGCTCGAGAAGTCCTTTGGCGACAGGAAGGCGGTCGACGGCGTCACGTTCGAGATCGCCGCCGGGGAGACATACGGGCTCCTCGGCCCGAACGGCGCAGGCAAGACGACGACGATCTCGATGATCTGTGGGCTCCTCCACAGGGACGCCGGCAGCGTGGTCGTGGACGGCACGCCCATCGAGGTGAACTCGGTGAGCGCCCGTGAAGCTCTCGGCTACGTCCCCCAGGACCTCGCCATCTACCCCGACCTGAGCGCCGGCGAGAACCTTTCGTTCTTCGCGTCGCTCTACGGCCTGTCGGGAGCAGAACGGCAGAAGGCCGTTGACAGGGTCCTCGACCTCACGGGCCTCACCGGCCGGGCCAGGGACAAGGCGGGGGAGTTCTCGGGCGGGATGAAGCGCCGCCTCAACATCGGCATCGGCCTGCTCCACGGACCCAAGCTCCTGATGCTCGACGAGCCGACGGTGGGCGTCGATCCACAGAGCCGGAATGCCATCCTCGACTCCGTCGATGCCCTCGGGACCGAAGGCCTCGCGGTGCTCTACACCACGCACTACATGGAGGAGGCAGAGCGCCTCTGCGACCGTGTCGGCATCATCGACCAGGGACGGCTCATCGCCGAGGGAACGAGGCGGGAGCTCGTCGCCACCGTCGGACAGCACGACCGGGTCACGCTCGAGACCGCAGGCCACGTCGATGGCCTCGTCGAGCGGCTGCGGGCACTCCCCGGCGTGGGCCAGGCGAGCGCATCCGATGTCGGCGTGGAGATCGTCCTCCCCGACGCAGCGGGCAGGCTCGCGGAGCTCATCGCCGAGGTCGCGAAACACACTGTGGTGAAGGGCGTGATGGTGCACGAACCCGACCTCGAAGCCGTGTTCCTCCACCTCACTGGGAAGGCGCTGCGGGACTGACCATGGGTGTCGCACTCCTCCTCGCACGGAAGGACCTGAAGCAACGGCTTCGCGACAAGTCCTTCCTCATCCTTGGGATCGTGGCGCCGCTCGCGATCACGTTCGTCCTCACCCAGGTCGTTGGGAACGCCTTCGATGGCGTCTTCGACCCCACCTACAAGGTCTACGACGAGAGTGGCTCCATCGGACAGGGCCTGGTCGATGTTCTCGTCGACGATGTCGGGTTCACCAACGTCGAGTTGGTTGCCGACCGGGCGTCGGCCGTTGATGCCGTCGCCGAGGGGCAGGCGGCCGCCGCGATCATCATCCGGGGCGATTTCTCCGACCCCGAGGCCTCGAGCACCATCGAGGTGGTCGGCAACAGTGGTGACACGTTGTCCACCTCGGTCGCCGCCTCCATCGCCGAGTCGATTGCTTCGGAGGCCGAGCTCGGCCGGATCACCGGAACCGCCCTCCGGGCAGCCGGGGTCGCCGATCCGGCGGCGTACGCCGGGCTAGGGAACCTCCCCGCAGTCATCGAGGTGGAGACGGTCAGCGCAGGATCCCGAGTCCTGGACGGCAAGACCTACCTCGCGGTGGGCATGGCGTCCTTCTTCCTGTTCTTCACCGTGCAGGCCTCGGTCATGAACGTGCTCGAGGAACGCCAGGAAGGCACGCTCCAGCGCCTGCTCGCCGCGCCGGTCGGGCGTGGCTCGATCCTGGTGGGCAAGACGCTGGCCGCTGCCGTCACCGGGTTGGCCGCCATGGCCGTCCTGGTCACGGCCTCGACACTCATGCTGGGCGCCAACTGGGGGCCCGTCTGGGGCGTCATCGTGCTCTCGGTCGGCGGCGTGATCGCTGCCATGGGCCTCGGAGCGGTGTTGGCGACCGTGACCAGGACCGCCGAGCAGGCGGGCCAGTTCGGTGGCATCGTGGCCACCGTGCTCGGTCTCCTGGGTGGGGTGTTCTTCCCCATCACGAATGCGGGCGGCTGGCTCGACATCGTGTCGCGCATCAGCCCGCATCGCTGGCTGCTCGTCGGCTTCGGTGCCAACGCCGGGACCGGTGCTGTCATCGACGTGCTCGTCCCCGCCCTCGTGGTGACGGCATTCGGTGTCGTGCTCGGAGGCATCGCCCTTGCCCGTCGCAGCCGTCTCACGGGGGTGGTGTGATGTCCAAGGTCCTCAGCATCGCAAGCACGGGTCTCCGTCGCTTCCTCCGCGAGCGGGAGAACATCTTCTTCGTGTTCATCTTCCCGATCCTCATCATCCTCTTCGTCGGCATCCAGTTCGGGTCGTCGGGCCTCGTCTCCACGCTCGGTGTGGTCGGCGCCGACACCCCGGTCGGTCGTGCGATCGTCGAGGCGGTCGAGGCCGAGGGCTTCGAGGTCGAGGAGTTCGACGACGCCGAGGCAGCCCTCGAAGCCGTTGAGCTGCGCTTCATCGAGGCATCGATCGTGGTCGAGGGCCTCGACCCGGTGGACAGCATCGAACCGGTCCGGGTCGAGTTCTCGTCCCGTGAGGGCTTCGGCATCGAACTCCGCCAGACGGTCGAAACCGCCGTGCAGGCGCTGTCGGTGGACCTCCGATCCCAGCGCTACCTCATCGAGGTGGCCGGGGTCGACGCCGCCACCGCCGTGCGACTCGTGGAGCTCTCCACCGAGGAGATCGAGACGGTGGATGTGGCGGTGAGCCTCGACGGTGAGTCGCTCTTCGAAGGCGAGATCGAGCAGTTCGACATCGGTGCGTCCAGCCAGCTCGTGCTGTTCACGTTCCTCACGTCGCTCTCGACGTCGGGGCACCTCATCCTGACCCGCCAGCTCGGCGTGTCAGCACGGATGATGGCGTCGCCCACGCCGGTTCGTTCGATCGTGGTCGGGGAGACCCTCGGGCGCTACCTGGTGGCCCTCGTGCAGGCACTGTTCATCGTGGTGACCACGGGCGTGATGTTCGGGGTGGATTGGGGTGACCCATTCGGGTCAGCCGTCGTGATCGGGGTGTTCGCCCTCGTGTCGACGTCGGCCGGCATCCTGCTCGGTTCCCTGCTCAAGAACGACCAGCAGGCCGGCGGCATCGGCGTGATGCTCGGTATCGGCCTGGGTGCGCTCGGTGGGGCCATGGTCCCCTACGAGTTGTTCCCCGAGGCGGTGCAGGCGGCCTCGCAGTGGACTCCGCATTACTGGATCCTCCGGGCCTTCCGCACCCTGCTGTTCACCGACGGTGCGCTCACCGATGTGCTGTTCGAGGTGGGGATGCTCGGGCTGTTCGCCGTGGCCCTGCTGTCGATCGCCACCCTCGCCTACCGCAGGTCGATCACCGCCTAACCCCGCAGGTACTGGCGGTCGGGCTCGATTCGCCAGATGATCCGCTCGGTCTTGATCGGGTTGGGGTAGGGCTTGCCGAAGTAGCGATGCGAGAGGCGATCGATGTGGTTCCTGGCCTCCGGGCCCCGGACCATGTCGACCACCTTCCCGCGTACCTCGGCGTACCGGTAGGGGTTCTCGGCGTCCCACACGAGCACCGTGACCCGGGGATCGCGCTCCACGTTCCGTTGCTTCTGGCGACCGTCCTCGGTGTTGATGAGGAGGTGGGTGTCATCGGCATCGACCCACATGACTTGGGTCTGGGGGGTCCCATCGGGCATGAGGGTGGACAGGCTGGCGAAGTGGCCGGAACGAACGAAGTCGCGGAGGTCGGGATCGAGCACGGGTCGACGTTATCGGCCGGCGACCGGAACGTCTGAGGGCGCGGGGAAGGGTGCCGGCCGTCGGGCGACGGCGATGAGGCCGGAGAGGCGAGAGTGCATCGCTGTGGTCGCCTCTCGATCCGCACGGAGGTCGAGGTGGTCGATCAGCTGGAGGGCAGTCCGCATCATCGGGAGTGAAACCGCCTCGGCACGGCTGATGGCGCCGTCGGCGAGCATGTCGCTCGCCCTCCCGAGGCACGCCCGGTCGTCGGCTTCGGCGTCGGAGACGACCATGTCGACGGCAGCGAGGTAGCCCTCGAGGAACGGCAGGAGGACGAGGCGAGGGAACCACTCCTCCAACCCGGTGAGGTCGATGCTGCGCACCTCGTCGAGGAACGCCTCGCGCCCCGCGAAGAAGAAGTCGAACTTGAGCAGGTCGCGGAGTTCGGCGGCCACCTCGTCGGTGTCCTCGGGAAGGGCGTCGGCCATCTGGGCGAGGGCACAGGGGAGGAGGTGGTGGATCATCGTGTTCTTGTAGAAGGCGAGGGCCAGCTCCTGGCCGGCGACCGGTGCCATCCCGCCCATCACGGGGGCGACGATCTCGTGCTCTCGGAGTCGGAGGAGGACGGTGGCCATGTCGTCTTCCTGCCCGAGTGGGGCAGCGACCGGGAAGCCGCGATGCTCGATATGCCGCACGAGGGGAGCGGCGCGGCTCGTGAGGTCCGCTGGGTCGGTGGCCCTGGGGTCGTCCAGCATGATGAGGCAGGCGAGCGCCGTGGGGGTGATGGGGGTCGCCTCGTTGATGCGGTGCATCACCTCGAATGCGAGCTTTGCGACGTCGAGGCTGTCGGGATCGAGCTCGTCGATCGCGCCGCGCTCGAATTCCATGGGCTCCCCGAACCGGATGTACACCCGGCCGTGTCGGCGTTTGAGCCGACGAACCGACGCGATGACATAGCCGATGCTCTCGCTCCGCTTGTCACCTCCGCGGGCCTCGGTGGCGTAGTCGCCGACGTCGAAGAGTTGGTCGTAGGAGATCGAGACCGGCACGAACCGCATCGACTCGGTCGCCCCCTCCTTGAATGCCGAGACGATGTAGCTGAGCATCCCGTACGAGGGGGCGCGGAGCTTGCCCGTGCGCGACCGGCCGCCCTCGAGGAACCATTCGATGGGGAATCGACGGCTCAGCAGGTACCGGAGGTAGCTCTTGAGTGCGAACTTGTACGGCTCGTTGTCCTTGAACGACCGTCGGATGAAGAACACCCCGGATCGCCGCACGAGGGGGCCGATCGGCCAGAAGTTGATGTTGATCCCCCCGGCGGTGTGGCTCGGCGGGAGGTCGTTCTCCCAGAGGATGTACTGCATCACGAGGCGGTCGAGCTGGGACTTGTGGGAGGGTAGGAACACGAGCGCCGACCGGTCCGCCGCCGAGTAGATGTCGAGGACCCGGTCGCGGTCGTAGTCGATCTCCTGGTAGCCCTGCGTGTAGAGCAAGTGGATGAGGTGGGCGACGAGGTCGATCGTGAGCGTCGAGTGCTTCGCCGCGATCTCCTTGAGGTACCGCCTCGTGCGTGCCGCCACGAGTTCGAACGGCCAGTCGGCCTCTTCGGCGAGCCTGGCCACCCCATCGAGGTACGCCCCCTGTCGGGTGATCGTGTCCGGAACGAAGCGGCTCACCTTGTAGCGATTGCCCCGCAGTCGCCGTTCGGCGCGTTCGAGTCCGAGCCAGGCGAGGTGGGCGGCGAACTCGCCGAGTCGCCACGCCTCCGCGGAGTCCCGCCACCGTTCGTTGATCTCGTCGGCGGTCGCCGCCTCGGCGACGACGATCTGGCAGCGACCGGGATGGCGCCGGTGGATCCACCGCTGCCGGAGGGGATCCGGGTCGCGTGGGTCGCCGAGGGAGGCGAGTAGGTCGAGTGGGCGGACGGCCCTCCGGCCGTCGCGTTCGGGGACCATCCACGCGATGCGAACGGGGACGACGAGGGGGTTATCGCCGCGAAGAAAACGTGCCTCGGCGCGTCGGGACACCCTGCGGCGCCCGAACCTGCGGCGCCCGAACCTGCGGCGCATCGACGGAACTTCGAGAATGCCGGCGGGGGTGACGCTCTGGGCCTTCGCCCATGCCCGGATGATGTGCGCCTCGTACGCAGAGGCGGTTTCGGCGACGACGACGAGGGGTCGGTCGCCCGGATCCGGGAGGTCTGGCCAGACATCGGGCATGTCGGCAGCCTATCGGTCGGCCTCGGGCTGCGCTCAGGTGACTTCGGCGACGAGCTCGATCTCGACCGCGAAGTCGAGGGGGAGCGATGCCACGCCCACCGCGGAGCGGGCATGCCGCCCGGCGTCGCCGAACACGGCGGCGAGCAGATCCGAGCAACCGTTGATCACCGCGGGGTGGTCGGTGAAGTCCGGGGGGCAGTTCACCATCCCGAGCACCTTGACGATGCGCGTGATCCGGTCGAGGGAGCCCAGCTCTGCCTTGAGCGTCGCGAGGAGTCCGATCGTCGTCCGACGGGCAGCTTCTGTCCCCTCGGCCACGCTGAGATCGGACCCCACCTTCCCGGTGATCCAGCTTCCGTCATCCCGCTTCGGGCCATGCCCCGAGGTGAACACGAGGTCCCCGGAGCGGGCGAACGTCACGTAGGAGGCGACGGGGGTGGGCGGGACTGGGAGGGCGATCCCCAGATCGGCGAGGCGAGAGTCTGCAGACATGGGCAGGACGCTAGCCGCCGGTGAGCTCGGAGAGCCGGAAGCAGTCCACCGTGTGGTCGTTCACGAGCCCGAAGGATTGCAGGTACGCGTACATTGTGGTGGGCCCGACGAACCGGAACCCGCGCCGTTTGAGATCCCTCGAGATGGCGTCCGAGAGGGGAGTGGTGGCCGGGTAGTCCCCGAGCCCGTGCGGGCGGTTCACGATCGGCTCGCCATCCACCCATCCCCAGATGTAGGCATCGAACGAGCCGAACTCCTGCTGTACGGCGAGGAACGCGTGGGCGTTGGAGAGCACGGACTCGATCTTCGCCCGATTCCGGATGATGGATGCGTCCCGAACGAACTGCTCCACCTCGGCGGCGCCGAAGGTGGCGACGACGGCGGGGTCGAACCCGGCGAAGAGACGGCGATATCCCTCTCGACGGCCGAGGATCGTCCTCCAACTGAGGCCCGCCTGCGCCCCCTCGAGGGAGATCTTCTCGAAGTGGGCGTGGTCGTCATGCATCGGCGTGCCCCATTCGATGTCGTGGTAGGCAACGTAGAGGTCATCGTCGCCGGGCACCCAGGGGCAGCGGATCGGCTCAGTCATCGCCCTCATCGTCCCACAGCTCGCGCATGAGTGCCGACCGCTCGAGGAGCTCGTCGAGCGGCCCGACGTCGGCGACCTGTCCCCGGTCCATGAGCACCACGACGTCGGCGCGCCGCAGGGCGGGCCGACGGTGCGACACCACGAGGCAGGTGGCTTCCCGGTGCTCGGTGAGTCGGTTCCACAGCAGCGCCTCGGTGTGGACGTCGAGGGCGGAGGAGAGATCGTCGAAGACGAGCAGGTCGGCATCGGTGGCGAACATCCGGGCGGCTGCGGAGCGCTGCACCTGGCCGCCCGAGAGGCGCACCCCGCGCGAGCCGACCACCGTGTCGAGACCGTCCTCCAACTGGTCGATGTCCGGGCCGAGGACCGCGAGGTGGAGCGCGTCCTCGACGGCGCGGTCGGGGAGATCCCGCCCCATTGTGATGTTCTCCCGGAGCGTCTCCGAGACGAGTGTCGGCACCTGGGGCGTGTAGGCCGAACGTGGTGGGACGAGGAACCCCGCGGGATCATCGACGAGTCGGCCGTTCCAGCGGATCTCCCCCGACGCGAGCGGGAGGAGGCCGAGCAGGGCCCGGAGCAGCGTGGTCTTTCCCGCCCCGACCCTCCCGGTGACGACGATGAACTGGCCGCGCCGAACAGAGAGGTCCACGTCGGCGATCCCAGCGCCCGTGTCGTCGTGGCGCACCGTGAGTCCACGGGCCTCGAGTGAGACGAGGTGTGTGTCCTCCGCGGTGCGCCGCACCACGGGGATCGAGGAGGAGAGGTCGAGGCCGTCGACGGCCACGAGTTCGTCGGCCGTTCCGTCGATCGACAGGCGTTCGATCCGCTCGTACGCAACCCGCGTTCGGGTGTGTTGGGCGATCATGTCGCCCGCCCATGCCATGTTGCCCGTGAGCCGGGGGATGTACACGAGGAAGGTCGTGAGCCCTCCGACGGAGAGCGAACCGGATGCGATGGATGCAGCTCCCGCGAGCAGGACCGCACCGATCCCGACGTTGGCCATGTTGCGATTGATCGTGCGGAGGATCTCGGTGAGCGCGGAATCGCTCAGCGCGGCATCCCGACGTTCTGCGTTCACCTCGGCGAGGTGACCCAGCATCGAGACCTCCTTGCCGGCTGCCTTCACCGACTCGATCGATCCGAAGAGATCACCGAGGAAACCGGTGACCCGCTCGGTCGCGTTCCGCATCCGCTCACGGTGGGAGCGGATCCTGTTCGAGAGCGACGCAGTGAGGAGCAGGGCAATCGCGAGCGGCGCCAGGACGATGCCGGCGAGGCCGGCATCAATGCCGAACAGCACCCACAGGCTGGATCCCACGAAGATCGCGACCCCGAGCCCGTCGATGATGTTCTCCATGTACTCCGCCACGTCCTTGGCGTCCTCGCGGAAGGTGGACATTGCAGTGCCCGTCGAGACGGGAAGCACGCGGGTGCCGGGGGCCTCCATGAGGTGGCGCAGCAGGTTGCGGCGCACGAGCAACATGAGTCGCAGGTAGTACGTCGTGAAGGCGTAGATCGCGACCTCGAACGTGAGGAGGCGGCCGAGGAGGATCGCCCCGATGAGCCACAGGGTCGACTCCGGCGCGCCGGGATCGGCGCCGGCGAGTCGGTCGAAGAGCACCCCCACAGCCCACCCGGTCGCGGCGGGCACGCCATGGAACGAACCCCAGAGGAGCAGGTTCGCGACGAGGAGCAACGGCTCGTTGCGACGGAGGCGCCAGGCGAGACGCACGGGGTTCATGTGCGACCCCCTTCCACGAGGAGGCCGTCCCGCGAGGCTTCGAGCATTCCGGCGAGTCGTGAGGTCGGGTCGTCGGCGAGCGCAGCGCGGTCGCCGAACTCCACGAGGGCGCCGCGCTCGAGGATTGCCACCTGGTCGACGTTCGCCACGGTTGCGAGCCGGTGGGCGATGACGATCGAGGTGCGCCCCGCGGTGAGCCGATCGAGTGCCTTCGTGAGGAGTGCCTCCGTGGCGGGGTCGATGCGCGATGACGGTTCGTCCAGGATGATGAGCCCGGGGTCGCGTAGGTGGGCGCGGGCGAGCGCAACGAGCTGGGCCTCGCCCGACGAGATCCCGATCCCATTGGTGCCGAGCTCGGTATGGATACCGTCGGGGAGCGAGTGCGCCCACTCGGCGAGGCCGATTGCGCTGAGCGCCTCCTCGACCGGATCGTCGTCGATGGCGTCATCGAAGAAGGTCACGTTCTGCTTCACGGTTCCGTCGAAGAGCTGGACATCCTGGGTGATGAAGCTGATCCCGTGTCGCACCGACACGGGATCGGCGGTCCGTAGATCCACGCCACCGAGACGGACCGTTCCCGCGGTGGGGTCGTGGAAGCGAGCCACGAGTTTCGTGAACGTCGACTTGCCTCCGCCGGTGCGACCGAGGAGGCCCAGGTGGGTCCCCGCCGGGATCGAGAGGTCGATTCCACTGAGGACGGGCACGCCCTCGTCGTAGGCGAAGTCGACGCGCTCGAAGGCAAGGGAGAGCGCGCCCACGGGAAGCGGGGTGGTCCCGGACCGATCAACGCTCGGACTCGTCGAGAGGACTTCGGAGAGCCGACGGGTACCGGCCGCGGCCTTCTGGAGCTCCTGCATCTGGTTGGTGATCTCCTCGATCGGCGCCTCGAGCTTCGCCATGTACTGGAAGATGAGGTACGCCGTCCCGATCGTCATCGCTCCCTGCCCGACGAGCCGGGTGCCCAGTGCGAGCGCGATGAGCGAACCGGCTGAGAACGAGCCGATGATGGTGACCCAGATGATCGATCGGCGCATCCAGGCCCTGCGGGAGCCGAGGAACCAGTCGGCCATGATCGCCTTGAAGCGGCGCATCACCTGGGGGCCGGCGCCGTTCGCGCGGATGTCGTCGAGTGCCGCAAGGCGCTCCTCGATGAAACCGTAGAGGCGGGCGGCGAGGCCCCGCTCGGACTCCGAGGCCCTCACGCCGAGTGTGCGGGTTGCGATGAGCACCCCGGTCACGACCACGGTGAAGCCGAGTGTCGTCCAGCCGGCGAGGGGATGCTCAACGAACGTGAGCGCGATGATGCCCCCGAGCAGGAGGGTGGTTGCGGCCACACGGACGGCAAAGTTCGAGAAGAACTCCGCGATCGCCGTGATGTCGCCGTCGACCCGTTCGATGAGTGCGCCCGGGTTCGTGGACGTGTGATAGTCGAGGTCGAGTCGCGTGAGGTGTCGGGCGGCGGTGACGCGCAGGTCGTTGGCGATGGTCCAGCCGATCCTCGCGCCCAGGTAGGTGGTGGTCGCGGACAGCACCTGTGCGCCCACGGCAACGCCGAGGAACCACACCGCGAGACGGACGATCCGGTCGATACCGGACCCATCGACGGCGGCGTCGATCGCCCGCGCCAGCAGGATCGGGCCGGCGAGGTCGAGCGCGACCATCGCCACGATCATGAGCGACGTGCCGACAGCGAGGGCCCGATGGGGTCGGAGGTGCGGGGTGAGGATTCCCAATCGAAGGGACGTCCGGCCCGCGCGGGAGGACATGCCGATCAGGCTAGGACCCGGCCGGCCGACGGCTCCGTGAATATCGAGCACGTAGGCTGCGCGCCATGCGGGTCGTCGTCCAGCGCGTGCGCCATGCCTCCGTCACAGTTGATGGGAGCGTGGTCGGGGAGATCGGCGTCGGCTTCCTCTGCCTCGTCGGTGTCACCCACGACGACGGGCCCGGGGAGGTCGAGGCGCTTGCCGAGAAGATCGCCGGCCTGCGCGTCTTCCCCGATGGGGACGGTCGGATGAACCGATCGATCGTCGACGTCGGTGGCTCGGTCCTCGCCGTGAGCCAGTTCACCCTCTACGGGGACGTGCGGAGGGGAAGACGTCCCTCGTTCACCGAGGCGGCCGATCCGGCGGTCGCCTCGCCACTGGTGGACGACTTTGTCGAAGCACTCTCCCGACGGGGAGTGCCGGTGGAGACCGGGCGCTTCGGGGCGATGATGGATGTCGAGCTGCTCAACGACGGGCCGGTTACGTTGGTCGTCGAGGCGGTCCGGGGTCGCGTGGTGTGATCCTGTTGCGCATCTTGCGATTTGCGTTGGATGCGAGTGCCCATTCGATGAAGCCGATGGTGAGCCAGGCCGCCAGCGCCGCTTGACCGGCCGATAGGGCGAAGATGGCGCTTGTCGAGAGCAAGGCCTCCGGGGCCTGGTTCTCGAAGATGTCTGCGGTGGCCGCACCGACGTCGCCCGCTTCCCGCGACGCCCACCACGTGCCCACGGCGAGACCGACGAGGGGGACCGTGAGGTAGCCGATCAGCGGCCGCGCCAGCAACCCGGCTGCGATGCCGATCATGATCGCCTCGGGGATCAGATACTCCACGTCAGTTGGCTCCCACTTCGTTCTTCCCTTCCGGACAGAATCGCACGAAGTCGCACCGGCGGCAACGGTCGGAAGGTCGCGCCTCGAAGACTCCGGCCGCAATCGACCGGAGGGTGCCGTCCACGGTCTCGGTGGCGCGTTCCATCCACTCTGCATCGACCACCTCGGTCCGGGACTTGAATCCGTCTCCCAGGAATACGAACGTCACCGAGAGCCCATCGTCGGGATTCCCCGGGAGTGCCCCCTCGGTGGCAGCGAGGGCGTATGCCTGCAGCTGGAGGTCCATGGCGGGGTCGTCGGAAGGCCGCCCGCTCTTGAAGTCGACGATCTCCCAGCCTCCGTCGTCGTACACGGCGTCGACACGACCCCGGATGGTCCCATCGGAGCGTCGCAGCTCGAAGGGGACCTCCGTGTGGATGGGACGGCGGTTGGCGTACGGCGATCCGAGGAACGCGCCGAACGGGTCGCCTGAGGGTGGCCCACCATTCTCGGGCATGGCGTCGTACGTGACCTCGGAGAGGTCCTCGAGGGGCATCGCCCCGAGGTTGTGGAGTTCGATGCGCCGGTGTACCTCGACGCCGCGGCGGGCGGCGGCCGACGGGCGGCGGGGGAGTCGGTCCACCTCGGACCAGAAGAACTTCTTCGGACACCGGGCGTACGTGACGAGCCCCGTCACCGAGGTGTGCGGGAGCGTCTCCTCCGGGCTGGTCTCGGGCGGCTCGGGAAGGGCGAAGAGCATCTCCTGGAACTCGTCCACCGCCCGATCGTACGCAGCGGCGATGCCGAGGTCGCCGGCGACGCGGCGTGGCATCGAGGGGTCCCCGACCGCCTCGCGGAGTGCAGCAAGCGGACCGTCGGGGCCGAAGAGGGGGTCGGGTCCCTCGCCGCGGAGCGCGGGTCTGAGCGACTCGGGTCGTTCGCCGGGCTCGTCCGGTCCACCGAGGTCCTCGACCTCGCCGACCCGGCGGGCCTCCTCGAGGAGCGGTGACGGGCCGGCGTGCGTCTTTCGGGGCGTCGGCGTGCCGTACCAGTACGCGCCGGAGAGGTGGAGGAGGCGACGGGCACGGGTGACCGCGACGTAGGCGAGCCGCCACTCCTGGGCGACGTGGCGGACTCGGAGGAGGTCCTTGCGGGCGCGGTCGGGCATCGCGGCGTCGAGGGGTGGGAACGACCCCGTGTCGAGCCGGAGTTCGAGGGGGAGCTCCTGGGCGTGTGCGAAGGGGTCCTCGGCGCGCCGCATCCCCGACGGGAAGGTCCCCTCGATGAGGGCGGGGAGCACGACCACGTCCCATTCGAGGCCCTTCGCCCGGTGCACGGTGAGGAGGGTGACGGCGTCTTCCCCGGAGATCCGAGCGGTGTCGAGCTCCTCGGCGTGATCCTCGGCCATGAGGGCGAGGTGGTCGAGGAACCCGGGGAGGGAGGGGCGCCCTTCGAGCGGGCTCCACGACTCGGCGAGGTCGAGGAACCGGTAGAGGTTGAGGCGGGTGCTGAGTGCCCGTGCTGCGGGGAGGGACTCGATGTCTCGCCAGGCATCGAGCGCGTCGAGCAGGCGCCGGACCAGCTCGACGATGCTCACGCCCTGGGCGGCGACGAGGAACGAGTGGTAGCGGTCCCGGAAGGAGGCGAGGGCGTCACGTGCGCCCGTGCGGAGCCCGGCGATGGCGTCGAGTTCGCCGAGGACTTCGATGAGCCCGACCGGGTCGTCCTCGTCGGTCGCCCGTCGCGCGTGGTCGTGGAGGGTCCGCAGGTCGCCGAGCCCGAGCCGGTAGCGGCTCCCGGTGAGGACGCGGGCGACGGCGACGCTGTCGAGCGGGTCGTCGAGGGCCCGGAGCCACGCGTGGAGCTCCACGACCTCGGGTACACCGAGGAGGCCGCCGGTGCTCGCGACCTCGGTGGGGATCCCCGCCGCCTCAAGGGCCTCGCGCACGAGTGCGATGTCGGCGTTCTTGCGGAAGAGCACGGCCATCTCGCTCCACGGCGTCCCGTCGTCGTGTTCCTCGCCGAGGAGGTCGGCGATGGCATCGGCCTCTTGGTGGGCGGTGCGGTGCCAGCGGGTGACGACCCGGCCCGCGGGCGCGTCGTCGAGGGGGCGGAGCGGTGCCCGGGGGGTGTCGTCGATGCGTGCCCGCACGGCGTTTGCGACGGCCAGGATGGTGGGCCCGGAGCGGCGGTTGAGGGTGAGCGGCAGCGTGTCGCTCGGTTGCCCGTCGGGTCGGGTGAAATGGGCGGGGAACCCGTCGAAGTTCTCGAGCGAGGCCCCCCTCCACTCGTAGATCGTCTGGTCGCCATCGCCGACAGCGAGGACCGGGAAGCCGTCCCCGAACGCTGCTTGGAGGAGGATGCGCTGGGCGGGCGAGGTGTCCTGGTACTCGTCGAGGACTACGAGGCCGTACCGCTCTCGCAGTTCAGTGACGACGCGCTGCGTGGTGGTGACGAGCCGGTGGGCGAGGCGGATGAGATCGGCGTAGTCCACGATGCCGAGCCGGGCCTTGTCCTCCTCGAAGCGCGCGATGACACGGGCCATCTCGTGGCGGCGCTCCGTGCGCGCGTCGGTGATGGGGAGGGCGAGGAGGTCGGCGGCGGTTGCGAGGTGGTCGCCGAGGAGCGACGAGAGGCGGGCGAGGTCGGGCACGAGTCCGCGCCGGTGGTGGAGCGGGAGGTGCCGGTACGGACCTGCCTCGTCGATCGCGTCGAGCAGGAGCTGGCGGGAGAACGTCGGGGTGATGACCTCGATGCGCCGCTCGACGCCGATGAGCGGCCCGAACTCGGCGAGGAGGCCGTGTGCGAAGCCGTGGTAGGTGCTCACGTCGGGCTCGATCCCGACGGGGGTGTGGTCGCCGATGAGAAGGCGGATCCGGTGGGCGAGCTCGGCAGCTGCCTTGTTCGTGAACGTGATGCCGAGGACCTGGTCGGCCTCGAGGCGCCCGTCGCGCACCCGCGCTGCGATCGCCTCGGTGATCGTCGCTGTCTTGCCGGTTCCCGCGCCGGCGGCGACCCGCAGCGGAGGGGTGGCGCTGATGATCGCGCGCTGCTCGGGGGTGGGGACGAACGTCATGGGAGGAACGCCTCCTGCCCCTCGGGCCAGGCGGGGCACAGGGTCCGCACCGCGCAGGTGTCGCAGTACGGGTTGAGTCGGGGCCCGAACTCCTCTGACCGGATGGCGGAGGCGATCGCTGAGAGGCGGTCGCGGACGGCGTCGAGCCGGTCCATGTCGAACGACCGGGTCGCGAAGTGTGCCCTCTGGTTCGCCGCGGGGTACCAGAGCTCGGCGCCCCCGATCTCTCCGTGGGCGGAGATACTCGGGTCAGCGGAGGCGGCGAGCACGTAGAACCCCAGTTGGAGCGACTCGGCGGCCTCGGCCCTCGAAGCGGGCTGGGTGCCGGTCTTGTAGTCCACGACGCGGAGGGTCCCATCGGGGGCCCGGTCGATGCGATCGGCCCGTCCCCGCCATCGCTCACCGTCGATGACGGCCTCGAGCCAGTGTTCCACGAACTCGACGTCCCCTCCGGGCGGGGGGTTGGCGAGGAGCGTCTCGAGGATCCCCTCGATGCGGGTGCGCCACGCCATCGCCCAAGGGCCGCCTCCGAAGTCGGCCGGGTCGAAGGCGTCGTCGAGCGCCGCGGCGAGGTCGGCGGCGTTGGGCGACCACTCGGGGTCGTCGATGCGGTGCCGGTCGAGCACCTCGGCGACCCGGTGCACGACGGAGCCGGCGTGCATGTGCACGGAGCCGCCGTCGTCCACGCCGAGGTACCGGTCGAGGACGAAGCGCCGTGGGCACGTCTCGTACGCCGTTGCCTGCGAAGGGGAGAACGCGGCGTCTCGGGGGATGAGATCGCCATCGGGCCCCCGTTCGCGCACGCCGACGATCGTCGACGGGTCCCGGAGGGCGGGGTGGATCCCGGCCGCGAGCACGGCCACCGCAGCGAGGCGACGGTCGCCGGGGGCTGCCGGGTCGGCGGAGGTGCGTCGGAGCAGCGCCTCGGCCTCCATCGGGGTGACGGGCACGTCGGGGGCGGTGGGGGGTCCGGACGGTGTGTCGATGAGTTCGAGGAGGAACCGGCTGGGGCGTTCGTCCCCCTCGTCGATCCCCGCCGCGGTGGCGGTCCAGACGACCCGGCGGGTTGCCCGGGTCATGGCGGTGTACACGAGCCGGCGCTCCTCCTCGATTCGGAGTCTCGTTGCGGTGCGGGTATCGCGCTGCCCGGGGTCGAGGGTGTGCGTGGCGAGGATCGAGTACGAGCGGCGGAGGTCTGGGAGCGAGCCGTCGACCGCGTCGGCGATGAAGACGACATCGAAGTCGAGTCCCTTCGCCTGGTGGAGGGTCGTGAGCGCCACCGCGTCACCGGTGGCGTCGTACCCGAGGAGCGGGCTCGCCTCGAAGTCGTCCTCGGAGGCGAGCGCGAGGAACGTGGTGAGCGAGAGGTCGGGGTCCCGCTCGTGCAGGTGCCCGAGCACCTGGGAGAACGAGGCGAGAGCGGCGCGGCTCGAAGCGTGGGCGGGGTCGCTCGCAAACCGCTGCCACTGGGGGAGTGCCTGCCAGAGGTGCCAGAAGCCGTCGACCGCCGGGCGGTCCGCTGCCCACGTGTCGTCGTCGAGGAGGTCGGCGAGGGCTTCTCCACCGGGGAGGGCGGTGCGGAAGGCGTCGGCCCACCCGCCCCCAGCGCGGTCATGGGCCCGGGTCACGGCCCTCTCCTCGCCGATGGAGCACGCGAGGAGTGGCCCGAGGAGAAGGCGTCGTGCCGCGCGGCGCCGGGTGTCGGGTCCCCCTTCACGACACGAGAGGAGAGCGACATCGGCGACCGTCCGGACGGCGGGATGGTCGATGAGGCGTGTGTCGGGCCGATCGTGGGGGATACGCCGCCGGTCGAGCGCACGGGAGAGCTCGGGGAGCATCCGGCGCTTCGTGCGCAAGAGGACCGCGATACGGCGGAGGGGGATCTCGTTGAGGCGGTGGAGGCGTTCGATCTCCGAGGCGATCCACTCTGCCTCGTGGGACCGCTGGTCGAAGACGTGGACGTCGACCCGACCCCCGGGCCCCGCGGGATGCACGACGTCGGGGGCACCGGGGAGGCCGGGCACGCCGATCCGCTCGGCGGCGGACAAGATCGCCTCGGGAACGCGGAAGGAGGTGTCGAGCAGGATCCGCTCGCTCATCCCGATCGCCGCGAAGTCGTCGGGGAACCGCGAGACGTTCCCGAGGTCGGCGCCCCGGAACGAGTAGATCGACTGGCCCACGTCGGCGGTGGCGGTGAGGTTGCCGTGCGGTGCGACGAGTCGACGGAGGAGCTCCACCTGGGCGGCGGTGGTGTCCTGGTACTCGTCGACGAGCACATGGCCGATCTCCGACGCCGTCTCCGCTCGTGCCGACGCGTCGCCGAGGACACCGATCGCGGCTTCGAGGATGCCGGCGTAGTCGATGCGCCCCCGGTCGATGAGGCGTGCCCGGTACCGGCCCATGAACCCGGGGAGGGCCCGCCAGTCCTGCCGGTCGTCGGAGAGGATCGCCACGTCGGCAGGGGAGAGGCGCCGCTCGGACGCCCGGAGCATGAAGTCGGTGACCTCCTCGGCGAAGCTGCGGGTGGTGAGCATCTCCCGGTAGCCGG
>CAZRJG010000041.1:0-20253 GCA_964600365.1 uncultured Acidimicrobiia bacterium
GGTCGGCGACGAGATCAACCGGGCAAGCCCCAAGACCCAGGCGGCACTCCTCGAAGCAATGGAGGAGCGGCAGGTCACCGTCGACGGGACGACACACCCGCTCGCTCCCCCCTTCATGGTGGTGGCCACCCAGAACCCCCTCGAGCACGAGGGCACCTACCCGCTCCCCGAGGCCCAGCTCGACCGGTTCATGGCGCGCCTCGCCATCGGGTACCCCGACCGAGCGACCTCCCTCGACATCCTCGAGACGCACGGCGAGACGTCGTCGCTCGACACGCTCACCACGGCCGTCCACGCCGAGGACGTCCTGCGCCTGGGCTCGATCGCTCGCACGGTGCACGTCGCGGACGGCGTGCGGGGCTACCTCACCGACCTGGTCGAAGCAACCCGCTCGCACACCGAGTTGCTCCTCGGCGCCTCCCCCCGATCGGCGCTCTACCTCTTCCGACTCGCCAAGGCGAGGGCTGCGTCCCGGGGCGAGGAGTATGTGACGCCCGACGACCTCAAGGCGATCGCACACCCCGTGCTCGTGCACCGGATGATGCTGCGACCCGAGGCCCACATGCGTGGCGCATCCGTCGAACGGGTCCTCACCGAGATCCTCGAACGCGTCCGCGTCCCCGGCGCTCCCCGCTGATGCCCACCCGCAGGGGGTGGGGCGTCCTCGGCCTCGCCGTCGGCCTGCTCCTCCTCTGGCTCCTCCTCGGGGAGGAGGAATTCCTCTCCGTCGGGCTCGTCCTCCTGGTGGCGGTGGCCATCGCGTTCACCTGGATACGCGTCGCTGACCCATCGGTCCCGATCAGCCGGGATGTGCAGCCCGAGCGCGTGCGCGAGGGGGATGACGTGATCATCACCCTCGAACTCACCAACCCGTCACCCGTCCCCCTTCTCGGCATCGACCTCGTCGACCGGATCCGCGGGATCGGATCCTCCACCTCGCACCTTGCCCGTGTGCCGGCGCACCGCCGCGTTCGCGTGCCCTACCGCGTGGGGACCAGCGCCCGCGGCGTCTACCGGGTCGGGCCCGTCCGGGTGGCAGTCACCGATCCACTCGGGCTGATGACCCGCTCGGCCGAGGGCGGGCCCGTGGACACGCTCATCGTCTACCCCCGCACCGAGGCCCTCGAGGGGTATCCCGTGGTCCGGGGTCGAGACCCCTCCATCCAGGCGTCCCGACCCGAGTTCAGCGCCCGTGGCGGAGAGGACTTCTTCACCATCCGCGAGTACCGCCATGGCGACGACCTCCGGCGCGTGCATTGGCCGACCACCGCCCGCCGTGACGAGCTCATGATCCGCCAGTTCGAGACGCCCTGGCAGTCCCGCGGGCTCCTCGTACTCGACACGCGTTCGCAGGTCTACGACCCCGACGGGTTCGAATCCGCGGTGCGGGGCGCTGCGTCGGCCTACCTCCACCTCGATCGGGCGGGCTTCGAGCTCGACGCGCTCATCGGCTCGGACCACGTGCGCTCCCAGGACCCCGACCCCACGAACCGGGTGCTCGAGGCGCTCGCCGGGGTGCAGCCCAACCCGGGACTCGACCTGCGAGCCGTCGTCGCGCGACTTCGGCGGAGGTTCGTCGGTGGAGCACTCGTCGTCGTCACGGGCGAGGTCGACGAGCAGCTCGGGCAGTCGATCTCCACCCTCGGGCCTGACTTCGGCAGCGTGCTCCTGCTCTCGGCCTCCCCCACCCCGATCGGCCTCCTGCCGTCCATTCGCACCCCCCTCGCGGCGGCCACGTGCCTGCCCGGCGAGACGTGGTCGTCGACCTGGCAGCGACTCAAGGGACGGGCATGGGCATCCGCCTGAGCGCACTCGTCGGGGCCCTCGGCCTCGTCCTCGTCTTCCTCCGCCTCTCCAGGCTCATCCGTGAGACACCGGATGCGCTGGCATGGACCCCGATCCTCGCCGGAGGGGTGCTCCTGGGCGCCCTCATCGGCGGGCTGGGCGGATGGCTCCGCGTCCGGGCCGTGTTCGTTGCGCTCCTCTCGGGCATCGCCGCCGCGCTCGCCATGGCCTGGTTCGCAGCGCCCGACACCTTCCAGGGCCTCCTCCCCTCCGGCGACTCCTGGTCGGCGCTCCTCGCTGGGCTCACCGAGGGGTGGGAGCAGGTGCGATTCGGCACGGCGCCGATCGTTCCCTCGACGGACCTCCTCGTCGTGCTGCTCCCTGTGTTCGTCGCCCTCGGGACCCTCTGGGCATTCGCCTCCACACGGGGAATCGCCTGGCTCGCCGTCGTCGGCGTCGGCTGGCTCTACCTGCTCGTCGCCACCGTCGACCGGGGCGACGCGGGATGGTGGCTCCCCGGGTTCGCTGCCTGGGTCGGCCTCGGCCTCCTCGCCATCCGCCTCGACGAACGCCTCGGCACCAACCGGGTGCTCGGGACGCCCGCCCACGGCCTCACCCTGGGCGCCGGGGCGGCCTCGATCGTGGTGGGCATCCTCCTCACCGCAGTCGTCTCCCCCGACGTCGTGGGAGCCGGGTACCTGCCATGGAGGGAGACCTCGACCCTCGGGGGCATCCGCACCGGCGTCTCGTACAACCTCTTCGCCTCCACGATCCAGACCGACCTCGTCGCACAGTCCGACACGCCTGTCTTCGAGGCGCGCCTCGGCCGCTCCCCCGTCGCCCCGGAGGAGACCTACTGGCGTCTCATCACCCTCGACGAGTACGACGGGACACACTGGCTCCCCTCCCCCTCGGTGGCCCTCGTCCCCGGGGTGGAGGGAGGGCCGTTCGAGGCGGAGGACTTCCGCTTCCAGGGCCCGACCGAGGAAGTCCTCGCGGTGGTGCGAATCGCTGCCCTCCGACAGAACTTCCTCCCCTTCACCGGATCACCCAACGACATCGACTCCGACGCCGCACTCCTCCGCTCGGGCTACCGCACCCGTGCCGACGGGTCCATCCGCCTCGACGGGCTCACGCGACGGGGCCTCCAGTACAGCCTCACCACGGCGGTCCCGAGCGTCGACGCGTTCGACCTCGCCAGTTCGCTCTCGGCGGCGAACGCCCCGGTCCTCCGGGAGGCGGCCGCCCGTGGCCTGATCGCCCTCACCGGGGCGACACCGGTCCAGGCACCTGACCTCGTGGGTCGCTCCCGGTTTCTCGCACTCCCCGCGGGGATCGACAGTCGGGTGCAGGGGCTCGCCGAGGTGCTCACGACACCCGCGGGGACTCCCCTCGAACAGGCGCTGCTCCTCGAAGGCTTCTTCCGCCAGCAGGGCCGCTTCACCTACTCGGTGGACATCGACCCCGGCCATGCGGCATCGGACCTCACCGCGTGGCTGTTCGAGGAGAACTCGCCCAACTACCGGACGGGGTACTGCGAGCAGTTCGCCACGGCGATGGGCGTGATGGCGCGATCGATCGGCCTCCCGGCTCGCCTCGTCCTCGGGTTCACCCCGGGCGACGTCGCCGACGACGGCCTCATCACGGTTCGCGAGAAGAACGCCCATGCGTGGGTGGAGGTATGGATCGACGGCGTGGGGTGGGTCGCGTTCGATCCGACCCCACGGTCCGACGGCGTGAACCCCGCAACCGGAGCAGCACTCGGCTTCGACATCGTGGCGATCGCAGACACGATCGAGCTCCCCGAGGAGGAAGGGGACGACCGTTCGGGCCTCGCAGGCGATCTCGACGAACGAGATGAGTTCCTCGAGAACGAGCAGGCCACGCCGGATGCATTCCCCGGCCAGGACCTCCTCGACGGCACCGGCAATGACTTCGTTGTCCCCGCGTGGGCGAGGAGGCTGCTCCTCGCCTTCGGCCTTGTGATCTTCATCCCTGTGGCGAAGCGCCTCCGGCGGTTCCTCCGCCTCCAGCGAGCCCGAAGGGGCGACATCTCGGCTGCGTGGGCAGAACTCACCGACCAACTCCGCGACCTCGGGGAGCCGATCACCTCGTCGATGACGCCACGCGAGATCGGCGATCGGGTCGGTGCCGTCGTCGGTCCGCTCAGGCGGGCGCAGGAGGCGCGCGAGTACGCCCCCGAGCCTCCGTCACGTGCGCAACGCTTCGAAGCGATCGAGGCCCTGCGGAGGGCCGAGGACGGGTTCCGCGAACGGCCGCTCAGCGAGCGACTCCTCGCGGCATGGCGACTCCGCTCGCTGCGGAGAAGCCAGCGCTAGAAGGACGAGGCGATGTCCTCTTCGGAACGGTGGAGGATGTCGAGGAAACGGGACTTGTCGAGCTCGAAGAGTGACACGTCCTCCTCGACTTCCCGGGTGATCTCATCGATCGCCACGAACATGGCCATCTGCCCTTCCTTGAGGGCATCGAGGAGCTGGTCCTCCTCCTCGATCACCTGGAAGATAGAGACACCGTCCGTCACGAGGGTCACCCCCGCGAGGGCGTCATCGAGATCCGCGTTGCGCCGGAGGTAGTCGGCAGCACGTCGCACGCGCTGCACCGACATGCCGTTGTCGAGGAGGCCCTTCACGACCCGCAGCCACACGAGGTCGCGGAATGAGTAGAGACGCCGGACACCGGCCCTTCCCCGTGTCCCCTGCACCGACGGGCGAACGAGCCCGACGCGATCCCAGTACCGCAGTTGGTGGTGGGTGCACCCCGTCAACGACGAAGCCTGCTGTGCAGTGAATGCCTCTTCCACCTCGAAATCCCTCCGCATCCATCGACCCAACGGCCGCACGCTCTTCCCTCGCCATTGATCGCCGGGAGCCCGTCGCCGTCCCCAATCGAAGGGCCGGGCCGCATCGCTCAGGTCTGCTTGGAACCCTCGGATGCGTCATCTTCCGACGACCCGGCGCCAGCTCCTCGGGCATCGATCCAGAGGGCCTTCGCCAGGGCGGATCCGGACCCTACCATCACCGCGAAGCCAGCGAGTCCCACGATTGGCCCGTAATTCGCGTCCCCGAGCACGAGGGCCGCGACGGTGGTCGCGAGGCCCACGATGAGGAGGACGATGGCCAGTGGCTTCGGGATGTTGCGGGACACCGGGCCAACCCGATTCACGGCGGACGCCAGCCTGGGATCCTCGGCGTAGAACTGCCGTTCGATCTCCTGGAGGATGCGCTGCTCGTGTTCGTTGAGGCCCATGCGGCCGTCCCTCGTGTCTGGGTCGGTTGACGGCGGACGATAGCGAGGCAATCGCCTGCCGTACACCGCTCAGACTACCCGGGCCCATCCTTTCGCTGGGAGGGTTCCCCGGGCTGCAGCCGAAGCCCCGCAGGGCCCACCGCCGACGAGCCGAAACGGTCGCGCACCCGGTGCATGGCTTCCTCGAGCTGGTCTCGCTCGGCGGGCACCCCGAAGGAGAGTTGGCGCTCGTCGGTGGCGACCAACCCCTGCAGCCCGACCCCGAGGAGCCGGACGGCCCGCCCGCCGGAGACGGCGTCTGCGAGGAGCACCCGGGCCTCCTCGAGGATCTCCTTCGTCCGGGCAGTGGCGTGGCCGAGCGTGTGGGAGCGCTGCACGGTCCTGAAGTCCGGGAAGCGCACCTTCACCTGGATGGTTCGCCCCCCTACCCCGGCCCTGTGGAGGCGATAGCCGAGCGTATCCACGAGGCGGAGCAACTCGGTGTCGAGCGCAGCGCCGACGAGCACGTCGGTCGAGAACGTCTCCTCCACCGAGATCGACTTCGCTTCGGACTCGGGCTCCACGCGCCGCTGGTCGATCCCGCTGGCAAGGAGGTGGAGGTGTCTCCCGAGACTGGGCCCGAGGAGTCGCACGAGCGTGCGCTCCGGGAGGGCAGCGATGTCACCGATTGTCTCAACCCCGACGCGCTCGAGCTTTGCGAAGGTGGCCCCACCCACGCCCCAGAGTGCGCGAGCCGGATGCGCGTGCAAGAAGGCCAGTTGCTCGTCGACGGCAACATGCATCACGCCGTCGGGCTTTGCGTCCTCGGAGGCCATCTTCGCCAGCAGCTTCGCCGAGGCAACCCCCGCTGACGACGGGAGCCCTATCTCCTCACGGATCCGCAGACGGATGGCTTCTGCCACCTCCACCGACGATGCGGCGTGGTGCCGGAGGCCCGAGACGTCGAGGAAGGCCTCATCGATGCTGATCCCCTCCACCATTGGGGTGACGCTCCGCAGGATGCCGAACACCCGGCCACTCACCTCCCGGTACCAGGCGTGGTCCGGCGGCACGATGGTGAGGTCACCGCACCTGCGTCGGGCGACCGCCATGGGCATGGCCGACCGGATGCCGAACGAGCGGGCCTCGTAGGACGCCGCCGCCACGACCGCCCTGGAACCTGCGCCTCCCACCACGACGGGCAGACCCCGCAGTGAGGGCGTCCGTAGGCGCTCGACCTCGACGAAGAACGCATCCATGTCGACGTGGATGATCGGCTCGGAGAACACCTCGGCCATGCCCGGAGGGTAGGGAGTCGGAGCGTGCGCGTGAGAGCCCGTAGGCTCCACCCATGCCCGGCATCGTCCACCTCGTGCGCCACGGCGAGGCGCACAACCCCGACCACCTCGTGTACGCCGACCTCCCCGGCTTCGACCTCTCGGCGGCGGGACGCACCCAGGCCCTAGCGGCCGGGGCCACCCTCGAACCGGGCCCGATCGAAGCCGTGTGGTCCTCTCCCCTGCTCCGGGCGCTGCGCACCGCAGAGGTCATCGCTGCGCCGCACGGGCTCGCGGTGCGCGTCCACCCGGGCCTCACCGAGTGGGGCCTGCTCGTGCGATGGAGGGGCATCCCGTGGGAGGAGGTCCCGACCGCCTTTCCCGGTGAACTGGAGGCGTACCTCGCCGACCCGCGCCACATCCCCCACACACCCGAACCCCTCGAGGACCTCGCCGCACGCACTGCCGGCGCCATCGAGGAGATCCGCCGGAGCTCACCGACGCCTGCGGTCGTCGTGGGGCACCAGGATCCCATCCACGCCGCTGTCCGACACCTCACTGGCGACGGTCTCGGCAACTTCCACTCGGGAAAACCCACCCATGCCGAGGTCATCACGCTCGAGGGCCCCCCGTGGCGTGTCCTCGACCATCACATCCACGAAGGAGACAGCACATGAAGATCGGCGTTCAACTCCCCGAGTGGGAACGACCCGTGCGCTGGGACGAGATCGCCGAGATGTCCAGGCGGATCGAGCACCTCGGCTTCGACTCCCTCTGGATCGGGGACCACCTGCTCTACCGGGACGACGAGGGCAACGCGGTGGGCCCGTGGGAGTGCTGGAGCCAACTCGCTGCCGTGGCGGCGATCACCGAGCGGATCACCCTCGCCCCGCTGGTGGCCGCGACATCGTTCCACGCACCGGCGATGCTGGCGAAGAAGGCAGCGACCATCGACGAGATCTCCGGTGGACGACTGGTGCTTGGCCTCGGCGCAGGGTGGAATCGCACCGAGTACAGCGCGTACGGCTTCCCCTACGACCATCGCGTGAGCCGATTCGAGGAGGCGTTCACCCTCATCCGTCGACTCCTGGCCGGCGAGGAGGTGAGCTTCCGCGGGGAGTTCTACGAGGTGGAGGGCTCGGTGGTGCAGCCGCTCGGGCCCCGCAACGGGCAGATCCCACTCCTCGTGGGATCGAACGGCGCTCGGATGCTCGAGATCGCCCTCCCGCACGTGCACGCATGGAACTCCTGGTTCTCGTCGTTCGACAACCGCGCTGCGAACCTCCCACCGCTCCTCGCCCAGATCGACGCGGCCTGCGAAGCCGTCGACCGTGCTCCCTCCGAGGTCGAGAAGTCGGTTGCGCTCATGCTCCAGTTCTCCGAAGAGCTGAGCCTCGAGCGGTCCGACAACCCACTTCGAGGATCGGAGGCCGAACTCGCCGAGGAACTCCATGCCTGCGCCGAACTCGGGATCAACGAGGTCCAGCTGGTACTCGACCCGATCACCCTGGAGTCCATCGAACTGGCTGCACGGGTGATGGAGGTATTCCGCGCCGGATGACCCGCGGGTCATCGATCGCTGTCGGGCTCCTCGGCAACCTCACAGCCGACTCCCGCGTCGGGGAGCCCTCGCTCGGAACGGGCCCTGTGCTCGTCGAGCGAGCGAATGACCAACACCATCACCACGCCCACGCCACTGCCGATGACGAGCGCGCCCAAACCGGCGAACGTCGCCTGAGACGCCACACAGTCGTCGCATCCCACGCCGACGATGAGCCACCCGAGCACGCCACCGATCGCGATGCCGAGGAGGACCGGGAGGAAGAACCAGGGGTTCGGGCGCCGTCGCATCAGCGCCCCTTGAGCACAGTGTCGAGGTCCGGGGTGGGGCAGACCCCCGACGACGGTCGGGAGACGAGCGGGAGGACGGCGAGGCGGGTGCCGTCCTGCCAGGCCCACCATGACGTCGAGCCCGCGATCACCACGCCGAGTGCCCACCCCCACCACGGCGCACCAACCGCCGCGAGAAGCGGGAGGGCCGCCGACATCCCCCTGGCGGCCCAGAGGGCGGGCACCTTCGCCCTCCCGTACCAGAAGGCGAGGAGTGGCCCCGCCCACAGCACGTGGGCCCACGCCGTCCCGCCGGCGACGAGCGGCGTGCCGAGCAGCGGCCAAGCAAGCAGCAGGAGCATGAGTACGACCGCTGCGTCCGGGGGCGCGTCCATCGAACGACCGGGCCTGATCCACGCCGTCGCCGTTGGTGCGAGGAGGAGCCCCCCCGCAACGGCCGCACATCCAACACCCACCCACAGTGCCCACGACGACTCGAAGAACGGCACCGCGGCGACGAGGCCGACGACGAGCGCAGCTGCCAATCGTTGTGACCACCGACCCCGCGCCACGAGCAGGCCGACGAGCGCGACGATCCCAAGGAGCCAGAGGGCTGCGCCACCCGACCGTGCAGCCGCCTCGGGGAGGGCCGTGGTGCCGGTGAGCAGGCTCGTCGCCCACCAACCGATGGCGAGGAGGAAGGCGAGTGCGGCCGGGAAGGGTGGTCGATCGGCGTCGGGCATCGGCACGAGGATAGGGACCGGTTCGGGTCAGTCGGGAACCCTCCGGCGAGCCCTACACCTTGCCGAGGACGAGGGCCACGTTGTGGCCCCCGAACCCGAAGGAGTTGCTCATCGCTGCGGTGATCGGCGCCTCTCGCGCCTCGTTCGGCACGTGGACCACGTCGCACTCGGGGTCGGGGTGCTCGAGGTTGATCGTCGGTGGGAGCACACCCTCCTGGAGCGCCATCACACACGCTGCGGCCTCGATGGCGCCTGCGCCGCCGAGGAGGTGGCCGGTCATCGACTTCGTGGATGAGACGGGGACCACGTCCGCTGCATCGCCCAGAGCGAGTCTGATGGCGGCCGACTCGGTGCTGTCGTTCGCCGCAGTCGAAGTCCCATGGGCGTTCACATAGCCGAGGTCGGAGGGATCGAGGCCAGCATCTGCGAGCGCCGACTTCATGGCCAGGGCCTGGATCGTGCCACCCGGTTTCGGGAGGGTCACGTGGTAGGCGTCGGTCGACATGCCGTACCCGAGGACTTCGGCGAGGATGTCTGCTCCCCTCGCGATGGCGTGTTCGCGCTCCTCGAGGATCAGCGCCGCTCCGCCCTCGGAGAGCACGAACCCATCACGGTCGACGTCGAACGGCCGGGAGGCGGCCCGGGGGTCGTCGTTGCGCGTGCTGAGCGCCTTCGCCTGGTTGAAGGCACCGACCACGAACTCGCACACGGCGGCCTCGGCGCCCCCGGCCAGCATGACGTCGGCTGCGCCGCGCCGGATCACCTCTGTGGCATCCCCGATGGCGTTGGCAGAGGCGGCGCACGCGGTCACCGTGCAGTTGGTGGGCCCCACGAAGCCGAAGTGGATGGCTGCGTACCCGGGTGCCATGTTGGCGATGATCTTGGTGATCGTGAGCGGGTTGAGGCGACCCGGGCCACGTTCGTGGAGGGTGGTGATCCCCTCCTCGAACGACTCCATGCCGCCGATCCCCGCACCCACCACGGCGCCCATGCGCTCGCGGAGGGCTTCGTCGGCTTCGAGGTCGATGCCCGAGGAGTCCATGGCTTCGATTGCGGCGGCCATGAACACCTGCGTGTAGCGGTCGAGGCGACGGGCCTCGCGCTTCTCGAGGTAGTCCTCGGGGTCGAAACCGGGGATCTCACCGCCGATGGATGTGCGCGTACGCGCCGTGTCGAACAGGGTGATGGGGCCGATTCCGGAGCGCCCCTCTTTCATGCCCTCCCAGTTGGAGGCAAGGTCGCGTCCGAGCGGCGAGATGACTCCGAGGCCGGTGACGACGACGCGGCGACGTTCCATGTCAACCGAGCTTGGCGATCACCACGTCGACGGCCTGCCCGACGGTGGCAATGCTCTCGGCTTCCTCATCGGGGATCTCGACCCCGAACTCGTCCTCGAGTGCCATGAGCAGCTCGACGACACCCAACGAGTCGACCTCGAGGTCTTCTTCGAAGTGGGCTTCGTTGGTGATCTTGTTCTCGTCGAGCCCGAGCTCGCTGACGAGCAGGGACTTCATCCTGCTCTCGATATCGGATCGCTCCATGGTGTGCTCCTTCTCTTCTGTGATCTCGTCGCTCAGAGGCTGAGGCCACCGTCGACGACCAGCACCTGGCCGGTCATGTACGAGGCGCCGTCCGACGCGAGGAAGGATGCCACAGTGGCGATCTCCTCCGGTCTGCCCAGCCGGGCGAGCGATATGGTACCGACCGCTGCCTCCTTGACCCCGTCTCCGAGGGCATCGGTCATGTCGGTCTCGATGTAGCCGGGTGCGATCACGTTGGCTGTGATCCCCCTTGCACCGACCTCCTTGGCGATCGACTTGGTGAACCCGATGAGGCCCGCCTTGGAGGCCGCGTAGTTCGCCTGCCCCGGGTTGCCGGAGATCCCCGACACCGAGGCGACGTTGATGATGCGGCCCTCCTTGGCACGGAGCATGCCGCGCAGCGCGGCCTTCGTGCAATGGAACGCCGACACGAGGTTCACCTCGAGGACCCGACGGAACTGCTCCTCCTTCATGCGCAGGAGCAGGTCGTCGTCGGTGATACCGGCGTTGTTGACGAGGACGGTCACGGGACCGAGGCGCTCGGAGATGTCCTCGAACATCGCTGCAACGGCGTCGGCGTCGCTGACGTCGGCACCCACGGCGATCGCCGTGCCACCGGCTGCTTCGATCTGGGCCACGACCTCCTCGGCGGCGTCGGCCCGGGAGGCGTAGTTGACGGCAACCGAGAGGCCGTCGGCTGCAAGGGCCAGCGCAACCGCACGGCCGATGCCGCGGGATCCTCCGGTGACGAGTGCGACACGGGACATGGTCACACCCCTCTTCCGAAGTAGGCGATCTGGGCGCCGAGGAGCTCATCGACATCGGCGTCGGTTGGCTCGAAGTCGTCCTCGATCTCCCCGAGCGGCGAGGTGCGTTCGCCCCAGCGAACCACCGCAGCAGCCCAGGTGAGCCCGCCGCCGAACGCGGCGAACACGATGTGGCTGCCCGGTTGGACCCTGCCTTCGGCAATGGCCTCAGTGAGCGCCATCGGGATCGTCGCCGCCGAGGTGTTGCCGTACTTCTGGATGTTGACGTAGACCTTGTCGTTGTCGATCTTGAGGCGTCGGGCGGTGGCGTCGATGATCCTGGTGTTCGCCTGGTGCGGCACCAAGAGGTCGACGTCCTCGAGCCCGAGGCCGGCATCCTCGAGCACGGTGAGGGAGGCCTCGCCCATCATCTTCACGGCTCGCTTGAACACCTCTTGGCCCTCCATGAGGATCCCTCCCATCTGGGGGGTGCGCTCACCGGGGCCGAGGTTGGAACCCTCCGAGGGGACCCAGAGGAGCTCAGCGGTCGATCCGTCGATACCCGTGGTGGTGGCGAGAACCCCATGGTCCTCGTCCGTTGCCTCGAGCACGGTGGCGCCGGCACCGTCGCCGAAGAGCACGGCGGTGGTGCGATCCGAGAAGTCGAGGTGGTGGCTGAGTCGCTCCACGCCGATGAGGAGCACACGTTGGGCGATCCCCGATCGGATCATGGCCGTGGCGTTCTCCAGCCCGTACACCCACCCGGAGCACGCTGCGTTGAGGTCGAAGGCCCCTGCGTTGACGAGCCCGAGCTTCGCCTGCACGAACGAGGCCGCAGAGGGGATGATCGTGTCCCCGGAGCACGTGGCGACGATGAGGAGGTCGATGTCCTCGGGGGCGAGCCCGGCGCACGCAAGGGCTCGCTTCCCGGCGAGGGCCGCCATGTCCGACGCAGGCACATGGGAGATCCGTCGTTCCCTGATCCCGGTGCGAGTCGTGATCCAATCGTCGCTCGTCTCGGTGAGCGTTTCGAGGTGCTCATTGCTCAGGATCGTTGGAGGAACGGCCATTCCCCAGCCTGTGATCGTGGCGTTCATCCGTGGTCCCGTCCGTTGAGTGCAGCACGCACATCATGGAGCACGTCGAGCTCGGTTGCCACATGACAGGGCACATCGGGGACGATTCGCTTCGCCATTCCGGCCGTCACGTCGCCGGGTCCGACGTGGATGAGCGCGTCGACCCGGGCGGCAATCGCCCGAACCGAGGACTCGAAGCGGACCTGGCCGGTGAGCTGGTTGACGAGGCCCCCGGCGATCTCATCGGAGTAGGGAGCGGCGGTCGTGTTGGCGTACACATCGAAGCCGGGTTTCGAGAACGTCGCCCGACCGACTGCCGCGGCCAGCCGCTCGGCGGCCGGGGCCATGTAGGGGGTGTGGAAGGCACCGGCGACCTTCAGGGGTATCGCCCGCCTGATGCCGTGCTCCTTGGCGTGCTCACCCGCCCACTCGAGGTCGTCGGTGCCCCCGGCGACGACGACCTGCCCGGGGGCGTTGAGGTTAGCGACCCACAGGCGGCCACCCTCGTTGCGGCGGGCGTCGCAGAGCGCTTCAGCCGACTCGGCGTCGGCACCGATGAGCGCTGCCATCCCGGACGGCTCGAGCGCTGCCGCATCGGCCATGGCCCGTCCTCGCTCGGCGACGAGTCGCAGCCCGTCCTCGAACCCGATCGCTCCGGACGCCACGAGGGCGGTGTACTCACCGAGCGAATGCCCCGCGGCGGCTACGACCTCGACGCCATCGAGCTCCGGGGAAAGGGCCTCCCACAGGACGTAGGAAAGGGCAAAGAGCGCCGGCTGCGCATGCTCCGTAGCGGTGAGCCGCTCCTCGGGCCCTTCGAGGCACACCTCACGGAGCGACCATCCGAGCACGGCTTCGGCGGCGTCCACGAGCAGGTCGGGACGCGCGTCGAAGAGCGCTTCGCCCATTCCGACGAACTGGGCACCCTGTCCCGGGAAGAGAAGACCTACGCGTGGCACGGTTCGTTCGACCCCACTCCCCCGTCAGCCGTTACCAAGTCCGGCGAGGACCCCGAGGACCCGGCCGACATCGTTCTGGTCAACATCACGATGCGTCACGAAGCGCACGATCCCGGGCCGGAGGTCGCCCACGAGCACCCCCGCGTCGGCGAGCGCCGCCTCGAGCGCCCCCGACGGTCCCGGAAGGCGGGCCTCGTCGACCAGGACGATGTTCGTTTCGACGGCCTTCGGGTCGACAGCGTCGGGGAACCGATCGGCGATCCCCTCGGCGAGTTCCGTGGCGAGGGCGTTGTCGTCGGCGAGCCGCTCCCGTTCGGCGAGGCCGATGGAGGCTGCGGCGGCGAGGACCCCCACCTGGCGCATGCCCCCTCCGAGCACCTTCCGGCGCCAACGCGCCTCGGCGATGAGGTCGGTCGGTCCACAGAGGATGGAACCCACGGGGGCCCCGAGTCCCTTCGAGAAGCAGAACTGCACCGTGTCAACGGTCGCGCACCACTCGGCGGGGTCGATCCCGCTGGCGGCGACGGCGTTGAAGAGTCGCGCTCCGTCGAGGTGCACACCGAGATCGTGGTCACGGGCGATCTCCCTCCCCGCCTGCATCGAGGCCAACGGGACCACCCGGCCACCGGAACCCAGGTGGGAGTTCTCCCATGCGAGCAGGCCGACCCGCGGGAGGTGATACGACGTGCCCGCAGCGGCAGCGAGGATCGCGTCGGCTGCCATGTCCCCGTCGGTGGTCGGGATCGTCCGGAACTGCACGCCGGAGATGATCGCTCCCGCTCCGAGCTCGTAGTTGCGGATGTGGGCGTTCTCGACGCAGATCACCTCGTCACCTGCCGAAGTCTGGGTCCAGATGCCCAGTTGGTTCCCCATCGAACCGGAGGGGACGAAGACGGCCGCCTCCTTGCCCACGACGGCCGCTGCCTCCTCCTCCAGTCGGTTGACGGTTGGGTCCTCCCCGTACACGTCATCGCCGACCTCGGCTTCTGCCATCGCCCGACGCATCGCCGGGGTGGGTCGGGTCACGGTGTCGGACCTGAAGTCCGCGGTCCCGTCGGCGAAGGCCATCAGACCGCCTCGAGGAAACCGCGGATACCGCGGACCGCCTGGCGGATCCGTTCCTCGTTCTCGACGAGTGCGAAACGCACGTATCCCTCGCCGTGGTTGCCGAACCCGACGCCGGGCGAGACCGCCACCTTGGCCTCGGGGATGAGTCGCTTGGCGAACTCGAGCGATCCCATCGACGCGTACGTCTCCGGGAGGCGAGCCCACACGAACATCGTTCCCTTGGGCTTCTCGATCTCCCACCCAGCCCGGGCAAGCCCGTCCACGAGCGTGTCACGACGCTTCCGGTAGATGTCGTTCACATCGCCGACGTACTCGTCACCCTCATTGAGGGCGATGATCGACGCGATCTGGATCGGCTGAAAGGTGCCGTAGTCAAGGTACGACTTGAGCTTCGCGAGGGCAGCGACCACTTCGCTGTTGCCGACGACGAAGCCGACCCGCCACCCGGCCATCGAGTGGCTCTTCGTGAGCGTGTAGAGCTCGACGGCGACGTCCTTGGCGCCGGGCACCTCGAGGATCGACGGCGGCACGTAGCCGTCGAAGGCGACGTCGGCGTAGGCGAAGTCGTGGACGATGAACGTCTCGTGCTCCTTGGCGAAGGCCACCATCCGCTCCCAGAACGCAAGGTCGACACACACGGTCGTGGGGTTGTGGGGGAACGACGTGATGATCACCCGAGGACGGGGCCACGAGTCGAGGAACGCCTGCTCCATCGCCTCGAAGAAGTCGTCGGCATCACCGGAGAGCGGGATGCGGCGGACCTCGGCACCGGCGAGCACCGGCGCGTAGATGTGGATGGGATAGGACGGCTCGGGAACCAGGGCGACGTCGCCGGGCTGGACGAGCGTCCACAGCATGTGCGACAGCCCCTCCTTCGCACCGATGGTCGTGATCGCCTCGGTCTCCGGGTCGAGGTACACGCCGAAGCGACGGGAGTACCGGTCGGCGATCGCCTTGCGGAGGTTGGGGAGGCCCCGACTCTGGGAATAGCGGTGGTTGCGGGGGTTCCGCACCGACTCGACGAGTTTCTCGACCACGTCGGGCGACGTCGGGATGTCCGGGTTGCCGAATCCGAGGTCGATGATGTCCTCGCCGGCCCGGCGCGCCTCCAGCTTCAGGGCGTTCACCTCGGCGAACACATATGGGGGCAGATTGGAGATACGGCGGAATTCCATGGAGGGGGCAGGGTAGAGAACCGGAAGGGCTCAGCGATCCCTGAGGGCCTTGGCGAGCCGCGCAACGGCTTGCACGTCGGTGGCGGGGAGCGGGGCGAGCACGACCTCGTCGATCCCGAACGACTCCAGGTGGGCCACCCGGTCCCGGATCCGGGCGGGGCTCCCCGAGAGCCACACATCGCTCCGTTCCTCACCCACGAGGACTCTGCCACCCCAGGAGAACTCCCACCCGGACCTCGGGGCGATGCCTGCGGTGAGTTCAGCGAGCCGTTCGGGACCCGACTCCCACACGTTCCACCCGTCGGCGTCCATGGCGACCTCCCGGATCCGTGGATGCGCTCCGCCGACCCACGCGGTCACGCCCTGGGCACGCACCGCAGACACCGTCTCGCCGAGTTGGGCGACGCGGCCGTCGAGGGATGGGAATGGGAGCCCGAAGCGCGCGGTCTCGTCACGAGTGAGGCTGTCGCCGGAGCCGAGTCCTATCACAGGGGGTTGGGGGGAAATCCGGGAGAGTGTCGAAGCGAGTGCCGCGGTCACCGCCGGCGGGCGAAGCGTCGCCCGGAGGACCAGCGAACCGACCCGGAGCGGAGTGGCTGCGGCGAGGGCGCCGAGGGCGGCGGCGGCCTCGATGGCGGGGGCATGGGGGTCACCGAGCGGAACGAGGTGATCGAACACGAACACACCGTCGAACCCGGCATCGGCAGCCCGGAGGGCGTAGGAAAGGGTGTCACGACCCAGGCGTTGACTGATCGCGAGGGATCGCCTCACCCGGTGAGCTTCTCCAGCATCCCCCGAATGCGCTTCGGGACGAGGGAGGCGCCGAACTCGGTCACCGAGCGAATGATCTCGAGCACGTCGCCGTCGCCATCCCAGTGCTCAGCCGTGACGGAAGGGCCGGCCGCCTTCACGAGCCGGTCGAGCGCGAAGGCGATGAGGAGAAGGTCGTCGACCTGTCCGACGATCGGCATGACGAGCTCGGGGATGAGGTCGATCGGGCTCACGAGGTAGAGCAGCACGCCACCGACGGCCACCTTGGGTCGCGTCGGGACACGCGGATCGCGCATGAGGCGGGTGAGCAACTTCGCGAGGTTCGGGAGGGCGAGCCCGGCTTGGCGGAACACCGGTTTGGCGCGCTCCACGAGCGACGAGCCGACTTCGAGCACTGCGTCGGGCCGCAAGGGTTCGCTCACGCCCCGGTCTCCACGCGCTTCTTGAGGCCACGGAGCGCCGCTTGCACGATCTGCTTCTCGCCCTGTCGCACCAGGAAGCCGGGAACCCGGAAGCTCGGCTCGACCCGGAGCGCGTAGGTCACCGTCGTGCGGCCGTCCGCTTCGGCGAACTCGTACGACCCGGTGAGTTCTCGCACATCGGGTCCTTCGTCGGCCTCCCACGACATGCGCGTCGGCACGTCGTGGCCGTAGGTGAGGGTGTAGCGGATCTCTTTGACGATCCCCTCGATCACGAAACTCGCCCTCACCGGGAGCCCGGCATCGTCGGTCTCGTGCACCTCCACGGAGCGGACACCCTGGGCCCACTCGGGGTAGGTCTCGACGTCGGCCGCCACCCGGTAGACGTCTTCTGCTGAGGCATCTATATCGATGCTCTCGTACATGCCTCGGGTCATCGTTGCACCATCGGGAGGGGTCTGCTTGCAAGAGTTAGCATAGCGATCACCGACCCTCCCCCCGGGGCGGATGCCTGGTCGGGAGGCCGGTCGCCCGGAAGTACCCCACGTTCTCCGAACGGGTCGGGCCGATGCGCCACGACCGGGCACGTGGTTGGTGGATGTCCCCGAAGTAGTGGAACGCCGGCTGATGGGTCTCCAGGTAGTCGAGCAGGGCCCCTGAGCTCCGCTCCCTGCGGCCCGTGATCACGTCGACGGCGAGGGTCGGGATGTCTGGGGCGACGTGCGTGCAGAGGATGTCGATGGGGCCGAGCGCCTCCAGGCGGCCCTCGAGGGGATTCGGGGGTCCCAGGTCGAACAACGTCCGACCGGTTCCCCCCACGAAGCCGACCCGCCAACCCTCGATCTCGACGACGTCCCCGTCGAGGACCGGTGTCGATCCTGCTGCCGACTCCAGGAGGGGGACGATGTCCACGTTGCCGTACGTGAGGTACACCTCGGCGCCCTCGAGCGCATCGAAGGCAGCCGCGTACTGCGCCTCGGCCCGTTCGAACACTGCCGCCCGGAAGTCGCCTCCGAAAGCATCGATGCCGTCTCGCCAGAGAGCTCGGAGGTCCCCGCCCGAGCCGCGTACCTCTCCCACCCGCCGGGCGAACGCCCCACCGAGGATGTCGGCGACGATCCCCTCCCCCGTTCGGTAGTCGATGAAGTTGAGGAGGTCGCCGAGGATGAGGATCGGCTCGCCGCGCCCTGCGAGGCGTCGGAGCGCCTCGGGTGAGTCGTGGACGTCGGAGACGAGCAGCATCTGGCGACGGTACTGCTTCGTCAGATGGCGAGGAGGACGCCGATGAGCAGCAGCATCATCACGAGCCCCGCGATCCCCGAGATGAGCCGTGGTTGGAGCAGCCAGTCGGAGCCGGTGCGAAGCCTGCGCTCGACATCCCATGCCGAGAGGAGCCACGTCGCCATGCCGACGAGGAGGATGAGCAGGCCCACGATCCTCGTCCGGGCTGCGCCGACGAGGGCCCCGCCGAACCCCCCAGCCATGGCGACGACGAGGGCCACGGCGCCACCAATGAGACCGGCTCCCGCCTTCATGTGCCCTCCGCCCGGTAGTGCCGACCACCGGCGGACCGCTGACTCATCGGTCGGTTCGTCGGGTTCGCCACCACCGAAGGCGTGGATCATGGGCGTCCCACAGGTGGCACAGGCCTCGGCGGCGATCGGGTTCTCCCCCTCGCACACCGGGCACGACCACATCGGCGTCGACGGAGGGCCGTCACCGACGGGGCGCTCCCGCGCAGGTGCCCGTTCAGCGTCGATCACGACGTCGGTAGCCAGTTCGGGGCGGACCTCCGGCTCGGGCGAAACCGCCCGGCGGACGAAGGGTTCGAAGCACTGCCCGCACCAGTCGGCGCCGTCGCCGTTGGTGGCGCCGCAATGCAGGCAGCGAACCGACATGGCGTCAGAGGATCTGGTTGATGTCGCGCACGGCGCCGCGCGCCGCGGACGTCGTGAGCGCTGCGTACGCCTGCAGCGCCTGGCTCACGGTGCGGTCGCGGTCGGGGGTCCATGCGTCGCTCCGGGCATCCATGGCAGCACGACGCGCGGCGAGTTCCTCGTCGCTGATGGCGACGTCGATGGTGCGGTGTGGGATGTCGATGACGATCGGATCGCCCTCCTCCACGAGGCCGATGGCGCCGCCTTCGGCTGCCTCCGGGGACACGTGACCGATGGAGAGGCCCGAGGTGCCACCGGAGAATCGGCCGTCCGTGATGAGGGCACAGTCCTTGCCGAGTCCCTTCGACTTGATGTAGGAGGTGGGGTAGAGCATCTCCTGCATCCCGGGGCCACCCTTGGGGCCCTCGTACCTGACGATGACGACGTCGCCCTTCTCCAGGGTGTCGCCGAGGATGAGGTCGATCGCCGCATCCTGTGACTCGACGACCCGAGCACGACCCTCGAACCGGAGGATCGACTCGTCGACCCCCGCCGTCTTCACGATGCATCCGTCCTCCGCGATGTTGCCGTACAGCACGGCGAGGCCGCCGTCCTTCGAGTACGCGTGCTCGAGGTCTCGGATGCACCCGCCGGACCGGTCCTCGTCGAGGGTGAGGTACCGGGCCTGCTGGGAGAACGCCGTCGCGGTGCGGGTGTTGCCGGGCGCCGCTCGGTAGAGCTTCTTGATCTCGGAGGACTCGGTGCGGCGGACGTCCCATCGCTCGATCGCCTCGCCCATGGTGCGGGCGTGGATGGTGGGGGCCTCGCGATGGATGAGCCCGCCGCGCTCAAGTTCCCCGAGGACCGCCATGACGCCCCCGGCTCGGTGGAAGTCCTCCATGTGGAACTGGTCGCTCGCGGGGGCGAGCTTGGCGAGGTTCGGGACCTTCCTGGAGAGTCGGTCGATGTCGGCCATGGTGAACTCGACTTCGCCCTCGTGGGCCGCTGCGAGGATGTGGAGGACGGTGTTCGTCGAACCACCCATGGCGATGTCGAGCGCCATCGCGTTCTCGAATGCCTCGAGGGTGGCGATGGAGCGCGGGAGGGCCGACTCGTCGTCCTTCTCGTACCACCGACGTGCGAGGTCGACGATCGTCCGGCCCGCCTCGAGGAACAGTTCCTTGCGGTCGGCATGGGTGGCGAGCGTCGAGCCGTTTCCGGGGAGCCCGAGCCCGAGCGCTTCCACGAGGCAGTTCATGGAGTTCGCGGTGAACATGCCCGAACACGACCCACAGGTCGGGCACGCCATCTTCTCGATCTCCCACAACTCCTCATCCGTGACGTTGTCGTCGGTCGCTCCGACGATCGCCGAGACCAAGTCGATCTGCCGCCGGTCCGGACCGACCTTGCCTGCCTCCATCGGGCCTCCGGACACGAAGACCGTGGGCAGGTTGAGCCGCATGGCGGCCATGAGCATCCCGGGGGTGATCTTGTCGCAGTTCGAGATGCAGACGAGCGCATCCACCTTGTGGGCGTTCGCCATGTACTCGACCGAGTCGGCGATGACGTCCCGGCTCGGCAAGGAGTAGAGCATGCCGCTGTGGCCCATGGCGATCCCGTCGTCCACGGCGATGGTGTGGAACTCGCGGGCGATCCCGCCGGCTGCGTAGATCTCCTCGGCGACGAGTCCCCCGAGGTCCTTGAGGTGGACGTGCCCGGGCACGAACTGGGTGAAGGAGT
>CAZRJG010000042.1:0-19775 GCA_964600365.1 uncultured Acidimicrobiia bacterium
GACGTCTACGAGGAGGAGGGCGACCTGTTCTTCGAGGACCTCTCCGACACCGTCATCCAGGACGACACCTTCTCCCGCCTCCTCACGTTCCCGAATGTGCTCATCACCGGCCACCAGGCCTTCTTCACGCGCGAGGCGGTGCAGAACATCTGTGCCACGACCCTCGCGAACGTCAGCTCGTGGGAGTCCGGCGGGGGCGACCTCCACCTCGTTCCCCGATGAGGGGGGTCGCCGGGCTCGTCTTCGTGCTCGCCCTTGCTGGCTGCACAACGGCTACGACGACCTCGATCCCGCCGGCGGCCGTGCCCCCGACCACCACGTCATCGACCACGGCGGGTCCGGTTACGACCACGACCCTCGGGGCGACCACGACGGCCCCGCACGTGAGGACGACCACGGCACTCCCCGAGCTCTTCGCCGGCGTCATCGAAGGTGCCGGGGGCGCGTCGATCGGTGACTCGTACTACCCCCGGCTCGGCAACTCCGGGTACGACGTCCTGGAGGTCACCCTTGACCTCGACTTCCGCGGGCTCGATGAGGGACGGTTCGAGGGCGTTGCGTACCTCACCATGGAGGCCCAGGAGCCGCTCGGGTCGTTCGTCCTCGACACCGGCACACTGGACCTTCGGGAGGTGGCGATCGGCGGGGTGGCCGCATCGTTCGTGGAGGAGTCGCCGGAGGAGCACCGCATCACACCGTCGAGCCCGGTGGAGGGCCGGTTCACCGTCATGATCGCCTATGACGGCGTGCCCGAACCGAAGAGCGACGCGGCGATCGCGATGGGCGTCGGGCTGCGCCCGGCGGCGGATGCCTGGTTCGCGGTGTCCGAGCCGAGCGGGGCCACCACGTGGTTCCCGGCGAACGACCACCCGCTCGACAAGGCGACCTACACGGTGCACCTCACCGTCGAAGGGGGGCTGGTCGGGGTTTCGGGGGGACTCCTCGAGTCGGTCGAACCCGCTGATGGTGGTGGGGCCACGTACACGTGGTCGTCGGAGTTCACGATGACGAGCTACCTCGTCCCCCTTGCCATAGGCGACTTCGACCGGGTAGACCGGGGCGTCGTCGGGGCCGTTCGCGTGCGGGACTACGTCGACCCCGACATCGACCCACCACTCCTCGAGGACCTGGAGCGTGTTCCCGAGATCCTCGAGTGGATGGTCGGGGTCTTCGGCAGCTACCCGTTCGAGGCGTACGGCACGCTCGCCCTCGACACGGACTTTGGTGGCGCGCTCGAGACCCAGACGATGTCAACGCACGGCCCGCACGCCCTCTTCGAGCGGGTGCTCGTGCACGAGGTGGCACATCAGTGGTTCGGGAACAGCGTCTCGGTCGCCGACTGGTCCGACATCTGGTTGAACGAAGGTTTCGCCACCTACGCCGAGTGGCTGTGGATCGAGCACGACCGGGGGAGGGACGCGTACGACGAGGTCACCGCCGCCATGTACGACGCCTACCGACGGTTCCCTCCACCGGGGAGCCCCCCTGCCGACGACCTGTTCAACAACGGCGTGTACGTGGGTGGGGCCTGGGTCCTCCACGCCTTCCGGGTCGAGGTGGGCGACGATGCCTTCTTCGAGGTCTTGCGTTCCTGGGCCGAGGAGTACGCCTACGGCAACGGCAGCACCGAGGATTTCGTGGGGTTGGCGAGTCGGATCGTCGAGCGCAGCCTGGACGACTTCTTCCAAGTGTGGCTCTCCGGCAACGGTCCATCCTCCGTGCCGCTTCCCTGAGGGAAGGGATGCTGGCAACTGATTGCTGACGCCGGCCGGCGTGAGCGCGTAGCGTTCCGATCATGACGATCGACTGGTGGACTGCGGTTCGGTTCCTCCACATCATCGGAGCGATCCTCTGGATCGGCGGGCAACTCACGTTCGCGTTCGTCGTCACGCCGGGCCTCCGTTCGGTGGAGGAGGACGAGGAGCGCGTCCACCGGCACCAGATGGCGGTGGCCCGGAGGTTCGGCGGCGTCATCTCCTACGTGGGAATCCCCCTCCAATTGGCCACCGGGTTCGCCCTGTCCTGGAGGATGTTCGACATCAACAAGGGCGGGATCCCCGGATACGGGTTCTGGCTCGGGCTCAAGATCATCCTCTTCATCGTCGCGATCCTCATCGCTGCCGTGCACGGCGTGCTCGCAGCCCGGGGGGCGGCGGGGAGGACGAAACGGTTGGCCGATGTCGGGTTGGTCCTGTCCTTGGGCATCCTCCTCATCGCGGTGGTCCTCGGCGGGGGGTAGCCGGTTCGCATAGAATTGCGATCAACTGTATAGTCATACACCCATGAAGACGGCCATCCTTGGTGCGTCGGGGTATGCAGGTGGGGAACTCGTGCGCTTCGTGGATGACCACGACGAGTTCCACCTCGTACACCTCGGCGCCCACACCCAATCCGGCATGCCGCTCGGCTCGGTGCACCCCCACCTGGCAGGGGGCGACCGCGTGCTCGGGTCCAACGATCCCGACGACCTCCCCGACGTCGACCTCGTCTTCCTCGCCCTCCCGCACGGCGCATCCGCGGAGATCGGCAAGCAGTTGGCCGATGCCGGGATCAAGGTCGTCGACCTCGGAGCCGACTATCGACTCGACAGCGATGACCGCTACCTGGCTGCGTACGGTTCAGCGCATCCCCACCCCGCCGACCTCGGGAAGTGGGTGTACGGGTTGCCAGAACTCTTCGACTGCACCGCGACGAGTCGGATCGCATCGCCCGGCTGCTACCCGACCACCACGATCCTCGGATTGGCGCCGCTCGTGGTCGGAGGCCTCATTGACCCCTCCACCATCGTGGTGAATGCGGTGTCGGGTGTGAGCGGCGCCGGCCGCAAGGTAGCCGACCAGTTCCTCTTCGGCTCCATCGACGAGGGTGTGGTCGCCTACGGCGTCGGCGTGCACCGGCACCGCCCGGAGATGGAGATGGCCCTCGAGGCGTTGTCGGGGAAGGAGGCATCGGTCACCTTCACCCCACACCTCGTCCCGATGCAGCGCGGGATCGTCGCCACGTCGACGGCCAACCTCGCCGACCCTGCGACGAACCGGGCGACGCTCCTCGAGACACTCCGGGACGCGTACGACGGGCGCCCCTTCGTGGAGGTGCTCGACGCCCCACCGCAGTCCCGGTGGACGGTGAGTTCCAACCGGGCAATGCTCTCGGCGTTCGTGGATGCCCCGACCGGACGGGTCGTGGTCACCGCAGCGCTCGACAACCTCGTGAAGGGTGCGGCCGGGCAGGCCGTGCAGGCGGCGAACCTCATGCTCGGGCTTCCCGAGGAGACGGGCCTTCCGACCCACGGGTGGATGCCATGAGTGAGATGTCCCATCGCGTATCCCCCCCTTTGGGGGATGGGCCCCGCAGCCCGGGGGGCTGTGGGCGGGGGGGAACTCATTCCCCACCCCCCTTCCGTTCGCTGCGCTCACGGGTCCCGTCTCCCCTGGAGGGGGGACCCGTCCTCAGGGAGTTCCCATGTCGGTGACGGCTGCCAAGGGGTTCGTTGCTGGCGGGATGCACGCGGGTGTGAAGGGGTCTGGGGCCCCGGATCTCGCCATCATCGGAGCAGGCCGCCCCGTTGTTGCTGCTGCGGTCTTCACCACCAACAAGGCCGCTGCGGCCCCCGTCGCCCTCTCTCGCACCCACATCGCCAACGGATACGCCGAAGCGGTGGTGATCAACTCGGGGAACGCCAATGCGGCGACTGGGTCCCAGGGCGAGAGAGACGCGGGCCGGATGGCCACGGCGACCGCTGGTGCCCTCGAGTGCGCGGTGACCGACGTCCTCGTGTGTTCGACCGGTCCCATCGGCGTGCCCCTGCCCATCGACGCCCTCGAGGAGGGGATCAACGCCCTCGCTCCGCAACTCGGCGATACATCTGCCGACGCCAAGGCAGCGGCAGAGGCGATCATGACCACCGACACGTTCCCCAAGACGTCGGTGTTCGAGGGAGCGGAGTGGACGGTTGGCGGCATCGCCAAGGGGGCCGCCATGGTGCGGCCGGACATGGCGACCATGCTTGCCGTCGTCACGACCGACGTCGTGATCGGGATCGAGCAGGCCCGTGTGGCGCTCAGGGCGGCGGTCGACAAGTCGTTCAACCTGCTGAACATCGACGGCTGCACGTCGACCAACGACACGGTGGTCCTGCTTGCGTCGGGCGAGTCGGGCGTCCAGGTCGACCTCGACGAGTTCACCGAGGCGCTCACCTCTGTGTGTGCGTCCCTTGCCCGCCAGATCGTCCGCGACGGCGAGGAGACCACGAAGGTCGTTGACCTCGTCGTGGAGGGCGCCCCGAGTGACGCTGCGGCCCGGGCCGTCGGCCTCGAGATCAGTGACAGCGACCTCGTCCGGTCGAGCTTCCACGGAGGGGACCCCAACTGGGGCCGGATCCTGCAGGCGATCGGGCAGTCCACGATCAACGTGGATCCCTCGTCGCTGCGCGTCTTCTACGACGGCACGCTCGTTGCCGAACACGGCGTGGCCGTGCCCCACGATCGAGATGACCTGCTCGGGCGACTCACCGGGGACTTCACGGTGGTGGTTGGCGTCGGCGACGGCCCGGGAAGTGCGCGCATCCTCACCACCGACCTCACCCCTGGATATGTCACCTTCAACGCGGAGCCATCGTGACCGGACACACCCAACCCACAGAGACTCGCACACGGATCGCCTCCACCATGGGCAAGGCGCGCATCCTCATGGAGGCGATGCCCTACATCAGGCGGTTCTCCGGAGCCATGGTCGTCATCAAGTACGGGGGCTCGGCCATGGTGGACCCCGCCCTCCAGGACAGCCTGGCGGCAGACGTCACCCTCCTCAGCCTCGTGGGCCTGAAGCCGATCATCGTTCACGGAGGCGGTCCGCAGATCTCGGCGGCGATGGAGCAGGCGGGCATCGAACCGCGATGGAAGAACGGGCTCCGCGTCACCGACGAGGAGACGATCAAGGTCGTCCAGGGGGTCCTCGCCGGCCAGGTCAACCCCGACATCGTGAAGCTGCTCGTTGGCCATGGGGCAAACGCAGCCGGCCTCACCGGGGTCGATGGCGGCCTCCTCACCGCCGAACCGAAGGATCCCGACCTCGGCTTCGTCGGAAGTGTGTCGCGCCTCGACCCCACGATGCTCGACGGCATGCTCGAACGAAACATCATCCCCGTCATCGCTCCCATCGCGAGGGGAGATGACGGCAACATCTACAACCTCAATGCCGACACGGCTGCCGGGGCGATCGCTGCGAGGCTCAAGGCGCACAAGCTCATCTACCTCACCGACGTGGAGGGGCTCTACAGGGATGCCGACGACCCGACTTCCGTGATCTCCCGCATCAAGTTGTCAGAGATGAAGGAGCTCCTCCCTTCGCTCCAGGGAGGCATGGTTCCGAAGATCGAGTCGTGCGTCACCGCGCTCGACGCCGGCGTCCGCCAGGCCCACATCCTCGACGGCCGGCTCCAGCATGCCCTTCTCCTCGAGATCTTCACCCCGGAGGGCATCGGCACGATGCTCACCCATGACGACTGGGAGCCGATCAATGTCCGTTGACCACCGACTCATCGTCATCCGTAGGCTGCTCGAGCACCACTCGATTTCCAGTCAGCAGGAACTCGTCGAACTGCTCGCCGCCGAGGACATCGACGTGACGCAGGCGACGGTGTCCCGGGACCTCCAGCGGCTGGGAGCGATCAAGTTCCGCGACGCAGGAGAACTGCGGTACGCCGTCCCCGAGCACGCCCCGGAGGATCCCGACGAGGCCCTCGCCCGTGCCCTGGCCGATTATTCCCGGAGCCTCCTACCCAGCGCCAACCTCCTCGTCGTTCGCACGACGTCGGGCGCCGCCCACGTGGTCGCCGGCGCGATCGATGCGTTCGACCACCCCGATGTGCTCGGCACGGTCGCCGGCGATGACACGATCCTTGTGATTGCCGCCGACGGGAGGTCGGGCGCAGACCTCATCACCCTTTTCGAATCGATCGGAGCCTGAACCATGAACAAAGTCGTACTCGCCTACTCCGGGGGCCTCGATACCTCGGTCATCCTCAGGTGGCTCATCGAGACCTATGGGGTCGAGGTGGTTGCCTACACGGCCGACGTCGGCCAGGGGGAGGAGGTGGCCGAGGCGAAGGCGAAGGCCATGGCCACCGGCGCCAGCGTCGCCATCGCCGAGGACCTCAGCGACGAGTTCGTCGCCGACTACGTGTTCCCGATGTTGCGGACGAACGCCGTGTACGAGGGCCAGTACCTCCTGGGCACCTCCATCGCCCGCCCGATCATCGCCAAGGGGATGGTGCGGGCCGCCGAGGAGCACGGTGCCGATGCGATCAGTCACGGAGCGACCGGGAAGGGCAATGACCAGGTCCGGTTCGAGCTCTCGGCGTACGCCCTCAAGCCGGAGATCAAGGTGATCGCCCCGTGGCGCGAGTGGGACCTGAAGGGCCGAGCCGACTGCATCGCCTACGCGGAGAAGTACGACATCCCGGTCCCGATCACCCCCGAGAAGCCGTACTCGATGGACGCCAACATGCTCCACATTTCCTACGAGGGAGGCGTGCTCGAGGACCCGTGGGTGGGTCCGCCCAAGGGCATGTTCAAGATGACGGCGGATCCCGAGGACGCCCCCGATCAGCCGGTCGAGATCACCATCGCCTATGAGAACGGTGACCCTGTGGCGGTCGACGGCGTTCGGATGGAACCAGCCGCGCTGCTGTCGCACCTCAACGTGTTGGCCGGTGCCCACGGCGTCGGCAGGGTGGACATCGTGGAGAACCGCTTCGTGGGCATGAAGTCCCGCGGTGTGTACGAGACGCCCGGCGGCACGGTCCTGCATGCGGCCCACCGCGCCGTGGAGTCTCTCACCCTCGACCGAGAGGTCATGCACATTCGCGACCAGATGATCCCCAAGTACGCCCAGATCGTCTACAACGGGTACTGGTTCGCCCCCGAGCGCGAGGCCCTCCAGGCCTTCTTCGACCAGACGCAGGAACGGGTGAACGGCGAGGCCCGCCTCAAGCTCTACAAGGGCTCGGTCATGGTCCTCGGGCGTCGCTCGGACTTTCGACTCTATGACGAGAAGACGGTCACATTTGAGGACGACGAGAACGTGTACGACCAGGCCGACGCCGCCGGCTTCATCCGCCTCAACGCGTTGCGGCTGCGCCGGCTGGCCGAGGCGCGCCTCGGGGAGGGCGAGTGAGCGATCACTCGCTCTGGGGAGGACGGTTCGAGTCCGGGCCCTCCGAGGTCCTCTGGCGGTACACCGCCAGTGACATCGACCGACGGATGCTGCCCGACGACATAAGGGGTTCCATAGCGCACGTGACGGTGCTCGGTGCCACGGGGATCCTCGACGCCTCCGACACCGACACGCTGCTGAGGGCGCTCGAGCAGACCGCCCAGGAGGTGGCCCGCGGGTCGTTCACCTTCCTCGAGACCGATGAGGACGTGCACACCGCCGTTGAGCGGCGGGTGATCGAGTTGGCCGGGCCGGTGGGTGGCAAGCTCCACACTGGGCGGTCCCGGAACGACCAGGTCGCCACCGATCTCCGGCTCCACCTCGAACGGCAGGCGGCTGAGCGCATCGAAGGGATCCGCGCGCTCATCCTCGTGCTCGTCGGCAAGGCGGAGCAGGTGGGTGAAGTCGTCGTGCCGAGCTTCACCCACCACCAGCAGGCTCAGGCGGTCCCTCTCGCTCACCACCTCCTGGCACATGCGTGGGCGCTCGTCCGCGACATCGAACGCTTCGACGATGCGGTGGGTCGCATCGCCCGGTCGCCGTTGGGTGCGGGTGCGTCGGGTGGATCGATGTTCCCGCTCGACCCAGCGATCTCCACCAAGGCGCTGGGGTGGAAGCGCCACTTCGAGAACAGCATGGATGCCGTGGCCTCCCGTGATTTCGTGGCCGAGTACGGATTCGTACTCGCCCAGTGCATGGCCAACCTCTCGCGCCTCTCCGAGGAACTCATCCTGTGGACGACGACCGAGTTCGGGTGGGCGACCTACGCCGATGATGTGACCACCGGTTCGTCCGCGATGCCCCAGAAGAAGAACCCTGATATCGCCGAGCTGGCCCGTGGCAGGTCGGCGCGGGTTATCGCGGCCTCCAACGCGCTCCTCACGCTCCAGAAGGGCTTGTCGCTCACGTACTTCCGCGACCTCCAGGAGGATAAGGAGATCGTCTTCGGTGCCGATGACCTCGTGCGGGATACGCTTGAGGCGATCGCCGCGCTCGTCGACTCGGCGACGTTCGACCCGCCGCTGCCCTCGTCCTGGGTCACGGCCCTCGACCTCGCCGAGGTGCTTGCCATTCGAGGTGTTCCGTTCCGCGAGGCCCACCATGCGGTCGGTGCGGTGGTCGCTGCCGTCGCGGCCGATGGCCGAGAACTGTCCGAGGCAACGCTCGACGACCTGCGGGCCGCCGACGGCCGCTTCGAGGAGAGCGACCTTGCAGTGCTCGACCCCGTCGAGTCGGTGCGGCGCCGTAGGAGTCTCGGCGGCGGCTCCTTCGACAGCGTCAGAGTGCAACTCGCAGCCATTCGCTCCCTCCTGGGCTGAACGGCCTCTCGGCGCGAACTACGATGCCGCCGAGGAAAGGAGCCGCATTGAGCGAAGAGAATCCGGACGCAGTGTGGGGGGCCAAGGTCGGCAGGGGCATCACGCGTGCGACGCCGATCGTCTTCGGGCTCATGGTCCTCGTGCTGTGGGTCTTCACCGACCGGGACTTCGCCGACGCCCTCCGCGCTGGCGTGCTCCCCGGCATTCTGTTTGGTGTCTTCGCCGGCGGATTCATCGGAACGCTCGGCTCCGTCTGGAACGAGCACTGATCCGCGTCCCCTCCTAGGGAGAGAGCCGCCTCGGCCCGATCGAGGCGAACACAGGGAGGTGGTCACTCCCGAGGTCCGGGCCCACATCGCGGTGTACGACGGTGAGGTCATCCGTCACCACGATGTGGTCGATCGGGAGTTGCCACATCGAACCGGCCCGCCACGTCGCCTCGAATCCGTAGCCGCGCTGGGTGTTCGTGAAGTCGTCGCCGGCGAACAGCGTTCGGAACGCATGCGTCCATGGCGTCGAGTTGAAGTCGCCCGCGATCACGGCCCGGTCCCTCGTGCGCCTGGCCCAATCCGAGGCGAACAACAACTGGTCGTCCCGCAAGGCTGCGCTCCCTGAGGAGAGGGGAGCGAGCGGGTGGATGCCGAGCAGCGAGTAGCGGCCCCACCGAACCTCGACGGCGCGGGGCTCGGTGCGGGCGAAGCCGTGGTCGATCACCTCGGCCCCCTCTGGAACGAGGGCGAGGGTGCCGAAGGCGAAGGTCTCCGCCCGGGTGGAGACCACTTCCCATGGAAGGTCCGCTCCGGCGAGCGCGTCCTCCCACTCCTCGGTGCCTTCGTGGAGGAACACGACATCGGCCCCCGAATCGATCACGAACTCGATCACCTCTCCGTAGGCGTCGTTGGAGGAGAGGAGGTTGAACGAGAGGACGGTGATCTCTGGCCGAGAGGCCTCGGGTGCGGGCAGGAACAGCGGAGCAATGGCCACGGCATTGAGGAGGAACCCTGCTGCGGCCAGTCCTGCGCCAGGGAGCGAACCGGCGAGGGCGAGGACGAGGAGAACGAGGAGGGCCCCGGCGGCGAGCTGCACCCGGAAGTTGGCGAGGAGGTCGAACCCCCACCACAGGCCTCCCAGCCACGCGAGGCCGGCGACGACGGCGGTGAGGGCGCCCACGGAGATGGGGAGGACGTCTCGCATCCCCACCATCATGCCCGGGTTCGGGGCTTCAGCCGAGTTCGAGGAGCCACTCCCGCAGCGCTACGCCGATCTCGTCGCCGGAGTCCTCCTGGATGAAGTGGTAGCCGGGAACAGTGATCTCTCGCTGGTACGGCCAGGACCTGCACGCCTCTCGCTGGCGTCCGATGAGGATCGAGCCGGGGTCGGCATTCACGAAGAACGTGGGAATGTCACTCGTCGCCATCCACGCCGCATATGCGGCGACGGCGTCGTGCACGTCGGAGGGGGTGCCTTCGATGGGGATCTGGCGTGGCCATGTGAGGGTGGGTCGGCGATCCTCACCGGGGTCGACGAACGGCCGCCGGTACTCGGCCATCTCCTCATCGCTGAGTTCGCGCATGATCGATGCGGGGAGGATCCGCTCGACGAAGGTGTTCTTCTCGAGGACGATTGCCTCTCCGGCGCCCGACCGCATGGCCTGGAAGATGCCCCGAGCCGCCTCGGGCCAGTCGTCCCACGAGGCGATCGGGCCGACGATCGCCTCCATGTACATGATCGCCCTCACCGCTCCGGGGTGTTCGTAGGCCCAGTGGAAGCCGAGTCCGGAGCCCCAGTCATGGATGACCAGGGCCACGTCTTCTTCGACGCCGAGGTGGTCGAGGAGTCCCCACAGGTACTTCTTGTGCTCGAAGAATCCGTAGGAGTCCGGACCGCTGTCAGGGAGCTTGTCCGAGTCGCCGTGGCCGATGAGGTCGGGCACGATGACCCGCCCAAGGTCGGCGACGTGCGGCCAGACCGAGCGCCAAAGGAACGAGGACGTCGGGTTGCCATGGAGGAAGACGATCGGGTCACCCTCGCCCTCGTCCAGGTAGGCCATCCGAAGGCCATCAATCTCTGCGAACTGCTTCTGGGCCATCGTTCCTCCTCAGGTCGTGTACCCGTCCACCCGGGACAGGTACTCGAGCATCGTCTCGGTGCTGCCGCCGCCGATCGGGAGCACCCGCTGGTCCCGCATGAAGCGGGCGGGCCAGTTGTCCTCCATGTAGCCGCTCCCCCCGTGGAACTGCAGGCACCAGTCCGCCACCTCCCGCACGAGGTTGCCGGCCTTGATCTTGCCGATCGTTGCGAGGCGGGTCGGTTCCCCGCCCTCGAGGATGATGCGGGCCGTGCCGATGTTCACTTGTCGGAGCGCTTCGAGTTCGGCGGAGAGCTCGGCCATCTTGAAACGGATGAAGTCGTTGGCCATGAGCGGACGTCCACGCACCACTCGCTGCTTGAGGTACTCGGCGGTGCGGTCGAGGGCGAGTTGCATCCCTCCGACGGCTGAGTAGTTCGCCCACACCCGCTCCAGCACGAACTGCTCCATCTGCTGCTGGAAGCCCCGACCCTCGATGCCGATCGTGTTCACAAGGGGGACGCGAACGTCGGTGAACGTGAGGATCCCCGTGTCCGACGCCCGCATGCCCAGTTTGTCGAGCTTCGTCGCCTCGTACCCCTCGACGTCGGTCGGCACGACGATCTGGCTCATGCCCCGATAGCCGCCCTCGTCGGAGGTCCGGGCGAGGAGGCAGAGCCAGTCGGCCTGCAGCGAGTTCGTGATGTAGGTCTTCGAGCCGTTGATGACCCACTCGTCGCCGTCATGCACGGCGGTGGTGCGGAGAGCAGCCACGTCCGAACCGGCGTCGGGCTCGGTGACCGCGATCGAGGTGACCATTTCGCCGCGCAGGGCGGGAGCGAGATACCGCTCCTTCAGTTCGTGGCTCCCATGCTGGGCGAGGGAGGGAGTTGCCATATCCACCTGCACCCCGACGGCCATGCCGATCGAGCCGTGGTCGGCCCTTCCGATCTCCTCGGCGAGCACCAGGGTGAAGAGATGGTCGGCTCCCTGCCCCCCGTAGGTGGGATCCACTTCGAGTCCGAGCATGCCGAGGGCTCCCATCTTCCCGAAGACCTCGTGGAGCGGCATCCACTCCTCCTGCTCCCACCGGTCCACGTGGGGGTTGATCTCCTTCTCGACGAACGCACGGACCATGGTCCGGAACGCGTGGTGCTCCTGGGTGAACATGGGACGACGCTACTCGGGGGTCACCAATCGATCTCGCCGACAAGGCCTTCGACCCGAACGCCGTCCCCGAGGTCGGGATGGACCCAGTCCTCGTATGCCGCCACGATCGACCCTTCGGCATCGACTCCGGCGGAGATCCATGTCTCGGTCGTCCACAACTCCGTGCGATCGCCCGAAGTGAGGTCATAGGAGACGAGTGCGTGCCCGACGTCGGTCCACTCGGTCATCACGAGGTCATTGCCGGCCACGTCCACGGGAAAGCCCTCGATCCCCGAGAGCACGATCGGGTAGGACTGGATCGGGTTGGCCGCACCGAGGGGAACCTTGTGGACGGTGCCCTCCCGGGTGGCGACGAGTGCCTGCCCGTCAGGGTGGAACCGAACCCACGCGAGCGCGTTGGGGTCGTCGTAGCTCGAAGGGAGGGCCTGGCTGTCCATGAAGGCAGGTACGGTGAGGGCGAGGTCCACCACCACGACCCGGTCGTAGGGGGTCACCACCCAGATGTCGGGTGCCTCTGGGTCGGGGAGGCACTGGCTGGCCTCGAGGTAGGCGACCAGCCTTCCGTCGGATGAGACCGTGGCGCCCGTTCCCTGCCACAGGTCCTCCATCTGGCCGGTCTCGAGGTCGATTCGTCCGATGGATCCCGGTGAGTACTCGCATGAGTACCACGAGTCCTCCCACCACTCCGAGTAGTAGAGGTGCGCGAGGTCGGGGGTCAGGCTGAAACCGCCTCGGTACAGGCCGTCGCCGTTGAAGAAGGGTTCGATCACCCGCACGACCTCTCCGGCTGCGAGATCGAGTTCGACGAGTGCCACGCCGATGTCGGCGAACGCAGTGCGGAGGGGTGACCGCCCCAACCATCGGGGGTAGCACGAAAACTCCGATCCGAGGTCCTCGGGGCAGGAGAGCGCTTCCTCGTCCCCTGCGGCCCCGACGAAGACGACCCAGTACCCGGGGTTGAGGGAGGGGTAGTCGTTGGAGAGCAACACTCCCGCTCCGGGGATCGCTGCCGCGAGCGCCCTCGCCTCCGCCTCTGCCCCTGCGCCGATGGGGATGGAGGCGAGCACGAGCGTCCACGTGTCCACGACGGGCTCGGTGAGCGGGATTGTGGCCGCGGCGGCGGACTCGGGGGCCGTCGTGGTGGTCGTACTGGTCGTGCTGGGGGCCACCGACGTCGATGGTGGCGCCGTCGGTGGGGTCGCGGTGGTCGACACCGAAGAGGAGCATGCGGCGATGAGCAGCGCAAGTGTGATGAGGGCGGTGGCCGATGGGCGAGGACGCATGGAAGAAGGCTAGGGAGGGAGGGCGCGGGGGAGATAGCCTCGCTACATGTCCTACTCCCGTGATCTCGTCTTCGATCCTGCTCGTGGAACGGTGGTTCGTCGGCCACCGGGCTCTGGCTACGGCCATTGGGCCGGAGGGCACAAGGTGAGTTTCGACCCGACGTCGGGACTCTTCGTGCTCTTCTATCGGCTCCGGACGCCGCTCGAGGCGGGCCGAGGCGGGGTGTGCCGGGTGGCGGTGAGCGACGACGGCATCCGATTCGATGACGTGTGGGAGGCGCACAAGCAGGACCTCGCCTCCGACTCGATCGAGGTCGGGCACTGTCTTCGCCACAACGACGGTGAGTGGCGCCTCTACATCTCGTATGAGCGGGCGGGCCAGCCCGGGTACTGGCGGATCGACGTGCTCCGGGGGCCCGATCCGGAAGGGCTCGACACCCAAGGACGGCGGACCGTCCTCGAGCCCGGCATGTTCGGCAAGACGTTCATCAAGGACCCGTGGATCCGACGGCGGCTCGATGGCGGCTACCTCCTCTACGCCACCACGAATCCCAGGGTGGGAGCGACCGTTGACGGGGCGGTGGTGCACACCGCGGCGAACGAGGAGACCGTGCTCGCCGAGAGCGACGATGGCCTCCACTTCCCCTCACTCGAGCACGTCTTCGCGCCCGCGGGCGGGGACTCCTGGCATGGGCAGCGCGCGCGGCTCAACTCACTCATCGACATGGGCGACGTGCTCGTGGGCACCTTCGACGGCAGCCGCACCTTCTACGACAACTACGAGGAGGCCTGCGGCCTCGTCACCTCACCCGACGGCCACACCTTCACCAGGATCCCGACCGACGGCCCCTGGGTGGCCTCCCCGCACGGGGCCGTGCGGTACGTGTACGGACTCCGGGTGGGGGACAGGGTCTTCTGGTACTACGAGTACACCGTCGAGGACGGCAGCCACGAACTGAGGGTGTCGGTCGTCGAGTGCTGAGGCTCAGCCGACGAGGTGGCGGACGAACCCAAACAGCCCGTTCGCCGACACCGCCTTGTTGAGCATCCGCTGCGTACGGGAGGAGACGTCGGTTCGGGTCGCATAGCCGGAGACGAACCCGACGAGGACCCCCACTGCCATGTCGGGGAGGTGGTCTATCTCTGCGTCGATCAGCACGTCGTCGACGCCCGCGGCGCGTTGGGTGTTCGCCCATCGCTGCACCAGGCGACGGGCGAGGGCGAGGTCGGACTCGATGTCCACGGTCTCCGAGAGAAGCCGCACCAGGTCGTACAGACCAGGTCCGCGGGATGCCGATTGCCAGTCGAGCCACGTGGCGGTGTCCCGTTTGAAGACGATGTTGTCGAGGTGGGCGTCGCCGTGGATGAGGGTTCGGGGGAGGTCGCCGAGGCGACCGAGGCGGGCCTCGAGATCGTCGGCGGCGGCCTCCAGGAGGCCCATCGACCACGTCGGTGCCGAGCGACCGTGAGCGGCGAGGAACGGGCCGATGCGGGAGGCGTACCGCTCTGCACGGCGCTGGTGGGGCCGGTCGGCTCCTGCGGTGCCCGACCCCCAAGATGGGAGCCATTCGAGTTTCTCGAGGGCCCGGGGGGACCGGAAGGAGGCGTGGAGCGCGGCCAGGTCCTCGACGAGGGACTGGAGCCGCTCAGGCGTCGTCCCCGCCACCAGGTCGCCCGGCTCGCCGCACGCGTAGGACAGAACCAGTGCGGTGCGGCGGTCGGATGCGGCGAAGTCGGATGAGAGGACGCGTGGCGCCCGCACGGGGAGGTCGACGGTCTCCAGGAGGCGAATCTCCCGCAGGGACCGTTCCCATTGGTCGGGTCGGGGGAGCTTGACGACGATGTCGAAGTCGAGTCCGTCGGAGGCAACGAGCCCGCACACGCCGGTGAAGCCCCGCTCGGTGCCGATCGCGTCCACGCGTGCCTCGCCGACCTCGATGTCAAGGACGGCGGAGAGCCACTCAGGAGTGACCTCGGTGAGCGCTGTGGGGATCGGCATGGGACTCATGAAGCGAATGCGCGGGAACGGCCCGCCATGTCTGGCGAGCCGTTCGAAAGTCTCGTCGATCGGGAGGGCTACCCGGCGGGGTCAGTCGTCGCCGACCTCGTCGTCCCCGGGCGGCTTCTCCTTGAGTTGTCCGGGAGGGATGAAGGCCGAAACACCGTCGCAGCCGGCGAACTTGTGCGCGTGGCCGAGGGCCTTACCTGGTTCTCCTCGCCCCGGGTGGCCGCATGCGTCGGCGAGGATGGCGTGGACTTCAAGAGAGCGTTCGCTCCCGATCCCGTTGCCCGGGTGGTTGGCGAAACGCTCGGCCTTTTCCTCGAATCTGGCCAGGCGCTCAGCGAGCTTGGTCTCCGATTGGCCAGGGGGGTTCCCGACCACCTCGAGTGCACGCTCTGATCCCTGGACTTTCGCGGCGAGGGCGATGTCGAGGAAGGGGACGAGGTCCACCGGTTGGCGAGCCGATGCGGGCGCGGCGAGTCCGGCCAGCAGTGTGGCGAGGATCGTGAGGGTGAACAGGGTGCGGCGCATGGGTGACTCCTTGTCCCCAACCCTACGCAGAGTGGCCGCCGAAGTCCATAGAGACGTCATTCGGTGGTCGGGCAGAGGGTCGCCTCGGCGGCCCCGAACACGACCCCGGCGAACGTCGCGTCGACCTCGGTGAGATCTTGCTGGCTCCCCACCGCCTCGAGGTACGTCGTGAGGACTTCCTCGTCGGTGAGGCCGGTGTCCCGGAGCTCGCAGAATGCCTGGCCGATGACGAGTACCGACTCGGGCTCCGCATCCACGAACCCGGCGAGGTCGGTGCCATCGACGGCCTCCTCGACGACTGCGAGAAAGACAGCGGCCAACTCGATAGGGGTCGTGGCGGTCGCCGAGGGCAACAGGGTTGACATCGTGGGGGTGTGGTCGAGGGACGACGTCGTTGCCGGCACGGCCTCGGCAGAGGTGATGGTGCCGGTGGAGGCTCCGCACCCGGCGAGCAGGAAGACGAAGGCGAGGGCCAGCCATCTCATGGGACGTACTGCTCCGAGATCTCGGTTACGCGTCCGTCGTTGATCCAGAGCCATACCCAACAGTATTCCCCGGGGCAGGGGGTGTAGGAGAAGACATCCTCGGGGAGTGGCCACTCGTCGAAGCGAAGCCGCATGAACGATCCGTCGTCGCGATCGAGGTCGAGGTGGTGGACGGTGCTGTCCGCCGCGATCGTGAACTCCCGCAGCGTTGGGTTGTCGTTCGTGATCAGGAACCCGCCCGGCGCCTCCTCGCCTCGGGCCTCAGCCTCGGCAACGGCGGCGTCGCCCCACCAAAAGCACATGAGGTCGAAGGTGATCCCATCGGGAAGGCGTTCTACGGCGGTGCCGAACCAGATGCCGTCGGGAAGCGTCTCCCCACCGGGAGCACACCCGGACCCACTCGCCGGCCCCGTCCCGATGGGTGCTGGCGGAGCGAGGGAGAGTCCCAACGACTCGGTGTTCCACTCCCCGGGGGGCCACTCCGTGGTGGTCGGCGCAACGCTCGTCGGGGGAGCGGTGGTGGCGGGAGCGGTCGTCGGAGCCGGGCCGGATGTCGTCGGGGGAGGAACGGTCGGCGTACTCGACGGCGTGCATGCAGCGACAACGAGTGCGAGGCAGATGGTGAGTCGGCGCATCCCGGCGAACGCTACCCGTGGACCATATTTTGAGTGTTGGTTCAAACATGGGTCGAGTCCCGGGTCTATGCTCGCTGTCCACCTGATTCGATGAGGAGTACCGCATGCGTCGTGCCGTGATCGTCGATGCCGTCCGCACCGCGATGGGACGCCGGAACGGCCAGTTCAAGGACATCCACCCTGTTGACCTCGCGACGATCCCCCTCAAGGCGCTCATGAGCCGCAATGACGTCGACCCGGCCCTCGTCGAGGACGTGATCATGGGATGTGTCATGCAGACCGGCGAGCAGGGACTGAACGTCGGACGGAACGCTGCGCTTGCCGCCGGTTTCCCCGAGACCACGGTCGGCACCACGATCGATCGCCAGTGCGGCTCCTCGCAGCAGTCGGCGCACTTCGCCGCCCAGGGCGTGATCGCAGGCGCCTACGACGTCGTGGTCGCCGCGGGTATCGAGTCGATGACACGGGTGCCGATGGGCATCACTGCCATGCAGGGACCGGGGAAGCCCTTCGGTCCACTCATGTACGAGCGATACGACGGCAGCCTCGTGCCCCAGGGCATCTCGGCGCAGATGATCGCCGAGAAGTGGGGGATCTCTCGGGAGGAACAGGACGAGCTTGCCATGGAGTCGCATCGGCGTGCCGCTCGGGCCACCGAGGAGGGGCGGTTCGAGACGCAGGTCATCCCGGTGGAGGTGACTCGTGACGACGGTTCCACGGAGGTGGTGACCAAGGACGAGGGGATCCGGTACGAGACGACGCTCGAGAAGCTCGGCTCGCTCCAACCGGCGTTCGACCCCTCCCACACGATCACCGCGGGGAACGCCTCCCAGATCACCGATGGCTCCGCAGCGATGCTCATCATGGGAGAGGACGTCGCCGAGCGACTGGGGCTCGAGCCGATGGCCGCCTTCACCTCGTTCTCCCTTGCAGGTGCGGATCCGGTGCTCATGCTCACCGGCCCCATTCCCGCCACCGAGAAGGCACTCGACCGTGCCGGCCTCACGATCGACGACATCGACCTCTTCGAGATCAACGAGGCATTCGCGTCGGTCCCAATAGCGTGGCGGATGGAGCACGGCGGTGCCGATCCGATGGCACTGTGGGAGCGGACGAATGTCAACGGCGGCGCCATCGCCCTCGGACACCCCCTCGGGGCGTCGGGAGCCCGCCTCATGACCACCCTCGTCCACGAGATGGTGCGTTCGGGCGCGAAGTACGGTCTCCAGTCGATGTGCGAGGGCGGCGGCATGGCGAACGGCACGATCATCGAGCTGCTCTAGCGCCTGCACACACAGCAGGTCCCCCCTCTGGGGGGACGGGACCCGTGAGCGCAGCGAGCGGGAGGGGGGTGACAAGATGTTCCTCCCCCCTCCCACGGCCCTTCGGACCGTGGGTCCCATCCCCCCATCAGGGGGGATCTGCATAGGGGGACCTGTCTCGCGGACGTACTCGCCGCCGCCTTCCTAGCCTCCGCCCATGACCTTCTTCACGTTCGTGATCGCCGTCGTGATGGCGGTGGTGATCTGGCGGACGACCATCTCCTTCCTACGGATGCTCGCCGTGCCGCCCGAGGAGATCGATCCGACGCACATCCGTGAGACGATGGCGCACTACCGATGCCAGGTGTGCGGAGCAGAGGTCACCATGACGATGACGAACGAGGCCGAAATGGGCGCGCTCCGACACTGTCGGGAGGAAATGGTGCTGGTGTGGAGGCCTGAGGGGTTGGAGAACCCACCCGACTGAGGGCTACTTGTACCCCATGGTCATGAACATCCCCACGGCGAGGGATGCGAGTCCTGGCAGCAGCCACGTGTTCGGCAACTGGAAGATGTAGGTCGAGATCACGGTGAGCACGCCGAGGGCCATGAGGCCGAACATCACTGGGGCGTACCACGAGGGCGACTCCGGAACCGAGACCTTCTCCTCGGTCCTCGGGTGGGCCGCTTCGCGTTCCTGAACCTTCTTCCGCTTCTTGGAGACGGGCATCGCTGAGGGAGCATACCCGTCCGGAGAGGTCGGTTGGACGGGAGGACCGGACTGTCCTTCGCCCTTCGCCAGCCGTCCCCGATACCCTCCCCCCGATGCCCAGGATCCTCGTCGTCGACAACTACGACTCGTTCACCTTCAACCTCGTCCAGTACCTGGGCGAGTTGGGTGCCGAGGTCGTGGTGCTCCGCAATGACGAACGGGCGGTGGATGAAGTCGATGTCGACGGGTTCGATGGCCTGGTGATCTCACCCGGTCCCGGTACTCCGGACGACACCGGGAACTCGCCGGGGTTCCTCGATGCATTCGCGGACCGGCGAAAGGCGGTGCTCGGGGTGTGCCTCGGCCACCAACTGATCATTGAGCACTATGGCGGGACCGTGGGCCTGGCCGATGAGGTGCGGCATGGCAAGACCTCGGTGATCGCCCATGATCGGACCGGGGTGTTCACCGGCATCGAGAGCCCCATGGTTGCCACGAGGTATCACTCGCTCACCGGGATCGAGCTCCCCGAGGCGCTGGTGGTGACGGCGACCTCCGACGACGACGGCACCGTGCAAGGCGTCCGCCATAGGAAGCTCCCGATCCATGGCGTGCAGTTTCACCCTGAATCGGTCCTCACCGCGGAGGGCAAGCACCTCTTGCGGAACTTTCTCGACGCCTGCTGAGCGCCGGCAACCCGCCTCAGGACGTCGACGGGTCAGGGCAACGTCGCCTGGGTCGCGACCCGATCGGATGACGGTGTGGACGGGTTGCTCGTCGCGACCCACGACCAAGGTGCGGAACCGAACCCCTCGGGGGTTCAGCACGCGGTGACGTTCACCGCGAGGCCACCGAGGCTCGTCTCCTTGTAGTTGCTGTGCATGTCCTCGCCGGTCTGGCGCATGGTCTCTATCGCGCTATCGAGCGGTACGAGGTGCGCTCCCGTACCCCGCAGCGCCATGGACGCAGCTGCGATCGCCTTCACCGCTCCGATGGCGTTGCGCTCGATGCACGGCACCTGGACCAAGCCGCCGATGGGGTCGCAGGTGAGCCCGAGGTTGTGCTCGAGTGCGATCTCGGCGGCGTTCTCGAC
>CAZRJG010000043.1:0-18778 GCA_964600365.1 uncultured Acidimicrobiia bacterium
CCTCCAACCTGTGGAGGTGCTCCTCGAGGGCCTGCTTGGACTCCCAGGCCGTCCCGTAGATGCGCTGGAGCTGCTCGCGGTTCTCGTCGCCCCGCCAGTAGGCGCCTGCCACCCGTTGGAGCTTGAACGCCTTCAGTCGGCCAGTCGAAGGGATGTGGGGACCTCGACAGAGGTCGGTGAACGCCTCGGTGTTGCGGTAGGCGGACACGACGTCCCCACCCCCGACCTCGGACTCGTCCACGTTCTCGATGATCTCGACCTTGAACCGATGCCGGGCGAAGACCTCAAGGGCGTCCCGCTTCGACATCTCCTCACGGACGAAGGGCTGGTCCTCTCCGATGATCTCCAGCATCTTTGCCTCGATGCGCTCGATGTGATCCGGGGTGAAGGGGTCCTCCACGGCGAAGTCGTAGTAGAAGCCGTCCTGGATCGGCGGGCCGATCGCAAAGGTTGCGCCGGGAAAGAGCTCGAGGACCGCCTGGGCCATGATGTGGGCCGCCGAGTGGCGGAGGATGTGCCGTCCGTCGTCGGTCGCCTCAGTGATGATCTCGAGCGCGCCGTCGCCCGGGAGCGGGCTGGTGAGGTCACGGAGCTCGCCGTCGAAGCGGACCGCCACGGCTGCCTTTGCGAGGCGGCTTCCGATGCTCGAGGCGACGTCGAGGCCGGAGGCGCCATCCGGGTACTCGCGCTCGCTGCCGTCGGGGAGGGTGATCTGCATCGGAGGGAGGGTAGTGAGGCCTCCCGCACTGGCGTCCGGGCATTCGGGCCGGGGTCGCGAAATCCGCGCGCCCGCGGGTGACGTCTCGTACGCTGCCGAAAGGAGGCACAGGAGGACACATCAGATGCTCGGGATCTTCAAGAACCCGCCAAGGATCAGGCCCGATGACTGGCAGACGATCGATCTGCGAGCCGACGCCACGGCGGATCTCCCCTGCCCGTGGTGTTTCGCCCCGACCCGCGAGTCGGACGTCGAGTGCCCGTCCTGCCAGCGCAGTTTCGGCTGATCAGTTCCAGCGGATGTAGCACCGGTCAACGCTCACCGAAGCGAAGCCGATCCGTTCGTAGGTGGACTTCGCCGCCACGTTCGCAGCGTCCACGTACAGCATCCCCGTAGAACAGCCCCTGGCCTCGCCGACGTGGCGGAGGCCTTCCATCACCAGCGCGTTCCCCCACCCCCGACCGTGGTAGTCGGGATGCAGGCCGATGACATAGATCTCACCGCGAGCGTGCGGGTGCACCTTGGTCCAGCAGAACCCCGCGAGGCGATCGCCGTCCCAGGCCATGCGCAGGTCCTGAGGATCCCACCACTCGAGCTCGGTGCGCTCCTCGAAGTCCTCCCGATCCCAGTCGCCCTGCTCGGGATGGCCGGCGAAGGCCGCGTTGTTCACGTCCAACCATTGCGCCAGGTGGGCCTCCTCGAACCCCGTCTCTACGAACTCGCAGGGCACGGGTTCGAGCGGGAGCGAGACCTCCATGCGATGGAGCTCTCGTTCGGCGACGAATCCGAGGTCGGTGAGGAGCGAACCCCATCTGTCACCGAGTGACCACGCACGCACGCGGCCGAGGTGCTCGACGGCCCACGAGAAGAGCTGCCTTGCCTCTTCGTTCCGACCGTCCAGGGCGGCAACCTCGACGGTGGGTGGGCGGCCCTTCGTCTCCATGAGCGCCGCCACAAGGACACCGTCCTCCTCGATTCCAACGGCCGGCTGGCCGTGGGCGAGACCGATGCGTTTCCGCTCCCCAACGGACGTGTGGGCTTCATCGCCGCCCAGTAGGTCGAGGAACTCTGCCACACGCCTTCGGTCGCGCTCGGACGTCATATGGCGGGGCTGCATCGGGTGATCCTAGGAAGCCGTCCGGCTCACCATCGCTCCTCGGCCGTTCAGAACAGGCCGACGACCTCGCCGTCGTCGTCGATGTCGACATCCATGAAGGCCGGTGTGGCTCCGAACCCCGGCATGGTGCGCATCTCCCCGACGAGCGGGTAGACGAATCCTGCGCCCACCGAGGCCCGCACCTCCCGCACGGGAAGGGTGTAGCCGCGCGGTGCCCCCTTGCGAGTCACGTCATGGCTGATCGAGAGGTGGGTCTTCGCCATGCAGATGGGGAGGTAGCCGTACCCCGCCTCCTCGTACCAGGCGAGTTGCCGGTCGGCGTTCCTCGTGTACTCCACGTCCGCGGCGCCGTAGATCTCCGTGGCGATGATCTCTATCTTTTCCTTCAGCGAGAGGTTCAGCGGATAGAGGTACCGGAATTCCGACTCGCTCTCGGCAGCGGCGACGACCGCTTCGGCGAGCGAGTCGGCGCCCGCCCCGCCGTGCTCCCAGTGGGTGGAGCGGACTGCGGCGAAGGCGCCCGCATCGAGCGCTGCTCGCTCGACGAGTCGAATCTCGGCCTCCGAGTCGGTCGAGAACACGTTCACGGCCACCACCACCGGCACCCCGAACCTCCGGCCGTTGTGGACGTGGGCCTCGAGGTTGCTGAGCCCGGCGGACAGCAGGGAGATGTTCTCCTCGGTATAGGCGCGGTCGAGGGGTCGGCCCGCAACCAGCTTGGGGCCTCCCCCGTGGGTCTTCAGGGCGCGCACCGTGGCGACGAGGACGACCGCATCGGGAGCGAGATGACTCACCCGACACTTGATGTCTGCGAACTTCTCGAGGCCCATGTCCGCACCGAAACCCGATTCGGTGACCACGTAGTCGCCGAGGTGGAGGGCGAGGCGATCGGCGAGGATCGAGGAGTTGCCGTGGGCAATGTTCGCGAACGGCCCGGCGTGCACGAACGCAAGCTGGCCCTCGAGCGTCTGCATGATCGTGGGGTGGAGTGCTTCGCGGAGGAGGACGGTGACGGCGCCGGCGACGCGGAAGTCCTCGAGGGTGAGCGGACGCCCATCGTTCGACCATCCGCCCACGACGCGCGAGACGCGCTCGCGCAGGTTCCGCAATGCCGAGCGGTGGTCCACGCCGTCGACGAGGGCGAGAATCGCCATGAGTTCGGACGCGACGCTGATGTCGAACCCACTCTCCCTCGGGCGGCCGTCGGGCGACCCACCGAGGCCCACGATGATATTGCGCAGGGCGCGGTCGTTGACGTCCACGACACGGCGCCAGGCAACGCGGTAGGCGTCGATGTCGAGTCGATCGAGGCCAAGCCGTTCGAGGTCCTCGTCGGAGAGCCTGCGCTCGTGGTACCACCTGGCGTCGATGGCCGCCGCGACGAGGTTATGGGCGATCGAGATGGCGTGGATGTCCCCGGTGAGGTGGAGGTTGAACTCGTCCATCGGCACGACCTGGCTGTACCCGCCCCCGGCAGCGCCGCCCTTGATCCCGAAGGTCGGACCCATCGATGGTTGGCGGATGTTTGCGATGGCCTTGTGGCCGAGTCGGCCGAGGCCCTGGACGAGGCCCACGGTGGTCGTGGTCTTTCCCTCCCCGAGCGGGGTCGGTGTGATGGCGGTGACGTCTATGTACCGGCCCTTCGGCCGATGGGCGATCCGTGGGAGCGCGTCGAGGTGCACCTTGGCCTTCGTGTGGCCGAACGGGATGAGGTCGTCCGGCGTGAGCCCGTAGGCACCTGCGACCTCCTCGATGGGGCGAATCGCGGCGGAGCGCGCGATGTCGAGGTCGCTCGGGATCGGTGTCGCAGGCATGGAACTCCCGGTTGAGGCGCGTCGAAAGGCTACCGATGGCCGACAGTGCCAGCCCGCAGGGCATCTAGCCTCGCGGTCGTGAGTCGGGTCGGGATCGTCCTCGGTGGCGGCGGCGTCAGTGGCGCCGCATATGAGTTGGGATGCCTCATGGCGCTCCGACTGGCAACCGAGTGGGATCCCGACGAGGCAGAGGTCATCATCGGCACGTCGGCCGGTTCCACGGTGGCTGCCATCACCAGGGCCGGCGGCCTCCACGTGGACCTGCTCGTGCGCGGCCAGGAGGACCAAGACGACGTCACTGCCCGCATCTCGCAACTGCTCTACAAGAAGCAGAACCTTGCCGGGTTCGGCAGGTGGGTGCGAAGGGGCATCCTCCCGGGCATCCGGAACCCCGGCGTGAGTCTCGTTCTGGGGGCACCGGGACGGTTCAGCGCCTCGGGCATCGGTGACTGGGTCGAGCATCTCATCGGCGAGAAGGCCCACGACTGGCCCGAACGAGGCACCATCTGCGTCGCCTTCGACCTCAACTCCAGGGAGCGCGTCGCCTTCGGCACCGAGGCCGCGCCCGACGTCACCCTCTACGAGGCTGCGTCGGCGTCCTCGGCCGTGCCGATCGTGTTCGATCCCTACGTGATCGACGGCACGCCGTACGTGGACGGAGGCATTGCATCCGGCACGCACGCCGACCTCGTCCTGGCGAGTCGCGATCCCTTGGACCTCGTCCTCGTGATCGCTCCAATGGCCTCGGAGGAGTCGAGCCTCACCGCCCACCCCCTCGAGTCGGTGCTCGATCGCGTCGGACGGAAGTCACTCGAGGAGGAGATCGGGTTGATCCAGCGGGCGTGGCCGGACACGGACATCGTGATCCTGCGCCCACGCAAGGCCGTACTCAGGGCGATGCGACCCAACCCCATGGACCCGGCACGAGCCGTTCCAACCTTCGTCGCGACGCTTGCATCGATGCGCACTCGCCTGGCCACGGCGGACACGTGGGCGGTGCTCCGCAAACACCTCACCTGAGAGTCCACCCCTGGGAGTGGCCATCCCGCCATCGTCGGTGGGCGAATTCCCTCAACCACCCCCTCCTCGGTGCCGATCCACTCCACATGGTCACCGAACACCACGTTCCCACCCAGGGACCCTACGGCGCACTGGCGGCTCGCCTGCACGCCGCCCAACTCGTCCGCGAGGCAGAGGAAGCCACGGCGAAGGCAGCCGCCGAGAACCCGTCCGACGACCCGTCCGAGGACGCTGTCGCCGCCAAGAGCGCCTGACGGCGGCCCCTCCGCGCCGAAGAGAGCCATCCATCGACGTACACCCGACTGAGGGCGGACGTCCTGAACGCCTCCCGATGACCCTCGGCCACCCCTCCGCAACGCCCTGCACGTGCGCGGGGTTTGGATGGGGTGGCCCTTTCGCGTTCGTGCGTCGGGCCCGGTCGCTGCGGGGGTCGTGGCCCCACGAGTATCCGACGTCACCGCGTCGGGGACGGCCAACACCGGCGTCGACGGCACGCGCCCCCCACCCGTCGCCGGCTTGACGTTCCAGTCGAGGGGAGAGTGTACGGTCCTCGCCGCGCCGCTGAGAGGATCACCATCGTAGAGACACCCAGTTCTGTCGGCACCGCAGGTCGAGTGCTGCGAGCGGCCGTGATCGCGTCCGTGGGCCTCGCACTCGATCAGGTCTCCAAGGCGGTGGCCGTCGACCTCCTCGCACTCGGCCCGTCCCATGTCGGACCGCTCCACCTTCGGCTCGTGGCCAACCGGGGCATCCTCCTGGGGATCGTCGCGCTCCCGGTCTGGACGATGACCGTCATCACGCTGGTCGTGGTCGGCGTCGCCACGCGTACGCTGTTGGGCGGACCGACCCCGCGGCGCGCGGTCGGTGCCGCGTTGCTGACCGCTGGCGCACTCGGCAACCTCGTCGACCGCCTCGTCGAGCGGCCGGGGTTCCCCGCCAACGCAGTCGTGGACTGGCTTTCGTTGGGCCGTACGACGTTCAACATCGCCGATGTCCTCCTCGTGGCTGCCGCCATCCTGCTCCTGGGGTCGGCCTCCCTCCCCACCGACCGTGCGATCCCTGTTGCCGTCGCCGACTCGAGGGCTGAGGATCGGCCCCACTCCCCCGCCCGGGCGAGAGTTCGGGCACCGTCGGGCGCCTCACATCGGTTGCTCGCATCGGTGTCCGACATCGGAGAGGACGCAGGGCCAGCCAACCCGGAACACACCCCCTCGTGACAGGAGAATGAGAACCGTGAGTCGCACCCAACCCAAGAAGCGCCGGCGCCCTGCCGCCAAGAAGTCGAGAAGGGACCGCGGCAGCCGGACCTGGCTCATCACCGGCGTCGTCGCCTTCGTCGCCCTCGTCGTCGCCGGCGCCCTGGCCGGTGACGAGTCCCCGCCCCCGGGGTCCGTGACGGAGCGAGACCCGGCGGTCGTCGCCGCAGGTGGGGAACTCTTCCAGGCCAACTGTGCCACGTGCCACGGCCCCGATCTCACCGGCACCGACACGGGTCCCCCGTTCCTCAATGCCATCTACGCCCCCAACCACCACGGCGACGAGGCGTTCCTGCGTGCCGTGCAGCTCGGCGTCCAGGCCCATCACTGGAACTTCGGATCCATGGCGCCGGTCGGCGGACTCGACCCGGACGACGTCAAGAAGATCGTGGCGTTCGTTCGGAGCGAGCAGGAGGCCGCGGGGATCCTCCGCGACCCGTCACATCCCTGACGGACCACGCCGTCTCCCCGTCGATCCTCGACGGGGAGACGGCGTCATCACCGGCCGAACCGGCGCAGCCGCACCGAGTTCGTGACGACCGACACCGACGAGAAGGCCATGGCAGCGGCGGCGATCATGGGGCTGAGAAGCCCGACCGCCGCGAGGGGGATCGCCGCCGTGTTGTAGCCGAAGGCCCAGAAGAGGTTCTGGATGATGGTCCTGAAGGTCGACCTCGCCAGTGTGAGCGCGGTGACGGCGAGCATCGGGTCCCCGCTCATGAGCACCACGTCCCCGGCTTCGATCGCCACGTCGGTTCCTGATCCGACGGCCATCCCGAGGTCGGCTCGGGTGAGCGCGGGTGCGTCGTTGATGCCGTCGCCGACGAATCCCACCGAGTGCCCCCGATCGGCGAGGCGGGCCACCTCTGCTGCCTTGTCGGCGGGGAGGACCTCGGCGATGACCCGGTCGATGCCGACCTGGGCGGCGATCACCTCGGCCGTGCGCCGGTTGTCGCCGGTGAGCATCACCACTTCGATCCCCTGGTCGTGGAGCCGGGCGATCGCGGCGGCGGCGGTGTCGCGCACCGTGTCGGCGACGCCGAGGACCCCGCGCACCTCCCCCTCCCAGCCGGCGAGGAAGGCGGTGCGGCCCTGCTCCTGGATGGCCGCCATGGCCTCCAGGTGGTGCGGGGCGACGGCCAAGCCCCGTTCGGTCATGAACGCTGGCGTCCCGACCGCCACGACGACATCGCTGACGGTACCCACCACGCCATGGCCGCCGTGGGCGGTGAATTCGCTGGGCACCACCAACTCGACGTCGCGTTCCTCGGCGCCGAGTGCCACGGCCTTGCCGATGGGATGCTCACTGGCGCCCTCGACGGACCCGGCGAGGTACAACAGCCGGCCCTCGTCGGCGTCGGCGACGACGTCGGTGAGCGTCATCGCCCCCCTGGTGAGGGTCCCTGTCTTGTCGAAGACGACAACATCGACCCGCTTCGCGCGCTCGAACACCTCGGCGTTCTTGAACAGGACGCCGAGCTCGGCACCCCTCCCGGAGCCCACCATGATGGCGGTGGGCGTCGCCAGGCCCATCGCACACGGGCAGGCGATGATGAGGACTGCCACCGCGTTGGCGAGGGCGACACTCACCGTCCCCGAGATGGAGAGCCAGACCACGAACACGACCAGCGCGGCCACGATCACCGACGGCACGAAGACACCGCTGACCCGGTCTGCCAGTTTCTGCACCGGCGCCTTGGTCGCCTGGGCTTCCTCGACGAGTCGGACGATCTGCGAGAGGGCGGTCTCCTTGCCGACCTTCGTCGCGACGAACTCGAGCCTCCCCTGTTGGTTGACGGTGGCGCCGTACACGTTGTCACCGGCCGCCTTGGGGACGGGCACCGATTCGCCGGTGAGCATCGACTCGTCGACGCTCGAGCCGCCCGCGACGACCGTGCCGTCGGTGGCGATCTTCTCGCCGGGGAGTGTGACGATGGTGTCGCCCACCACCAGTTCCTCGATCGGGATCATCACCTCGCTGCCGTCGCGCACCACCCGAGCCTGTTTCGCGCCGATCTCGAGCAACTTGGTGATCGCGTTCGAGGCCTGGCCCTTGGCCCGGGCCTCGAAGAAGCGGCCGAGCAGGATGAGGGTGACGATGATCGCGGCCGTCTCGAAGAAGAGGTGGGCCCCGGTGAACATCGAGAACACCGAGAAGGCCCACGCTGCGACCGTGCCGACGGTCACCAGCGTGTCCATGGCCGGGCTGAGGCTCTTGAGTTGCTTGTAGGTGGCCGTGTGGAACTGGGCGCCGAACCCGAACAGGACGATCGTCGTGAAGACGAACTGGATGCCCATCGACCAGGCGGCGTCGGGGACGAACTGGGCGAGGAGCAGGACGGGGATGCTCAGCGCGGCGGCGGCGATCACCCGACTGCGCTGGAAGCGCGCCTCCTCGGCGTACTTCTCGGTGACCGAGGACCGCTCCCGGTCCTCCTCGACGGGACGGATCCGGTAGCCGATCTTGTCCACCGCCGCAGCCAATTCGGCGAGATCGGCGCCGGGGAGGAGCTGTGCCCGGGCTTCGTGGCCCGCGTAGTTCACCACGGCACTGGCGACGCCCATCTGCTTGCCGAGGACGCGCTCGATGCGCAGTGCGCACGACGCGCACGTCATGCCCTCGACCTCGAACGTCACCGTGTCGGCCTGCTCGCTCATCGCTGGTCTCCGGAGGGGCCGGCGTCCGGTCGGGTCGCGGGCGACCGCGTGGGGCGGCGGGTTCGCGCACGGGTGCGCTGCACCCGTCCGCCCCGCGAGGGGCCGATGTCAGGCACCTGCGACCTCGTAGCCCTGTCCCGCGATCGCGTCGATGACCGCCCGGAGGGTGTCGTCGGACCCGTCGTACGCCACCGACACCGTCCGCTGGTCGATGGTGACCTCGACGTCGTCGACGCCGTTGATGGGCGCGACCGCCCCTTCGATCGACATCTTGCAGTGCCCGCAGGAGATGTCGGGTACATCGAGAACCTTGGTGGCCATGGTCTGTTCCTTTCGAGTGGACGGCACCGACGCGTGTTCGTGGTGCCGGTCGGCGCCACCGTACACCTTCCAGTCGGGTGGAGGGTCAAGTACCGCTTCCTCGCCGTGGTGGCACTCCCGGTGTGTCAAAAAAGGAGCTGCACTGGATCCACCGAGTCGAGAGGTTCGCTTCACGCAGCCACCTGCGAGTAGCCCTCTTCGACTACATCGAGGTGTTCTACAACCGGACCCGCCACCAAGCCCGCCTCGGACATCTCACACCCCTCGAATACGAACAGAAAGTCGCATGAACACACAAACACGTGGTCCACGAAAGCGGGTGAAGTCCAAGGATCGGGCGAGCCCATCGACACGGACGGAGCCCCGCGTGGCCGTGCGTATACTGCCCGCCACGGAACCAGCAAGGATGCATGCTCCGATGACCGGACGACAGAACCCAGTGCTCACCTCGGTTGAGTCGACGCGCGCCCTCGACGGCGTCGCGATGTCGTGTTGCCTGTGTTGTCACCCCAGCGGAGGCAGAGGAGCCGCCATCTAGAACTGCTCCATCCCAACGAGTCTTTTTCTCACCGCCTCCGTCTCGAAGACACGGAGGCGGTTTTTTGTTGCCCGGAAGGACCCCACACCATGCCCACCACCCACACATCGACACCTGAGCCACCACATCTAGACCGATCCGGCCTCGCGCCGGGCTACCCCGTCACCCTCCTCCTCGGCGGTCGCCACTGCCTCGTGGTGGGAGGCGGCCCGGTGGCCGCGAGGAAGGCCCGGGGTCTCGTGGCCGCGGAGGCACTCGTCACCGTGGTCGCACCACGCACCGTCACGGAGATCTCCGGGCATCCCGACCTCCGATGGCTCCCTCGCCGGTTCGAGCCCGCCGACCTCGAAGGGAAACGCCTCGTGATCACGGCCACCGGGGACCCGACCGTCGACTCCCTGGTGCACGAGGAGGCGCTCGCGAGGGGCGTGCTCGTCAACGCCGCCGACGACCCGGCGCACTGTGAGTTCACACTCCCGGCGGTCGCCCGTTCCGGCGACCTCTCCGTCGCCGTCTCCACGGCGGGGCGGAGTCCCGCCGTCGCGACGTGGCTCCGCAAGAAGCTCGAGGAGGCGTTCGACGGTACCCACGCGAGGCTGCTGGCGATCGCCTCCGAGGCTCGACTCGTGGCAGCTGCCGTGCACGGGACATCGGAGCTCGACGGGTGGGGCGAAGCCCTCGACGTGGCGTTCACCCTCCTCGGCGCAGGCCGGGACGAGGACGCCCGCCGACACCTCCTCGACGCCTTCCCGGTGAAGGGACGGCAGCCCGACGCGGTGGCGGGAGCGACACCATGACCGCGCCGGCAGCACCGACGATCCTCCCCGACATCCTCGAGGACATCCACCGATTCGACGACATGCTGGCGCGGTATCACGCCGGTGACGTCGATGACGAGGACTTCCGCGCGTTCCGTCTCGCCAACGGGATCTACGGGCAACGCCAGGGAGGATCCAACCACATGGTCCGGGTCAAGATCCCCTACGGGGCCGTCGATTCGAGCCAGCTCAGGGCGTTCGCCCTGATTGCCGGGGAGTTCTCCAGGGGCTGGGGGCATCTCACCACCCGCCAGAACCTCCAGTTCCACTTCGTGGACCTCGAGCGCATCCCCAGGGTGCTTCGGATCCTCGGGGCAGTCGGCCTCACCACGAGGGAGGCCTGCGGCGACACGGTCCGCACGGTACAGGGATGCCACCTGGCGGGTGCCTGCCCCCTGGAGGTCCTCAATGTCTCACCATGGGCCGAAGCCGTCACCCACCACCTACTCCGCAACCCGATCGCCCAGCGCCTCCCCCGGAAGATGAAGATCAACTTCTCCGGGTGCGACGTCGACTGCGGCCAGGCCATGTTCAACGACGTGGGCGTGGTCGCCACCAGCCGGTCGCTCCCCGACGGCGGCACCGAGCCCGGCTTCCGGGTCTACCTGGGAGGCGGGTTGGGAGCGAGCCCCCGCGCAGCCGTCGCGCTGGAGCCGTTCACGCGTCGAGAGGACCTCATGGCCACGGTCGAGGCAGCCGTCAGGGTCTTCGACGCGACGGGCAACCGCACGAACAGGCTCCGAGCCCGGTTCAAGTGGGTCCTGAAGGCGAGCGGTGCCGAAGACGTCCGCCGAGCGATCCTCGAACTCCGTGATGACCCGGATGTGAAGGGAACCTGGCCGGCCGGGGTGCCGAAGCGTGTGCTCGCAACGGGAGACGCACCCACGCTGGCGGACCCGGCCGTCCGCGCGAATCACAGACGAGACGTCGCGGTGACGATTGCGTCACGCGATCCGTACCGGCGATGGCGGGACGCCAACGTCATCACGGGGCGACCAGACGGGACCGCGTCCGTGTATGCCAGGGTCAAGCTGGGAGACATCACCGCCGCCGGGTTCACCGCCCTGGCCGAGATCCAGGACGACTTCGATGCCGACGTCCGTGTCACGAACCGCCAGAACCTCGTGTTCAGGGGCATCGAAGAGAGCCGGGTGCGAGCACTGCACGGGCGACTCGATGCCATCTCGATGGCGGATCCCGGCGCCGAGCTCCTCCGCGACATCGTCTCATGCCCGGGTGCCGACACCTGCAACCTGGCGGTCACCCAATCCCGGGGCCTGGCAAAGGCGATCGAAGACGCCCTCGACGAGGAGGGCTTGGCCGAGGTCGGCGGCATCCGCGTCAACATCTCGGGCTGCTCGAACTCCTGCGGTCACCATCATGTCGCCGACATCGGCTTCCACGGCGTCGAGCGCCGGTCGCACGATCGTGCCCTCCCCGGCTACCAGATGCTGGTCGGGGGCCACTTGGGCGACGAAGAGGTTCGGTTCGGGACACGGGTCGGGAAGGTCCCCGCCAAGGCAACGCCGGTGGCGGTGGCGCGGGTCGTGCGCGCGTTCGTCGAAGAACGGAGAGCCGGGGAGACGTTCCATTCCTGGCTCGCCCGCCGGGGAGGAGCGAAGTCCCTGCATCCGCTCGTGGCCGACCTCCTGGACCCGCCCTCCCCTCTCGACGCCCCCGACTTCTACGTCGACTACGACGAGATCACCCCATTCAGGGTGTCCCTGGGAGCGTCGGAATGCGGCTAGCACAGCACACTCGCCTCACCCTGGCCATGCAGGCGATCGACGACGCCAACGCTGCCGATCCCAACCGCGTGCTGGTCGACGGCGCCGAGGTCGCCCTGGCCGCCCATCAGGGACGACTTGCCGTGGACTGGGTCTCCCGCCTCGCCATCATGCCGAGCGATGCGCTCGTCCTGGCCGGGCGCGCCCACCACCTGCTCCGCTGGTCCCTGCCGCGGGCCACGTTCCCGATGGACCGGTCCGGGTACCTGGCGTGGCGCCGAGAGGCGCGGAAGCACCAGGTGTCCGAGATCGGCGGGCTCCTCCGGGACGTCGGCTACGACTCCGGGGTGATCGGTCGCGTGGAGGAACTGCTGGCGACGCGGGGAAGGAGTTCCGACCCCGAGGCACGCATCCTCCAGGATGCCGTCACGCTCGTCTTCCTGGCCACCCAGTTCGAGGGCCTCGCTGCCAGGCTCGGCCCGGAGAAGACCATCGACGTCACCGCCAAGACCTTGGCCAAGATGAGTCCGCTCGGCCTGGCTGCCGCCGCCGAGTTGCCGGGGCTGCCCCTCGCCCTCGTCAGCGAGGCAGCGCGGCGCGTGGGGGGGCTCACCGTGCCTGCCGACGGGCTCCGGGCCCCCTCCACGATCGAGCGAACGGACCGTCTCATCAACCGGGCACTCGACGCGAGCCGGAGTCCCGCCGTGACAATCTCCACGCAACTCGGGGGGCTCGTGCTCCTCCACCGGATCAGGGTGCAGCATCCCGGGATCCCCGTGATCTTCGTGGACACGGGGCAACACTTCCCCGAGACCCTCGGGTTCCTGGAGGAGATCCGCGACCTGTGGGACCTCGACCTCCATGTCGCCCGACCCGACCCGGAGGATCTGTCCACTCCCAACCCCCTGGAGAGTCGGTTCGGCGGCGACCGCGATCAGTGCTGCGCGCTCCTGAAGGTCGCACCCGCCGAGCGGGCCCTCGCGAGCCACGACCTCTGGTTCGCTGCGCTCCGACGCGAACAGACCACCGAACGGGCGTCCGCGCGACATGTGGAGCAGCGTGCCCTGGGCACGGGCCGGACCATCACGAAGGTGCTCCCCCTCCTCGACTGGACGTGGGAGCAGATCGACCACTACGCCAAGGAGAACGACATCCCACGCAACCCACTCCACGCCGATGGGTACACGAGCATCGGGTGCGCCCCGTGCACGCTCCCCACCTTCGGCACACGCGACGACCGGTCCGGCCGATGGGATGGGGACCGCCGGGAGTGCGGGCTCCACCACAAGGAGGGGACGCCATGACCCAGGGTCGAGTGTTCCTCGTCGGCTCCGGCCCCGGGGCCGCGGACCTCCTCACGGTACGGGCCGTGCGGGCCCTGGAGCGCGCGGACATCGTGCTGCATGACCGCCTGATCGAGCGCGACGTCCTCGCGCTCGCCCCGGATGCGCTCCTCGTCGACGTCGGGAAGCGTCCCGGGTCGAACCACGGCGACGGCACCCAGGAACGCATCTCCGAACTGCTCATCCACCACGCATCCGCCGGGAGGACCGTCATCCGACTCAAGGGTGGCGATCCGATGGTCTTCGGACGGGGAGCCGAGGAGGCGGAGCGGCTCACCGCAGCAGGCATCGACGTCGAGGTGATCCCCGGGCTTACCTCGGCCGTGGCCGTTCCGACGCTCTCGGGCTTCCCGATGACCCGACGAGCCGTCTCGTCGTCCTTCACGGTCGTCTCGGGCCGGCTGAAGGATGGCCCCCGGGACGACTGGGGACGATTCGCCCCGTTGGAGACCCTCGTCGTCCTCATGGGCGTCGGGCACCGCGCCGAGATCGCCACGCAATTGATCCTGTACGGCCGCCCACCCCACGAGCCGGTGGCGTTCGTGGAGCGCGGCTCCACCCCCCGGGAGCGGGTGGTGGTCGCCACGCTCGGGGCCGTGGCGGCCGGGGAGGTCTCGGTCGTGGCGCCCGCCGTGTGGCTCATCGGGCCAACCGTGGGGGAGCCCCGGGTGATGGCTGCGGCGCCTGGGCTGAGCGGGGGTGCACTCACGGTGCCGGCGCAGCCGGGGGGGTCGGCATGACCCTGCACCGCACGCATCGGATGAGCCACCTGCACATCCTCGAGGCCGAGTCCATCCACATCCTTCGCGAGGCGGTCTCGCAGGGCGAGCGTCCGGTGCTGCTGTTCTCGGGCGGGAAGGACTCGGCCGTGCTGCTCCGGCTTGCCGCGAAGGCGTTCGCTCCCGCGCGATTGCCGTTCCCCGTGATGCACGTCGACACCGGGCACAACTTCCGGGAGGTCCTCGAGTTCAGGGACCGCGTCGTGGATGAGTTGGATGCCCACCTCATCGTGGCCTCGGTGCAGGACGCCATCGATCGCGGCATCGTGGTGGAGGAGCCGGGGCCACGTTCATCCCGCAACCTCCTGCAGACGGTGCCCCTCCTCGAGGCGATCGCTCGACATCGCTTCGACATGGTCTTCGGCGGTGCCCGCCGCGACGAGGAGAAGTCCCGGGCCAAGGAGCGGGTCTTCTCGTTCCGGGACGAGCTCGGGCAGTGGGACCCGAAGCGGCAGCGACCCGAGCTGTGGAACCTCTACAACGGGCTGCACCGCATTGGGGAGCACATCCGGGTGTTCCCCATCTCGAACTGGACCGAACTCGACATCTGGCAGTACATAGAGGCCGAGGATCTGGCGCTCCCCTCCCTCTACTTCGCCCACCGGCGTCGGGTCTTCGAGCGCGACGGGATGCTGCTGGCCGAGAGCCCACACGTCCCGATGATCTCCGGCGAGCGGACCGTCGAACGTCTCGTCCGGTTCCGGACCGTCGGCGACATGACATGCACCGCCGCCACGGAGTCGTCGGCAGCAGACCTGGCATCGGTGATCGCCGAGGTCGCCGCGGCTCGCGTCACCGAGCGCGGCACCTCACGAGCCGACGACCGGCGTTCGGACACGGCCATGGAAGACAGGAAGAGAGAGGGGTACTTCTGATGGAGTTCATGCGGATTGCCACCGTGGGGTCGGTGGACGACGGGAAGTCGACGCTCATCGGGCGGCTGCTGTACGACACCAAGCAGGTGTTCTCGGATCAGCTCGAGGCGATAGAACGTGCCTCCGCGCAGCGTGGTGCGGACTACGTGGACCTGTCGTTGCTCACCGATGGGCTGCGAGCCGAACGGGAGCAGGGCATCACCATCGACGTCGCGCACCGGTACTTCGCGACCCCCAGGCGCAAGTTCGTCGTCGCCGACACGCCCGGGCACATCCAATACACGAGGAACATGGTGACCGGGGCCTCCACGGCGGATCTCGTGCTCATCCTGATCGATGCACGCCACGGGATCACCGAACAGACACGCCGCCATGCCTTCCTCGCCTCCTTGCTGAGCGTGCCACGGCTCGTCGTGTGCGTGAACAAGATGGACCTCGTCGGCTGGTCCGAGGACCGCTACCGGGAGATCGTCTCCGACTTCCGTGACTTCTCCGACGCGTTGGCGATCCGAGACATCCGCTTCGTCCCCATGTCCGCCCTCCTCGGCGACAACGTGGTCGAGCGATCACCGATGATGTCCTGGTATGGCGAGCAGCCCTTGCTCCCGCTCCTGGAGGAGACCCGCGTCGATGACGATCACCACCGCGTCGGCGCCCGGTTCCCCGTCCAGTACGTCATCCGACCGCACAGGACCGGCTACGAGGACTACCGCGGCTACGCGGGCACGGTGGTCGCCGGCACCCTCGCGGTGGGTGACGAGGTCGTGGTGCTCCCATCGGGCTCCACCACCACGATCACGGCCATCGACACCGCCCAAGGCCCGGTCGAGTCGGCGTTCCCCCCGATGAGTGCGGTGCTCCGGCTCGGCGATGACGTCGACATCAGCCGAGGCGACATGGTGTGCCGACCCGAGGATCGGCCCTCCTCTGGGCAGGACCTGGAGGCGATGGTGGCGTGGCTGTCGGAGGAGACCCCCCTCGTGCCGGGCCGACGGTACGTGGTCCGGCACACCACCACGCAGGTGAAGGCCGTGGTGCGCGACCTGCGCTACCGCGTCGACATCAACACGACGCGCGAGGACGGATCCGCCACCCGACTGGACCTCAACGAGATCGGCCGCGTGTCCATGCGCACCAGCCAGCCCTTGTTCCACGACCCCTACCGTGCCAATCGCACAACAGGGTCCTTCATCCTCATCGACGAGTCGACATTCGCCACCGTGGGCGGCGGCATGATCATCGGCGCGGGCGCATGAGTGTCGAGGGGGACGTCACCTGGCACCGCTCCGCGGTCCACCGGCAGACCCGGACGGCCGTGAGCGGGGGTGAGGGCCTCACGGTGTGGCTCACGGGCCTCTCCGGCTCGGGCAAGTCGACCATCGCCGTCGCACTCGAGGAGGCGCTGCTCACCCGCGGAAGGCTCTGCTACCGCCTCGACGGCGACAACCTCCGACACGGGCTCAACTCCGATCTCGGCTTCTCCCCCGCCGACCGAGCCGAGAACGTTCGCCGCATCGGAGAAGTGGCCCTGCTCATGGCCGATGCCGGAGCAGTCGCCGTGGCCGCGGCGATCAGTCCGTATCGGGAGGCGCGCGAGGCCGTGCGCTCCATCCATGCGACTGCAGGCGTGCGGTTCGTCGAGGTGTTCGTGGACGCCCCCCTCGCCGTGTGCTCGATGCGGGACCCCAAGGGGCTGTACGCGAGGGCGCGCGCCGGGGAGGTGCCCAACATGACCGGGGTCTCCGCGCCCTACGAGGCGCCTGACTCCCCCGATCTCCGCATCGACACCACACACCTCTCCCCGGCATCGGCCGCCGATCGGCTCCTGGAGGTGGTGTGAGCGGAGTGCACGAGCCCCACGATCGCCGCGCCCTCCGCGGGGAGGCAGTCGCAGCGCGCTCCGCGGTGCCGGGCGTCGGGACTGCCCTCGGCCGCCCATCGACACCGACTTGACATTCCAGTCGAGGGGAGGGTGTACGGTCCGATCGCCGCCTCCTGGAGGACCGCCATCCCCGAGACAACCGGTTCGGCCGACCACACGGCACCCGCGGTGCGAGCAAGCGGCCAGCCCCACTCCTCCGCCCCCAGGGGTCTGATCCGGCGCCCTCTCGCAGGTCGCTACGGTCCCCCGCATCGGTGGCCCGGATCGGGCGGCAGCACGGCGATCCACCCCAGATCGCACCCCTTCGTGACAGGAGAATGAGACGCGTGAGTGGCACCCAACCCAATCGACGCCCAACCGCCCGGAAGCCGACGAAGCGCCGACGCAGCGGCGTGTGGCTGATCACCGGAGTGGCGACCTTCGTTGCCCTCGTCGTCGCCGGGGCGGTCTCCGGCGGTGACGGCACGTCACCGGGCTCGGTGACCGAACGCGACCCGGAGGTCGTCGCGGCGGGCGAGGAGCTGTTCCAGGCCAACTGCGCCTCGTGCCACGGGCCGGACCTGGAGGGGACGGACACGGGGCCACCCTTCCTCAATGCCATCTACGCCCCCAACCACCACGCCGACGAGGCGTTCCTACGTGCAGTGGAACTCGGGGTCCAGGCGCATCACTGGAATTTCGGGCCCATGCCACCGGTGGACGGCCTCGAGCGCGACGACATCACGAAGATCGTTGCGTTCGTGCGCAGCCAGCAGGAGGCCGCCGGGGTCTTCCGTGATCCCACCCATCCCTGACGGTCCACCGCTCACCCGGCGATCGAGCACCCGTTGGCCTGACACTCGGCGGATCGACGGCGCGGTGCGCCGACGGCCGGGTATGCCCCGCTCCACCCACGACAGCGGCGTCACCGCTCCCGGCGGGCTCCCCGTCAATGTCGTCGGGGAGCCCGCCGGCTCATCGACCGAACCGGCGCAGCCGCACAGAGTTGGTGACCACCGACACCGACGAGAGGGCCATGGCAGCTGCGGCGACCATCGAGCTGAGCAGTCCAATGGCCGCGAGCGGGATCGCCGCCGTGCTGTAGCCGAAGGCCCAGAAGAGATTCCGGATGGCGGTCCTGAACGTCGTCCGCGCCAACGTGAGGGCGGTGACCGCCAGCATCGGGTCCCCACTCATGAGGACCACGTCCCCGGCTTCGATCGCCACATCGGTGCCAGACCCGACGGCCACCTTCCATTCGGAGAGAGGGTCAAGTGCAACTTCCTCGCCGTGGCGGCACCACTGGCGAGGGGGCCGGTTGCTCGCCCGGCGTGGTCGGTACCTGGACCTCCCCGGCATCGAGGCGACCACGGGTCGAGGCGGCCGAACGCGGTGCGTCGACTGGGTCCACGCCGAGAGGGCGGCTCCGGACCGTGTCTCTACACCGCCACCCCGTGTGGATGGGTCAGGCGCCCATCGGCTCCCAACGCAGGGTCGAGACCGCACTCTCCCCGCCCAGTGCGATCGGCGGGGTGGAGAGCACGAGTTGCCTGCCTTCGTGGTGGTAGGTGCGTTCCTGGCGGCTGCCGACCCAGTTGGGGAACGAGGCGATCTCGACGACGTGGACGACGCGCCCACCCCGGGGGTCGAGTTCGTAGCGCCCGGCGTAGGAGAGGAACCCCATCCAGGCAGCCACGATCTCGTCGGGCGCGGCGCCGAACGGATCGGCCGACCCGGAGCGGGGACGGTCGGCCCGCATGAGCTGGACGGCGACGCGACCCGCGTCGTCGTAGGTGATCATCCCGGCGGGCCGCTCGCCCAGGGGGTGCGCAATCGCGCCATCCGCCGAGCGGATCACCCACGACAGCAGGTTCCAGGTGCCGATGAGCGGTGATGCGCGCATGAAGGTCTCCTCACCCCGGACTCGGTTCGG
>CAZRJG010000044.1:0-18703 GCA_964600365.1 uncultured Acidimicrobiia bacterium
CGACCTGCTGCGTGTCGCCGGAACTCGACGCAACAGGGTCATCGCATCCGGGCGCCGTGGCGTCGTAGTCCACCGTGCCCACGGTGGCGTAGTTCCCCACCGCCACGTCCCACACCTTCAGGGTGAGCACCGTGTCGAGTCCCGAGACCACGGTGGTGTATGCGCCTGTCTCCCCGGCTCCTACCCCTGTGATGTAGAGCGGCTTGGCGCTCACGTTCTTGCCGGAGGGCGGATCGATCAGGACCCAGCCGTCGAAGTCGGCGTCCGCCGCCGACAGGATCGGGTCGTCGAGGAGCGCAAGGACGCCTTCGTAGACGAGTTCGAGCCCGCCGAACACGTCCTTCTGGCCACCAGCGGCATCGTCACGATCTGCGGTGACCTTGGCCGAGAGCACGCCGGACCGTTCGTAGAAGCCGAACCCGGTCGACGAGCCGACTACGCCGATGACCGTGGCCTCCGGCCCAGAGAACGCAATCTCTGACCATGGGAGTTGGTCACCGGCCACATCCGCATAGAGCACGTCCACGGTGGACGTCCACGAGACCACTTCGGTCTCGGATCCGCCAATCTCAGCGACTGCCTTCGCGGTGCCGAGGTCGGCGACCACGAGCCCGCTGTCCGTCGCTCGATACGCAGTCACCGTTCCAGTGACCGTGGTGGGGCCCAGAGAGGTCGGATCGCCCGACAGGTTGTCATCGTCGGCGCTGAAACTCGCCGACGCCGGGTCGACCGAAACCCTTGCGGGGTCGTCGGCGGTCCCGAACACCCCGTCGCCCCCTGCGGTCGTGAACGACGCAACGGAGGTCGAGTTCCCCCGGGCAATCGCCGAACTGACGTAGTCGGTGAGCGCGGTTGCCTCGAGGCTCGGGAACGTCACGGACATGCGGACAGGATCGGCCCCGAAGAGCACTGCCCCCTCGATGTTCGTCGCCGAGAGCGTCACATCATCGGCGGTGCCGAGCGTGGCGTCGGCGCCGAGGTACACGAGATCGTCGGTGCGCTGGCGGATGTCGAGGGTCCCCCCCGACCACGAGACGTCCGAGCGGACCAAGGGTTGCGAGGGCTCCGTGAAGGGGGAGACGAGCGTTGTCTGGACGACCTCTCGTCGGAAGCCATCGGGCGGCACCCAGCGGACGACGGCGGTGAGACGCCGGTAGTCCTCGGACCCGTCACCGTCGTCGTCGACCGAGGTGATGAAGATGTAGCGGTTGAAGTTGGTCCCGTCGCGATCCAGCGCTTCGTGGAAGTCGAGGAACGGCCTGAAGGTGTCGCCCGTGGCGAACACGATGTCCTCGGCCGGGGATCCCCACTCCCAGCCGTCAGCCGTCGCCGCCAGTGACGGGAATTCCGACGCGTAGCACCCCACGTCGTCGGGGCAGGTGGCGCCGTTCGTCGAGACGGCGAGGCCCATGTTGCCCCACTCGAGCGCCTGGGCGCGTTCTACGAGCTCCAACGCCAACGCGGTGGCGGCGGACTGGCGCCGTGACTCCACCAGCACACGCGACGACGTGTCGAAGGTGCGAAGGAGCACCACGATGAGCCCGAAGATGATGACGAGGGAGACAACGGCCTCCATGAGGCCGAAGCCGCCGTCATCGGCGAACTGGCCACGGAACCCCCTCAGGAGGTCCCGCTGGCGCGGGGGCGGGCTGCGATGCATCTAATGGTCAGTATCGGGAACCCGTTCGGGTTCCTTGATGCAATTCAGGCGCCGTTGCCGGAGGGGACGATCCGCTGGGCCTCATAGACGCCGTCAACGCCCCGGACGCCAGCAAGGAGCAAGTGGATCTGGCCCGGATCGGCGAGTTCGACCTCGTATCGGAGCACTGCGGTGCGATCCCGCCCAGTGACCGAGGAGGAGGCGAGGATGTTGCCGCCCACGTCCGAGACCGCTGCGGTCACGTCGCGGAGCAGGCCGGAGCGATCGAGGGCCTCCACCTGGATCCATACGGCGAAGGCACCGATCCGGTCGGGCGCCCATTGGACATCAACGAGGCGCTCCTCCTGGAACCCACCAACATTGACGCAATCCGAGCGATGGACCGAGACACCGTGCCCGACGGTGACGAACCCGATGATCGCGTCGCCCGGCACTGGGGCACAGCATCGGGCGATGCGCACCCACATGTCGTCGTACCCCTCGACGATGATCCCCGAGCCAACCGCTCGGGTGCGGTGCATGGTTGCGGGGGCGAGGAGGTCCTCGTCCGCTGCGTCGGGGAGGTCCTCTTCGGGACGTGCCTCCCGGAGCACCCGGGTCACCACCATTGCGGCGGTGAGCCCTCCCTCCCCCACCGCTGCATACAGCGACGAGAGGTCCTTGTGGCCGAGGTCTGCCGCCACCGCGGTGAGGATGCGATCGCGGGCTGCCTGACCGAGCCCGAGGCCCTCCTTGCGGAGGAGGGCCATCACCCGGTCGCGCCCCGCAGCCTGGGCCGCCTCGCGACGCTCACGCTGGTACCACTGCTTGATCCGAGATCGTGCCCGGGCCGAGGAGACGAACCCGACCCAGTCCCGGCTCGGGCCAGCATCCGACGCCTTCGAGGTGAGGATCTCGACGACGTCGCCCGACTCGAGCTTGGTGTCGAGAGGGACCAGCCGCCCGTTCACCTTCGCCCCCGAGCACTTGTGTCCCACTTCGGTGTGGACCGCGTAGGCGAAGTCCACCGGCGTGGCACCCTGCGGGAGCGTCTTCACCTCGCCGGCGGGCGTCACGACGAACACCTCGTCCTGGTAGAGGTCGAGCTTCATGTCGTTGAGGAACTCCTCGGGATCGGCCTGACCGCCCTCGAGCTCCTGGAGGTCGGCGAGCCACGGCACGTCCACGGCGCTCACCCCCTCCTTGTACCGCCAATGCGCAGCGATCCCGTACTCGGCTCGCTGGTGCATCTCCCATGACCGTACCTGCACCTCGAGGGCCTTGCCGTCAGGGCCGATGACGGTGGTGTGGATCGACTGGTAGAGGTTGAACTTCGTCATCGCCACGAAGTCCTTGAACCGGCCGTGCAGCGGCTTCCACATGGCGTTGATCACACCGAGCGCTGCGTAGCACGACGGCAGGTCGCGGACAATGACGCGCAGGCCGATGAGGTCGTGGATCTCCTCGAATGGACGCCCCTGCTCGACCATCTTGCGATAGATCGAGTAGTGGTGCTTAGGGCGACCGGAGACCTCCGCATCGATGCCCGCGTCGGAGAGCGCGTCGTGTATCCGCCCGATGGCTTCTTCGATCACCGCCTCGCGATGTGGCGATCGCTGCTGGATCAGTTCCTCGATCTCGGCGTGGCGCTTCGGATGAAGGATCTCGAAGCACCGCGACTCGAGCTCGTGCTTGATGTCCTGGGCCCCGAGGCGGTGTGCGAGGGGTGCATACACCTCGAGTGTCTCGGCAGCGATCCGCTGTTGCTTCTCGGGTCGGAGCGCATCGAGCGTGCGCATGTTGTGGAGCCGGTCGGCGAGCTTGATGAGGAGGACCCGCACGTCCCGGGCCATGGCAACGACCATCTTGCGGATCGTGGCCGCCTGCTGTTCCTCCTTCGAGTCGAAGCGAACACGGTCGAGCTTCGTGACGCCATCGATGAGGTGCGCCACCTCGTCGCCGAACTGGCGCCGGATCTCCTCGAGGGTGACGGGCGTGTCCTCCACGACATCGTGGAGGAGGGCTGCGGCGATCGTGTCGATGTCCATCCCGTAGCCCGCCAGCACCTCGGCGACCGCGATCGGGTGGGTGATGTAGGGCTCCCCGGACTTCCTCGTCTGCGGTCCGTGGGCGTCGCGGGCCACCTCGAAGGCGCGTGTGATCGCCTCCGGATCACCGGTGCCCGGATGGTGCTCGGCATGGAGCGCGAGCAGCGCATCGATGGAGACCACAGGGGCCGACTGGCCGGTCGACGTCATTGCCGAATGGTAGGGACCGTCACCCGTTGGTCGAGGCGCGACCTAGCGACCGGGACGGCTGCTCTCGTACCCCGACGGGGATGAGGTGCGATCCCGTGACCGCTTGCGAGGATCGATGACTCCCTCACCGGCGCGCTCCTTGAGCGACACGAGCAACGGCGACGCTACGAAGATCGACGAGTACGTCCCCGTTGCGATACCGACGAACAGCGCGAGGGCGAAGTCCTGCAACGTGCCGGCGCCCAGGAGCAGGCTCCCCACGAACAACAGGGAGCCGACGGGGATCAGGCTGGTGAGCGACGTTGCGAGAGAACGGGCGAGCACCTCGTTCATGGACTCGTTCACGACCTCTGCGTAGGAGGTCTTCTTCTTCAACTCCTCGACGTTCTCATTGATGCGGTCGTACACGACGACCGTGTCGTAGAGCGAGTAGCCGAGGATCGTGAGGATGGCAACCACGGTCGCCGGCGTCACCTCGAACCCGACGAGCGCGTACACCCCGAACGTGAGCAACAGGTCGTGGAGGAGCGCCGCGATGGCGCCGATCGCCATCTTGAACTCGTATCGGAACGAGATGAAGAGCACCACCACCCCGAGGAACACGCTGAGCGCCGTGATCGCGCTGGAGAGGATCTGCGAGCCGAAGGTGGGACCCACCGTCGAGACGTCCGTGGAATCCGGTGCAACACCGAGGTCCTCGGCGACGAGTCGAACGAGCTCGAACTCCTCTTCCTCGGTGAGTGCGTCCGAGCGCACCCGGAACACTGCGCCGTCATCGAGTTCCTCGATGCGGAGCTCGTCGAAACCCTGGGAGGTCAAGGTGTCGCGAAGGGTCGAGACATCGATCCCGGCGGGGTTGTCGGCGAGCACCGATGTCCCTCCGACAAAGTCAATGCCGAGGTTGAGCCCACGGATACCGATGGCAGCGACCGCGATCAGGAGCGCGATCGCCGAGACACGGAACCACGTCGAGCGACGCCCGGCGAAGTCGTACTCGGTCTCCGATCGGAGCATGCGGGTGAACCCACTCATGTCGTCCTCCCTGCTGCTCCGCGGATCGAGAACCACCCTCCGTCACCGAGGCTGCCCCGACCGAGGAGGCCGACGGCGTTCCGGGTGAACCACGGGGCGATGATGAGGTCGAGGATCGTGGCGACCCCCAGGGCCATTGCGAACCCCTTCACCGGACCGACGGCGAGCACCCAGAGGAGGAACGCACCCATGATCGACACGAAGTCGGCGGTGCGAATCGTGCGGTACGCCTTCGTGAAGCCCTCGTCGATGGCCGCCTCGACGGACAGCCCCTTGCGGACTTCTTCCTTTATTCGTTCGAAGTAGACGATGTACGAGTCCGCGGTGATGCCGACCGACACGATGATGCCGGTGACCCCCGCAAGGGTCAGGGTGAGTCCGGCGAGCCCCAAGAGGCTGAACATCAACACGAGGAGCGATCCGAACACCGTGAACCCGACCACAGCCACGATGCCGAGGGAGCGGTAGTAGCCGAGGAGCAGCAGCGTCACGATGACAAGGCCGCCGAGACCCGCGATGACCCCTGCCTCGAGGGAGTCCTGGCCGAGCGTCGCCGAGACCTTCTGGAGGCTCTGACGCTCGAGTTCGATCGGCAACGATCCGTAGCGGAGGACGACGGCGAGCGCTTCGGCGTCCTCCTCGGCGGAGGGGTCGGACCCCATTCCTATGACCGCTCGGCCACCGTCGATACCGATCCGGGGATCGACCTGCTCGGAGACCGGAGGGGCGCTGATGACGGTGCCGTCGAGCACGATCGCGATCTGGCGCTGGGGGGAAGCCGACGGCTGCTGCCGTGCCGCCGCGGTGAGAGCGGCGAACAGGTCGGCGCCTTCGTCGCCGAAGGCGAGGTTTACGTCGTAGCCGATGCCCGATTGGCTCACCGTGGCAACTGCCTCGTCGAGCAGGGTGCCGAGCAGGTCAGATGGGCCGACGAGGTACGCGGTAACGCCGTCCTCCGTGGCGAGCCACGAAGTCGCGCCGGGATCGTCCTGGTCACCGACGAGTTCGACGTCGGCGGCCGGCGCCACGTCGAGCACGGGACGGAAACTGAGGAGGCCGGTCTGGCCGATGACGGAAAGCGCCTCTTCGGTGTCGGAGACCCCGGGCAGTTGGACGAGCACGTTCCTGTCCCCCTCCGGGGAGATCTCCGGCTCCTGCACCCCCGATGCCTCGATGCGGTTGCGCATCACCTCGATGGCCTGGTCGAGGACGTCCGGGTCGGTTCCCTCCGGGGCGGAGAGGATGACAGAGATGCCACCCTGCAGGTCGAGTCCGAGCTTGGGGAGGAAGTCGGTCGAAACCGCTGCGGTGATCCCGCCCCAGGCGATGCCGAGGATGAGGAGGAGCGCGACGAGGCGCCGGCCCATCACTGCTCCCTGACGATCTTCTTCGAGACGCGGCCCCGCTCGAGCCGGAAGTAGGAGCCGTCCTCGACCGTCATCACGAGCGTCTCCTCGTCGAGCGATCGGATGCGCCCATGGATCCCGCCGAGGGTGACGATCTCGTCACCGATCTCGAGGGAGGTGAGGAGGTTCTGCTGGGCCTGCTGGCGCTTCCGATTGGGGCGGATGAGCAGGAAGTAGAAGACGACGAACAACAGGATGTACGGCGCGAAACTGATGAGGACGTTCGGCTCGGCAACGGCGTCGGTCTGGGCGAGAAGCAGCATGTATTCCTCCGGGATCGACGGAAGGTTAGGTGGACACCGCCGATACGCCGCCTTCCCTCCCTTTGAGCACCTCGGTCCGATACGCCTCGAATCGACCGCCTTCGATCGCGCTGCGGGCGCCATCGAGGAGTCGCAGGGTGAACGTGAGGTTGTGGATCGAGAGGAGGCGGTGCGCGCTCAGCTCCTTGGCCCGCACGAGGTGGTTGAGGTAGGCCCGGGAGTATCGAGCGCACGTGGCGCAGGTGCATGCAGGATCGAGCGGAGCGGGGTCATCGAGGAACGCCGCCTGTCGGATGTTGAAGTCGCCCTGCGATGTGATCGCCTTGCCGTGTCGGGCGAGCCGCGTCGGCCACACGCAGTCGAACAGATCACAGCCACGGGCCACTGCGTCGAGGACGCCCTCGGCATCACCGAGTCCCATCACATAGCGCACCCGACCGGCGGGGAGTTCGGCGACCGCCGCCTCGACTGCGAGGTTCCGCTCCTCCGGTGCCTCGCCCACCGAGAGCCCACCGAGGGCAATCCCGGGGAAGTCCAGCGCGACCGTCTCGCGGGCAGATCGGGCCCGGAGCTCGGGGTCGACGCCGCCCTGGACGATGCCGAACTGCACCTGGTCGGGTCGCGTGTGAGCCGCCCTCGCCCGCTCGGCCCAGCGCAGGGTCCGCTCCATCGCAGCGACGGCGCGTTCGCGCGGCGCGGGGAGGCCGATCAGCTCGTCGAGCACCATTGCGACGTCGGGTCCGAGCAACTGCTGGACCCTCGTCGCTTCCTCAGGGGTGAGGAGCACGGGAGTGCCGTCATAGGTGGACTTGAACGCAACACCGTCTTCGGTGACCTTCGCATCGAGGCTGAACACCTGGAACCCGCCCGAGTCGGTGAGGATCGGGCCGTCCCAGCCCATGAACCCGTGGAGGCCCCCCAGCGCAGCGATGCGCTCGGCACCGGGCCGCAACATGAGGTGGTAGGTGTTCGCAAGCACCATCTGGGCACCCACCGCTTCGAGGTCGGCGGAGTCGAGCGAGCGAACCGACGCCCTGGTGCCGACCGGCATGAAGGTGGGAGTGCGCACCTCGCCATGGGCGAGCACCAGGCGCCCCGTGCGGGGAGCACCGTCCGTCGCTCCGACCGAGAAGTGACCGATCATCGGGGACGACCTGTCTCGGCGAGCATGGCATCCCCGAAACTGAGGAAGCGGAACCCCCTCGCCAGGGCTTCCTCGTACACCTCACGCCAGCCATCGCCGAGCAAAGCCGCAACGAGCACGATGAGCGTGGAGCCCGGCACGTGGAAGTTGGTGAGGAGGACGTCCACGACGCGCCAGTCGTAGCCGGGGGTGATGAAGAGGTCGGTCGCACCCTCGCCGGGCCTGACGCCGCCGCTCCCGTTGGCGGTGGCCTCGAGGGTCCGGGTCACAGTGGTTCCTACCGCGACCACGCGTCCCCCGCGGGAACGGGTCACGGAGACGGCCTCGGCTGTTGCTGCGGGCACGACGTACCGCTCAGTGTGCATCGTGTGTTCGACGATCCGATCGACCGCGATCGGCCGGAAGGTGTCGAGGCCTACCACTAGCTCCACCTCGGCGAGGCCCACCCCCCGAGCCTCGAGCGCGGAGACCACCTCGGGGGTGAAGTGGAGCGCGGCGGTTGGCGCCGCTGCCGAGCCGATCGTCTCGGCGAAGACCGTCTGGTATCGACTGGGGTCCTCGAGCGTGCCGTGGAAGTACGGCGGGAGCGGCACCTCGCCGACTCGTTCGAACCACTCCTCGAGGGGACCCTCCACGGAGAACTGCACCCGCACCCTCCCCTCGTCGGGTTCGGAGCACACCTCGGCACGCCCTCCCGGCAACTCGAGGACCACTCCCGGGCGGAGTCGGCGCGAGGGACGGGCAAGGCACTCCCACGATCCGTCCTCGAGCGCTCCGAGTACGAGGAGCTCCACCTGCCCTCCGGTTCCCGCGCGAGTCGCATGCAAACGAGCCGCCCGGACCTTCGTCCGGTTCACGACGACGAGATCACCCGGCTCGAGGAGAGAGGGCAGCTCTGAGAACCGGTGGTCCACCATGTCCCTCGTGTCGAGCAGGCGCGAGGCGTCCCTGGGCTCGACGGGTTCCTGGGCGATGGCGCCCTCGGGGAGGTCGTAGAAGAAGTCGGATGTCCGGAGGGAGGGATCAACCGCCACGATGCCAATGGTGGCACGTGTCGCCGCCTTGGGCCGAGCCAGGGCGGGGATCCCGCCGGCCCCCGTCACACGCCGAGGGAGCCCTGCGGGTTCGCCGGTGGGGTGAGGTCGAGGTGTGCGTAGGCGCCTGCGGTGGCAGTCCTGCCCCGTGGCGTGCGCTGGATGAGGCCCGACTGGAGGAGGAACGGTTCGTAGGCGTCCTCAACCGTCTCGGGCTCCTCGCCCACGGCGACGGCGAGGGTGGAGAGCCCCACCGGTCCGCCGCCGAACTTCTCGATGATCGCTCGCAGGATCGCCCGGTCCACGGGGTCGAGCCCGAGGTCGTCGACCTGGAAGACCGCCAGCGCCGCGAGTGCGGTCGCCTCCGTGATGCGACCGTCCACGCGGGCCACTGCATAGTCACGGAGTCGGGCGAGGAGCCGATTCGTAATGCGCGGGGTGCCACGACTCCGACTGGCGATCGCGACAGCCCCCTCGGGAGCCAGCTCCACCCTGAGGATCTGCGCGCTCCGAGTGGCGATCACGGCGAGTTCGTCATGGCCGTAGTAGTCGAGCCGGTCCACGATCCCGAACCGATCGCGCAGCGGCGCAGACACCATCCCCTTGCGGGTCGTCGCCCCCACGAGCGTGAAACGGGGCAAGGCGAGCCTGATCGTCTGGGCAGCGGGCCCTTTGCCGATCACGACATCGAGTTGGAAGTCCTCCATCGCCGGGTAGAGGACCTCTTCGACGGCCCTTGGCAGGCGATGGACCTCATCGACGAAGAAGACATCCCCCTCGTCGAGGTTGGACAGGATCGCCGCCAGGTCACCCGGACGCTCGAGCGCGGGCCCCGTCGTCGTGACGAGCCGCGCCCCGAGTTCGTTCGCGACGATGCCGGCGAGCGTCGTCTTCCCGAGGCCCGGGGGACCCGACAAGAGGACGTGGTCGAGCGGCGAGCCGAGGTGGCGGGAGGCGTCGATGCTGATCCCGATCCGCTCCTTGAGCGGCTCCTGGCCGACGAACTCGCCGAGGCGTTGCGGACGGAGCGAGCGTTCGAGGACGTCATCCTCGGTGAGGTCGCCGACGACGAGCCGATCATCCCTCATCGCATCCGACCCTTCCCGAGCGACCGCAGCGCGTCCCGGAGTTGGTCCTCCACGCCGAGCGACGCGTCGACGAGGGCCAGTGCCTCGGTGATCTCGACTGGCTGGTACCCCAGCCCTTCCAGCGCTTCACGCACCTTGCCCCGGTCTCCCCCACCGCCCACGACGCGAACGCCCGCAGCCACGAAGCGCGGCTTCAACTCCAGGACGATCTTCTGCGCGGTCCGCGTGCCGATGCCGGGCACGGAGCTGAGGGCACCGAGGTCCTCGTTGAGCATCGCCTCGGCGAGTTGATCCGGCGAGAGGGTGGACAGCACGGCCAAGGCCACTCTCGGGCCCACACCCGACGCACCGAGGAGCACCGTGAACGTGTCGAGTTCTCGCTCGGTGGGGAAACCGAACAGGGACATCTGGTCTTCTCGGACATGGAGGTGTGTGTGGAGGACGATCTCGGCCCCGACGGCTGGCAACTCGGCGATCGTGCGAGCGGTGACCCCAACCCGGTATCCGACCCCGTTGACGTCGAGGACGACCGAGTCGATGTCCTTGCCCACGAGGGTCCCGGTGAGTCGGGCGATCACGAGACCGCCTCCTCGATGCGGGACTGCTGTGCATGGCAGAGAGCGACGGCCAGGGCGTCGGCGAGGTCGGCGGGGCCGTCGAGACGCTCCAGTCGGAGCCTGCGTCCCACCAGGGAGGCCACCTGCGACTTGTCCGCCGTCCCGTCCCCCGCCACCGCGAGCTTCACCGCGGTGGGGGTGTACTCCTGCACGGGTATCCCCGCCTCTGCGGCGGAGAGCATGGCCACCCCCGATGCGCGGGCCACGGTCATTGCGTTGGTGATGTTCTTGCGGATGAACACCCGCTCGAGTGCCATCACCGAGGGGGACGTCTCGGCGATGAGCTCCGTGAGGTCCGCATGCAACTCGGCAAGGCGCTGTGGCACCGGGTCCTTGGGGTCCGTCCGGAGCACTCCTGCAGTCACGACCCTCGGCACGCCCCTCCCGACGGCGAGGACTCCGAAGCCGGTGCGGGTGAGGCCGGGATCGATCCCGAGAACGAACATATGTTCTATCGTACGGCACCTGGGCGGAGCGGCCAAGTACCCCGTCCGATCATGCGTCGAGGCTCTCCATGATCTCGTCGCTGATATCGAAGTTGGCGTAGACGTCCTGGATGTCGTCGACGTCCTCGAGGGCATCGATGAGGCGCAACACCTTTGGTGCCGTGTCGACGTCCACCGGCACCGATACGTCGGGCATCTGGGTGACGTCGGCTTCCTCGGGCTCGAGGCCCGCGGCATCGAGCGCAGACTTCACTGCTCCGAAGTCGGTCGGCGCGGTGATGATCTCGAACTTGCCGTCACCGGCGTCCTTCACGTCTTCGGCGCCAGCCTCGAGGGCCACCATCATCACCTCGTCCTCCTCGCCGGAGACGAGGAAGTACCCCTTCTGCTCGAACAGGTAGGCGACAGAACCCGGTTCACCGAGGTTCCCGCCGTTGCGGGTGAAGGCGACCCGCACATCGGAGCTGGTCCGGTTGCGGTTATCCGTGAGCACCTTCACGAGCACGGCGACTCCGCCGGGCCCGTAACCCTCGTAGAAGAACTCGTCGTAGACGACCGCCCCGCCGCTCTCACCGGTCCCCCGCTTGATGGCCCGTTCGATGTTGTCGTTCGGCATCGACGACGCCTTGGCCTTCGCTATTGCGGTGTTGAGGGCCGCGTTCATGTCGGGGTCTCCGCCACCGGCACGCGCCGCGGCCTCGATGCCCTTTGCGAGCTTGGCGAACAACTTCCCGCGGGCGGCGTCCTGCCGGCCCTTGCGGTGTTTGATGTTCGCCCATTTGGAATGACCGGCCATCAGGCGACCTCCCCGTGTTCGATCATGGTCAGGAACAGCTCGTGCACCCGGCTGTCTCCGGTGAGTTCCGGGTGGAACGATGATGCCAGCAATCCCCCCTGACGCACCATCACAGGATGTCCGCCCCACGTCGCGAGCACCTCGACGTCCTCTCCGATCTCCTCGATCCAGGGGGCGCGGATGAACACGGCGTGAAAGGGATCAACGAGGCCCGCGATCTCGAGGTCGGCCTCGAAGGATTCATTCTGTCGGCCCCAGGCGTTCCGACGCACAGTGGCATCGAGCACCTCCAGTTGCGGTTGCGGGGCACCGTCGACGCCGTTGGCGAGGAAGATCATCCCTGCACACGTCCCGTAGGCCGGGAGCCCCGAGCGGAGGTGCTTGCGGAGCGGGTCGATCAGCCCATAGAGGGTCGCCAGTCGACCGATTGTCGTCGACTCACCACCGGGGATCACGAGCCCATCGATCTCGTCGAGTTCCGTCGGGCGGCGCACCTCGACAACCCCTGCACCGAGGCGTTCGAGGGCGTTCCGATGCTCGCGGACGTCACCCTGGAGGGCGAGGATGCCGATGCGCACCCGTCACCACCCCCGATGGGCGAGCTTCTCCTCCTCGGAGAGCGTGTCGATGTTGATCCCCACCATGGCCTCACCGAGGTTGCGGGACACCTTCGCGATGATCTCGGGGTCCTGGTAGTACGTCGTGGCTTCGACGATCGCCTTGGCGCGCTGTTCGGGGTTGCCCGACTTGAAGATCCCGGAACCGACGAACACGCCGTCCACGCCGAGTTGCATCATGAGTGCGGCATCGGCCGGCGTGGCCAGACCGCCTGCAGCGAAGTTCACGACCGGGAGGGTGCCCGTCTCGGCGACCTCCTTGACGAGCGCGTAGGGGGCGCCGAGGTCGCGGGCTGCGGACATGAGCTGCTCCTCGCCGAGGCCCTGGACCCACCGGATGTCATTGGTGATGGAACGCATGTGGCGAACCGCCTCGACGACGTTGCCGGTGCCCGCCTCGCCCTTGGTGCGGATCATCGCTGCGCCCTCGCGGATCCGCCGGAGCGCCTCTCCGAGATTCCTGGCGCCGCACACGAAGGGGGTCGTGAACGCCCACTTGTCGATGTGGTGCTCGTCGTCGGCAGGCGTGAGGACCTCCGACTCGTCGATGTAGTCGACGCCGAGTGCCTGAAGCACCTGCGCCTCGACGAAGTGGCCGATCCGGGCCTTCGCCATGACGGGGATCGTCACGGCCTCCTGGATGCCCTGGATCATCTCAGGGTCGGACATGCGGGCCACGCCACCCTGCTTCCGGATGTCGGCTGGCACGCGCTCGAGGGCCATCACCGCGACGGCGCCTGCCTCCTCGGCGATCGTCGCCTGCTCGGCGTCGATGACGTCCATGATCACGCCGCCCTTCAGCATCTCTGCCAGGCCGCGTTTGACGAGGTCGGTTCCGCGCTCGATGTGCTCCATGGGGGTCTCCTAGGGAAGTCATGAGTGTAGGAACCGGTTCACGGCAACCGACACGCGTTATGACCCTCGAATCGCCTCCGCATAGGCCGCCTCGTACGCCGACGCGACGACGTCCCATGAGAAGCGCGCCACCGCGCCTCTCCCCCGGTCGACGAGCGCCGAGCGAGCAGATGGGTCAGCGCACACCCCGAGGAGCACCTCGGCGAGTGCCTCAACGTCGTTCGGCGGGGCGTAGGAGGCTCCTTCGCCGGCCACGGCCTGGAACGCGGGGAGGTCGGTGGCGACCACCCCGCATCCGTGAGCAAGGCCCTCGGCGACGACCAACCCAAAGCTCTCTCCTCGGCGATTCGGGGCACAGAGCACCGCTGCCTGATCGAGGAGGGACCGCTTCGTCGCGTCGTCGACCCGGCCGAGGAACCTGACGCCGGGCAGCGCCTCACGAGTGGTCCCGACGACCTGCACCTCCCAGCCGGGGAGGGACGGCCCGATCACCTGCCACGCAGCGAGGAGGTCGTCGAGCCCTTTGCGGGCCTCATCACGACCGAGGAAGAGCACGACCGGATCCCGCCCTTCGGTGGATGCCACCACCGCCGGGACCTCCACTCCATTGGGGACGATCCTCGGCGACGCGCCGATCAGTGCGGGTCCCTCCGCTGCCACCTCCGAGACAGCCGTGGTGAGGGCGTCGGCGAGCCACCGACGCCACAGCGGCGCGAATCGCTGGTAGAGCGACCGGGTGCGAGGAGGCGGATCGGCGTGAAAGGTCGCAACCGTCGGGACGCCCGACCGGAGCGCGCCGAGACCGACCATCGGCACGAAGGGTTCATGGACGTGGACCACGTCGGCTTCTCGCACCCGGGTCGCCACCTGACGCCACGCGTTCGGCAGCAGGGCGATCGGTGCCACGGAGTCGTTCGTGGGCCAACCGATCACCGGGCCGTCGATACCCCGTCCCGGGCCGAGCACCAGGGTGTCGTGCCCCCTCGTGCCGAGTCGTTCTGCGAGGGCCAGGACCTGGCCCTGGACCCCACCGGGGACCCGCAGGTCATAGGGGCTGACGAGCGCGACCCTCATCCGCGGTACCCGGGGTCCGACGGCCAGTTCGGCTGGAGGAGGTGCCACTGGGACGGATCACGGCGGATGAGCCCCTCGAACTCGTGCGCCAGGGCCTGCACTCCCGCCTTGATCCGTCCGGTTCGAGTCCCTGCCGCCGGGATCTCGAGCGGCGGGTTGATGACGATGCGATGGCCCGTGGGCGTCGCAAAGCAGGCCGCGGGGAGAACCGCACTGTCGGTCGAGAGTCCGAGCGCCACCGCACCCTGGGGAAGCCGCGTCACCTCACCGAAGAACTCCACTTCGACGCCGTTGCCCGAGAGGTCGCGGTCGCTGAGGAGGGCCACGCCAGCGCCTTCGCTGAGGGCCTCGATGAGCCTTCCCATGGTCCGGCGCCCCTTTTCGAGCAGGACGATCTCGATGCCGATCGTGCCCCGGGTTTCGGTGAACCACTTGGTCACCCCTGCATCGGGGAGGCGTTCCGCGACGGCGACCACCGGCACCCCATTGGCAACGGGATGGATCGCCGCGTACTCCCAGTTCCCCACATGTGGCAGTGCGTAGATCGCACCGCGCCCGCCGGCGTGTGCGGCAAGGAAGTGCTCATGGCCCTCGACCTCGAGGCGAGACCGCATTTCGGGGAGATGTCGCTCGGAGATCCAGAGCGCCTCTGCCCAGTAGCGGCCGTACGACGTGAGCACGTCGACCCGACGGAGGTCCGACCCGACCCGAGCGAGGTGCCGTTCCACGATCCCCGCGCCCATGCCCCGCTGGGCAGCAACACGACCCCCGAGCCGGCCCAACGCTCTGGCCACGCCGAAAGGGAGCGCTCCGACCACCCGGGACGCGATGGCGAAGCGAGTGGCGGGCGTCACTCCCCGAGCCGTTTCCAGATGATGAAGAAGCGCTGCGCCACCGTTGCCCAGATGAGCACACCGAGCACGAGCAGGACGGGGATGAGGAAGCCCGAGATGAGGCCCACCGCGATGAAGACGATCCGTTCGCCCCGGCCAACGAGGCCGCCACGTCCGTCGGCCCCCACCGCTTCGGCCTTTGCCCTGAGGTACGACGTCAACAGCGCTCCGCCGAGTGCGAGAACGCTGATGAGCACCCACTGGGGTTCAAGGGCAAGCCACGTGGCGAGCGCAGCCCACACGGCGACCTCACCGATCCGATCGGCGACCGAGTCGATGAGGGCGCCTCGACGCGACGCCGTGCCGGTCACCCGGGCCACCGTGCCGTCGAGGCCATCGAGGGCCGAGCCGGCGAGGAAGAGCCACCCGCCCACGACGAGATCACCGGACGCTATCCGCCACGACGCGACGATCACGACGACGAGACCCGTCACCGTCATCGCCGTCGGAGTGATGTGGAGCGCGGCGAACATCCGCCCCATAGGATCGAGGAACCGCTCGATGCGTCCCCTCACGTAGGTCTCGATCACGACGAGACGCTACCAAGGACGCCTCCTGATCGCTGATCCGCGGGACGTCGTACACTTACGAACGTTTGCACCGCCCCCGCCTCGGGCGACTATCCACGAAGGAAGGACTCCCATGGACGACGCCACGCTCAGGATCGGCGACATCGAGATCTCGCTGCCGACCCTCGAAGGCAGCATGGGAGAGCGGGCAGTGGACATCTCTGCGCTTCGCAAGGAAACGGCCTACACCACGTTTGATCGGGGCTTTGGCAATACCGCGGAGACACGGAGCTCGATCACGTTCATCGACGGCGAGGCCGGCATCCTCCGCCACCGCGGGTACGCCATCGAGGACCTCGCCACCAAGGCGTCCTTTCTCGAAGTCGCCTACCTCCTCATCGAGGGCGAACTCCCCACGGTGAACGAACTCGCAACGTTCGAGGCGTCGATCCACGAGAACGCCAACCTCCCCGAGGACCTCAAGCACCTCTTCGATGCCTTCCCGCACGAAGCGCACCCCATGGCCGTGCTCGCGAGCGGCATCTCGACGTTCGGTGCCTACTACCCCGAGGCAGCCAACCCGCTCGATGACGAGGCGGTGGACAGGGCGACACAACTCCTCATCGCCAAGATGCCGACCATGGTGGCGTGGGCGTTCAAGTATCGCGAGCGTCGCCCCTACATCTACCCCCGCTACGACCTCGACTACGCGGCGAACTTCCTCCACATGGTCTTCTCGCGACCCCATCGGCACCTCGAGGTGTCCCCCCAGGTGCAGCGAGCGATGAACATGCTGCTCGTCCTCCACGCCGACCACGAGCAGAACTGCTCTGCCTCAACCGTGCGGATCGTCGGTTCGTCCCACGCCTCGATGTTCGCCTCGATCTCGGCTGGCGTGCACGCCCTCTCCGGGCCGCTCCACGGAGGCGCCAACCAGGCCGTGCTCGAGATGCTGCAGAGCATGTCGGACGCAGGAGACGATGTCACTTCGTACATTGCCCGCGCGAAGGACAAGGACAATCCGTTCCGCCTCATGGGGTTCGGGCACCGGGTGTACAAGAACTTCGACCCACGCTCGCGCATCCTCAAGGGCGCGGTGGACGACGTGCTTTCGGTGCTCGGGAAGGACGACCCGCTCCTGCAGCTGGCAGTGGAACTCGAGGAAGCCGCCCTCGCCGATGACTACTTCGTCGAGCGGAAGCTCTTCCCGAACGTCGACTTCTACTCTGGGATCATCTACCGGGCGATGGGCTTCCCGGTCGACATGTTCACGTCGCTCTTCTCCCTCGGCCGCATGCCGGGCTGGATCGCCCAGTGGCGTGAGATGCACTCTGATCCAACGACCCGCATCGGCCGCCCCCGCCAGGTATACATCGGGGAGACCGACCGGCCGTTCACGCCGATCGCTGACCGCTAGAGCGCCTCGACGAATGGCTCACGGCGAAGGTCGCCGCTGACGCCGTCGACGAAGACGAGTGCCCTCTGGGTCGGCGGTTCCTCGGCGTCGTAGAGGATCACGTTCCACACCGGCCTTGCGCGCACGCCTTCGAAGCGGACCGCCGCTGAGGCATGGCCGACGGTGAAGTCGAGGACACTGCCCGCTCGCTCGAAGGCCTCCGCCTCCTTGATGCGCAGCGGCCATGCGGCGAGGAAGTGCCACGCGGCAAGCACCAGGAGCGCCCCGGTGCCCCACCACATCCCCGCGCCGAGTCCGGCAACTGCACCGATGGCACAGAGGACCGCTCCCGCGAGGTAGAGGCGCCCCGACATCGCCCTCCGGGCCGGGTCGGGGACCGAGTACTCCTCGACGACGTTGGCGTCGAGCTCCTCGGGAACGCCTTCGGCGTCCGCGACTTCTCGGGGGATGCCGATCCCATCCCGACCGACGGTCACGAGGGCACCTCCGCTTCCCCGACGAGCAGATGCTCCGCTTCGTCGAGGGGGGTTCCCCGGCGCTCGTCGTGACCACGGAAGCGGAAGCCGACGGTGTGGCTCTCGACGTCGTTGTCGCCGACCACGAGGACCGCCGGGTACTTCTGTGTGATCATCCGCCGGAGCTTCTCACCAAGCTTGCCGGAGCCCGCGTCGACCTCGACCCGGAGCCCGGAGGCCCTCAGCCGCCCAGCTACCTCGTTGGCGTAGGGCTCGTGGCGGTCGGCGACGGTCACGATGCCAACCTGCACGGGGGCCAGCCACATCGGGAAGGCACCGGCGTAGTGCTCGACGAGCACCCCGAAGAACCGCTCGAGGGAACCGGCCTTCGCCGAGTGGATCATGAAGGGACGACCCTTCTCGTTGTCAGTGGTCGTGTATTCGAGGCCGAACCGCTCGGGGAGGTTGAAGTCGACCTGGATGGTCGACATCTGCCACCGCCTGCCGATCGCATCCTTCACGTGGATGTCGATCTTCGGCCCGTAGAACGCGCCTTCGCCCTCAGCGACCTTGTAGGGGATCTCCGCTGCGTCGAGCGCCTCAGCGAGCTGGCGCTCGGCCTGCTCCCAACGGGGGATCTCACCGACGTACTTCTCCGGACGGGTCGAGAGGTCGGCCTCGAACTCGTCGAACCCGAAGTCCCGAAGCCATTGGAGGACGAATTCGAGGTGCATCCCGAGCTCGCTGCCGAGTTGTTCGGGGGTGCAGAAGGTGTGGGAGTCGTCCTGGGTGAACCCCCGGGCGCGCATGAGTCCATGGATCACGCCGCTCCGCTCGTAGCGGTAGACCGCCCCGAGCTCACTCAGCCGAAGCGGGAGCTCGCGGTAGGACCGGGCGGAACCCTTGTAGATGAGCACGTGGAACGGGCAGTTCATCGGCTTCACGCGGTACTCGTCGCCACCGTCCATCTCCATGCCGGGGTACATCCCCTCGGCGTAGAAGTCGAGGTGGCCGGAGGTCTCCCAGAGGTGCGAGCGGGCGAGGTGGGGCGAGGAGACGAACTCGAAGCCGAACCGCTCGTGCATGTTGCGCGAGTGGTCCTCGATCTGCTTGCGGACCATTCCTCCCTTCGGATGCCACACCGCGAGGCCAGACCCCAG
>CAZRJG010000045.1:0-18048 GCA_964600365.1 uncultured Acidimicrobiia bacterium
GGGGCTGGTGCACGGGTGGGTGACAACTGATCTGGCTTGCCTTGACGGGTGGGCCGGGAGAGGATGTTGTCTATGCCAAGACCGTATCCGAGAGAGTTCCGAGACGATGTGGTTCGTGTGGCCGAGGGCCGGGACGGGAGCGTGACGTTGGATCAGATCGCGGAGCGATAGGTGGCTTTCATAGGAGCCCCCTTCCCGGCTGACAACGGCAGCCTAGCGGGGAGAGATCGAGTCGGAGTGCTGCGCAGAGCTTCAGCGCTGTTGTGGTCTCAACAACGTTCGTGGGCCCGACAGGACGCGAACGGGACGTCAGTCGCCGACGAGGTCGACCAGGAGGTCGGTGAACTCCTCGTAGGAGTCGATGCCGTGCTCGGCGCCCATCGTCTCCTGCCAGTTGCGCTCCATCGTCTCGGCCGCCCACTCCGAGAGGACATATCGGTCGGGGTCGTACGAGCCCGACGTGATCTTCACCGAGCCCGAGCCCGGGGGGAGGGCGCCCACCAGCTCGGACCGCTCCCGGTGGAGGCGGTCGTTGAACTTGTCGGCGTGGGCGAGCATCCACTCGCGGCTCGACTGGTGGGTCACCAGGTCGATGAGGTCGTCGTCCGACCCGAAGCCGAGGAACTCGTCGATCAGCTCGACGGTGCGCCGGGGATGGTCGAGCATCCACTCGTAGGAGAGCAGCAGCACGTCGGGGTCGTCGCGCATCGCCCACCACGACGCCATGTGCGTCCAGTAGTCCTTCCGCCCCACCTCGAAGTGCGGGGTGAGGTACTCGTCGAGGGTCACCGTCCCGGGCTCGAAGAGCCACCCCTCGTAGAAGCGGTAGTAGGAGATGTGGGTGGCCTTCGGTTCCCGGAAGGAGATGACGTAGCGGCACCCCTTCGGGATGACGTGGTGGTTGTAGTGGGACTTGAAGCCCCTCGGCTCCCACCCCTGGTCGGCGTCGAGGTCGATGCCGAGCGCCTCGGCGACCTCGATCCACGGCGTGACCCGAGAGATGTCGTCGAAGGTCGTGTCGGCGCCCGAGCGGAGTTGGTGGAAGATGTGCTGGAGCCACGTCGTCCCCGACTTGCTCCACGGCGTGAGGATCACGTCGGTGGGGCGGGGCACGAAGGACTTCCCCTTCTCGAAGGTGGACGGGGGGAAGATCATCGCCTTGGTGGCGACCATCTCCTCGAACCCGCGGGGCAGGCGATCGGTGGGCATGGACCGAGGGTACCCCTCGGCGCTCACAGGTTCGGCGTCGCCAACCAGCGGTACTCGTAGGGGGCCAACGGACCGGTCCTCCCGGTCAGGAGGTCCACCCCCTCCACGTCGACCTCCACCTCGTCTTCCGAGAGGTTCACGAGCACCGTGACCTCCTCGTGGCCCGACCCGCGGGAGTACGCCGCGACCCTCGAGTCGACATCGAGGAAGCGACGTTCCTTCCCGAGGAGCCCGGGGAGCTGACGTCGCAACTGGAGCATGGACCGAAGGCCTTCGTGGACCTGGGAAGCCGTCGAGCGGGGATCCCACAAGTCCTCCTCCACCCGGTTCCACGGGATCGGGCCCCGCACGAGGAACCGGGGATCGTCCCAGCCGGTCCGCTCCGCGGACGCAACCCGGTGGGCCTCGTCGTTCTCGAGGGCGAACTCGTCGCCGTGGTAGATCACCGGCGTGCCGCCGATGCTGAGCATGAGCGAGAAGAGCCCGAGGATCCGACGGGGATCCCCCTCGAGGAGCGTCGCCATGCGGGCGGCGATGCCCTCCCCCTTGCGGAACGACCACGCCGGGTCGCGCAGCCAGAGCCGACGCATCCGCTCCATCTCGTCGGCATCGAGGAACTCGAGCGTGAGCTCGTCGTGGACCCGGAGGAACACGAACCACGCGGACTCGTCGGGGACGGGTGGGAGTCGCGTCGGGTCCAGCACCCAGCGCAACGGCGACGCGTCGCCCTCCCCGGCCGCGAGCCACATGCGGGGCATGAGGGGGAAGTGGTACACGCCCTGGCACTCGTCACCGTCCCCGAGGAAGTCCCGCACCTCCTCCGGGGGCTGGCACGCCTCGGCGAGCAGGAGCGTGTTCGGGCGGGCCAACTCGACGAGGCCCCGGATGATCCGCAGGAGCACATGGACCTGGGGGAGGTTCTCACACGTGGTCCCGTCCTCCTTCCAGAGGAACGGGATCGCGTCCAGCCGGAGCCCGTCGACACCGCGCTCCACCCACCCGAGCATCGCCCGGAGCACTGCCGCGAACAGGTCCGGCTCGTTGTAGTCGAGGTCCGGCTGGAAGGGATAGAAACGGTGGAAGTAGAACCTGCCGCGTGCCCCCGTCGACCCCTCGGGGGTCGGCTCCCAGTTGGAGGGCACCATCCCCTTGAAGAGGAGACGGGCGTCGGCGTACTCCTCGCCGGTGTCCGACCAGTGGAACCAGCGTGCCGACTCCCCGCCGCGCAGCGCCTCCTGGAACCACGGGTGCTCATCGGAGACGTGGTTGAGGGCGAAGTCGAACAGCACCCGCATTCCCCGGTCGTGGGCATCGAGCAGGAACCGCTGGAACGCCTCGCCGCCTCCGAGGTCGGCGCGCACGAGGGTGTGGTCGCTCACGTCGAAGCCGTCGTCGCGCATGGGGGACTGGAGGATCGGGAGGAGCCACAGCGTGTCGACACCGAGGTCCACGAGGTGGTCGAGGCGGGCCCGGAGGCCGTCGAACGTGCCGTCGTCGGCGTACGCCTCGACGTACAGGGAGTACACGACGGCGTGCTGCCACCAGGCGGGGGGGAGCGCCGGGCCGCCCATCGCCTCGGCCCGGGCGATGAGCCCCTCGATGTGGTCGAGGTGGTCCTCGCCGTACAACTCGACCCAGTCGGCGCGCAGTTGTTCGGTCATGCGAGGTGGTGGAGGAGGAAGGCGAAGATGTCGGCCGACTCGTCGATGAGTTTCGAGACGGGCTTGCCGAGGCCGTGCCCCGCCCGTCGCTCCACTCGTTCGAGGATCGGTCGCTCCGAGGCGCCCCCGGCGGCGTGCTGGAGCGTGGCGGCGAACTTGTGGGAGTGCATGGGCACCACCCGGTCATCGGTCTCCGCGGTGGTGATGAGCAGCGGCGGGTAGGCCACGCCCTCGGCCACGTTGTGGAGGGGGGAGTACGCCCGCAGCCACTCGAACGCCTCGGGGTCGGCGGCATCGCCGTACTCCACCGTCCAGTACCGGCCGGCGGTGAAGTGCTGGTACCGGTACATGTCGATCACGGGGACCTGGCTCACGACGGCGTCGAAGGCGTCGGGGGCCTGGAGCATCGTGGCGGCGGTGAGGAGCCCGCCGTTGGAACCTCCCCGGCTCCCCACCTTCGAGGCGATGCCTGCCGCCTTCAGGTGACGGGCACAGGCGATGAAATCGTCGAAGACGTGCTGCTTGTTGCCGAGCATCCCGTCCTCGTGCCACCGCTCCCCCAACTCGTTGCCGCCACGGAGGTTCGCCACCGCCACGACACCACCCTCCTCGAGGAAGGCGAGGCGCGCCGGGCTGAAGACCGGGGTGAGGTTGATGTTGAAGCCCCCGTACCCGTACACGACGGTGGGAGCCGGGAGCGCGGTGCCCTCGGCGCGCAGCAGGAACATGCCGACCTCGGTCCCGTCGGCCGATGTCGCGACGTCGCGGGTCACCGACACCCCTTCGTACCCGGGTTCGCCGGCGAGGAGCGAGAGCCCGGTCGCGTCCCAGTGGTATACCGACGGCGGGATCGTGAACGACTGCCATCCGAGCAGGAGCACATCATCGCCGGGTCGGCCGGACACCTCGGCGAGGGTGCCGGGGCCGGGAAGCGGGATGACCCCGCCCGGGGTTCCGTCGCGGCCGTACCGCTCGACGACGTGGGCGGCGTCGCGCACGCGGGTGAGGATGACCTCATCGCCCGAGACGAGCGCCGTCTCGAAGGCCTCGTCGCCCTCGGGGATCACCGTCTCGACGCGCTCCGGTGCGTCGAGTGGGATCCGCACCACCCGACCGTTGGGGGCGTCGAGGTCGGTGGCGACGAGGAACGCCCCGTCGACGAGGTCGAGGACGTCGAACCCGGCGATCCCCGGGTCGCGGAGCCGCTCCCACTCGCCGTCGGGGAGCGCCTTGTGGAGCACCCCCGTCTTGTGCGAGGTGCCGACCCACTCGGCGAGGACGAGGCGGGAGCCATCCCCCACGACCTTCGGGGTGTAGCCGGGGTCTCCGTCGTCATCGTTGGCGAACACGAGGACGTCGTCGGCCTGGTCGTCGCCGAGGCGATGGAAGAACACCGCCATGTGCGTCGCGAGGCCGGTGCCGGTGCGATCCGCACCGGGGAAACGTCCATAGAAGAAGCCGTCGTCGTGCCAGGCGACGCTCGTGAACTTCACCTCCACGAGCTCATCGGGAAGGTCCTCCCCGGTGGCGACGTCACGGATGCGGATGACCTGCCAATCGGACCCGGCCTCGGCGACCGAGTACGCGAAGTGGGCGCCGTCGGGTGCGAGCGATGCCATCACCACGGCCACCGCCCCGTCCTCGGAGAGGGTGTTCGGGTCGAGCAGCATCCGCTCCCCGCCCTCGAGGCCATGGCGGACGAAGTACACGGGCTGGTCCCGGAGGCCGTCGTTGCGGGCGTACACGTACGTCCCCGACCGGTGCATCGCCCCGCCGGTGCGGGGGACGTTCCACCGTGCCGCCATGCGCTCCCCGAGCCGCTCCCGCTCGGGAAGCCCCGCGAGGTACGGGAGGCTGATCTGGTTCTGCGCCTCCACGAAGGCGATCGTCTCGGGATCGTCGGGGTCCTCGGTCCATCGGTACGGGTCGGGCACCTCCACGCCGTGGAACACATCGACGACGCCGGAACGACGAGCGTGCGGGAACGTGAAGGGCATCGGATCCTCCGGGGTCACTTCGAGACGTCCAGCGCGCGGGCACCCGTGACGGCGAGCACATCCGCCGGTGCGAGGTTGAGGGCCATGCCGTGGGCGCCGGCACCGAGCGAGACCATGTCCATCCTCTCGAGCCGGGCGTCCATGACCACCGGCCAGCCGCCGTCGGCGCCGAACGGGGTGATCGTCCCCCGCTCGTACCCGGTGGCGGCCTTCGCCTCCGCCGGGTCGGGCATGGTGAGTCGCCGCACGCCCAGTGCTGCCCGGAGCTTCTTGTAGTCGAGGCCACCGTCACCGGGGACGAGCACGAGCACGTACTCCCCCTCCTCGACCCGCACCACGAGCGTCTTCACGAGTTGCTCGAGGCGGATCCCCCGCGCCTCCGCTGCCTCCTCGGCCGAAGAGACACGCCCGTACTCGACCACCTCGTACGGCACACCGGCGGCGTCGAGGGCATCGGTCGCAGGGGTGGTGGGCGGCATCCCCGGGAGGGTAGGTGCGCCGGAGGAGCGTGCGCCCCCCGCTCGTGCCGGGGACCTCGCCTCGTCCGAATGCCGTGAGGACCCGGACGGAGGGTGGGGCACGCCTCGACACGACTGCCCCCGGCCTGGAATGGCGATCGCCCCCGGGACGCCCGACTCCTCGGCCCACCGGTGCGGGCGGGGCACGCCGGGCGGGCGGGGAGGAAGGGGCAGGTAGGCTCGCCCACCTCCCATGCCCCCCACCGGCACTCCCCCGCCCGACCTCAGGGGCGCGTTCGCACGGGCCCTCGACGCCGTCGAACCCGCACGGCTCACCCGTACGGCCCTCACCGGGCTCGTAGGGGGGACCACTCCTGCCACGATCATCGCCATCGGGAAGGCGGCACCGGCGATGACCCGGGGTGCGGTCGAAGCGCTCGGCTCGTCCCCGGTGGTGGGCGTGGCGGTCTCCGACCACGTCGAGGACGTCCCAGGACCCATCCGGCTCGTCGTGGGCGACCACCCGTTCCCGGGCGAGCGATCGATGCGGGCGGGACGCGCCGTACGGGACCTCCTCCTCGCCACGCCCCCGGACCATCTCGTCGTCCTCCTCGTCTCGGGAGGGGGATCGGCCCTCGCCGAACTCCCGGTCGACGGCCTCGACGTGGCCGAGGTCTCGGCGACGAGCCGGCACCTCATGCGTGTCGGCACCCCGATCGCCGAACTCAACACCGTCCGGCGTCACCTCTCCCAACTCAAGAACGGCGGCCTCGCCCGCATCGCGGGGGACCGCCGCATGGTGGTGCTCGCCATCTCCGACATCCCGCGCCTTCGCACCTCGGACATCGCCTCGGGACCGACCATCGCCGACGGCACGACCGCACGGGATGCCCTGGCAGTCCTCCGACGTCGCCTCACACCCGACGACATCCCACCGGGTGTCCTCCGGGCACTCCGGGAGGCAGAGGCCGATGCTCCCCCGGCGACGACCGCGCCATGCACCGTGATCGCAGACGGCGCCACGGCTGCGCACGCCGCCGCCGCGCACCTCCGCGGACGCGGATTCGCCTGTCGCGTCCTCGACGACCCACTCGAGGGCGACGCCATCGCCGCGTCCCGAGCGTTCTGTCGAACCCTCTCACCGGTGGTGACGATCACCCACGGGGAGACCACCATGCAGGTCACCGGCGCCGGGACCGGGGGGCGGAACCAGTCGGCGGCGCTCGCCGCAGCCATCGCCCTCGACGACGGCCCCCCGGCTGCCTTCGGGGCGTTCGCCACGGACGGGGTGGACGGCCCCACCGACGCAGCGGGTGCGACGGTCGACCATCACACCGCGGGGCGGATGCGACAGGCGGGGATCGACCCGCCGGCGCACCTGGCGGCCGACGACGCCCACCCGGCACTCGCCGCAGCCGACGCGCTCGTCCGCACCGGGCCGACCGGCACCAACGTGAGCGACCTGTGGATGGGCTGGCGTGCCCCGGGGGGCACGTCGGTCACGCCGCGATGACCCGCTCCAGTCGCCGCCCGGCCCACACCACGACCGGCACCAGTGCGACGCACACCAGGACGGCGATCCCCAGGTCCACCCAGACGTCGGCGAACGTGGCGCCGAAGAGGGCCACGTCGAAGATGGGATCGAGGAAGTAGTAGGTGATGCCGAGCCGGGCGATCCACTGGGGGAGGCTCGGGAACATGTAGAAAATGATCGGGAAGATGATGAGGGATGCCCCTCCCTTCCAGGCGGCGAAGAGCGTGTTCTGGTCGGGGGCCCAGCTGCCGAGCACGACCCCGATCTCGGCCATCATGAGCGCACCGACGACGATCGCCAGCACCATGGTGCCGGGGGACGCCCCGAACGCGTCGTTCATCCACAACGCCATCGTCCCCGTGGCGACGCCGAGCAGGAGTCCCATCACCAGCTTGGCGAGGAGGACGTGGTGCACCCGTGCTGGGGTGGCGAGGACCGCGCTGAGCGTCCGATCGACCTTCTCCTGCACGATGCTGGAGGCAGTGATGAACACCCCGGCGACCGCGACGGCCATGATCACGACGGTTGGGATCGTCCGCTGGGCGAAGTTGAGGTCGGTCTCGGAGAGGGCGACGACCTCGACCTCCACGGGAGCCGGCGAACCCTCCACGGCGCGCACCAGGTCGATCGCCTGGACGCCCAGGATCGCCCGGTTCGATGCGAGGCTCTCCCCTCCGACATGGAACTCGAGGAGCGGTCGCTCGCCCGCCCGAAGTGCGTCGTCGAACCCCTCGCGCAGGATGAGGCCGGCGTCGTAGTCGTTGCCCTCGACACCGTCGTAGAGGTCCGCGACGGAGTCGAGGACGGTGACCTCGATCCCGTCGAGTGCCCCGGCGGCGAGGGTGATCTCCGAGTCGCCGAAGTCGACGATGGCGAGCCGGGGCGACGGCTCGAAGAGCCCCCCGAACACGCCCTGGAGCACGATGGTCATGAAGGCGGGGATGACGAGGGCCCAGTACACGAACGGGGACCGGGGACCGATCCGCAACTCACGCTTGAGCACGATCCAGATGTGCCTCACTGTGCCACCACCCTTCTCCTGAGCACCCACGACCCGAAGGCGAGCGCTGCCACGCACCACCCCGTGAGGAGGAGGAGTGAGTCGGCGACCTCGCGCCATCCGGCCCCGAGCGATGTCGCCCTGAAGATGACGTCGGCGAGCGGGTAGGAGGGCATGGCCCGGATCCATCCCGCTGCCTGGCCCGGGAACATGAGGGCACCAGCCGGGATGACGAGCGGGATCATGAACAACATGCTCCAGAAGAGCACGGAGATGAAGTCCTTGCCCAGTGACCCGGCGACGAGGGCGAACCCCGTCACGAGCACCGCACCGAGGAGGGCGGTGAGGAGGATGATTCCCGGTTCGCCTCCGAGGGCACGAAGGGCGAGCAGGATGATGAGTGCCTCCGAGAACGCAAGGACGGTGCCGAACAGGGCCTTCGACGCGAGGAAGTCCCGGATCCGGGCCGGGGTGACGAGCACTGCCTGCACCGTGCGCTGCTGCAACTCGTCGGCGACGAGCGAGCCGAGGGCGATCGCCTCCACCATGAGCACGAGGAACGCGAAGAGCGGGCGCATTCGCTCCTGCATGGAGACCTGGTCGCCGGCTCGGTCGATGCCGAGCACGATGTCCTCCTCGGCGAGTTGCGTCACCGGGAGGCCCTCGCCGGCGACGGCGAAGGCGATCTCCCGCACGGCCGACGTGAGTGCGCCCCGCAGTTCGGAGGGAAGCCCGACACCCGTGATCACCCGCACCGTGACCTCGTCACCGGCTGCAACCGCTGCCACGAACCCCTCCGGGAAGCTGAGGCCCGCCATCACCTCGTCGCCCGCATCGACCGCGGCGATGAGCGCATCCTCCGAGTCGTAGCGGGTGAGCCCGAGACCGCCATCCTCGTCGATCGAGTCGAGGTCCATCCCGAGGTCACCGACGACACCGAGGTCGACCACCTCGTCGACCGTGTCGGGGATCACCTGGAAGATCCCGATGTAGAACGCCAATCCCACGAAGGTCACGACGACGAAGAACCGATCCCTGAAGAACGCACGGGCATCCTTCTTGAGGAACGCCCAGACGATGCGCGGCTGCATGTCAGCCCTCCAGGCCCCGGCCGGCGTAGGCGATGAAGACATCCTCGAGGGTGGCCTCCTGGGTGTGGATGGACATGAGCCGGCCGTCCATGAGCGTGGCGAGCTCGGCACTCGCCCCGGCGTCGTCGAGCGGGATCCGCACCTCCTCGACGCCGTCGCCGTCGCGTCGTCGCACCGTCACGGAGCGCTGCCCATGGGCCAGCTTCATCTCCTCCGGTGAGTCGAGGGCGAGGATCCGGCCCTCGTTGATGAACGCCACGCGGTCGCTCAGCGAGTCGGCCTCATGCATGTCGTGGGTGGTGAGGAGGACCGCGGCTCCCCTCGACGCCTCCTCCCGCACCACCGAGCGGATCGCCGTCGCCGAGACCGGGTCCAGGCCATCGGTCGGTTCGTCGAGGAAGAGGACGTCGGGTGTGTTGAGGAGTGCCCGAGCCATCATCATGCGCTGTCGCATCCCCTTCGAGAACCCGGCGACCCGGTCGTCGGCACGGTCGGCGAGGTCGACCCGACGGAGGTGCTCCTCCACGTCCACGTCCACGCCGAAGAGCTCGGCGAAGAACGTCAGGTTCTCCCTGGCGGACATGTTGTTGTAGAGGTTCTTCTCCTCGAAGCACACGCCCATGCGCCCGTGGATCACCTCGCGGTCCCGCTTCATGTCCATCCCGAGGATCCGCACGTTCCCCGCATCGGGGACGAGCTGCCCGGTGAGCATCTTGATGGTCGTGGACTTGCCGGCACCGTTCGGCCCCAGGAAGCCGAGGATCTCCCCCGGCGCGACCTCGATCGAGACCCCGTCCACGGCGAGGTGGTCGCCGTAGGAGAACCGGAGGTCGGTGGCTTCGATGGCTGCGCCCATGCGATGCGGTCCTTTCGGGTCGGTCAGCGGTGGAGGTCCCTGCGCTCGAGGAGCGGCAGCGAGCCGATCACGAGCACCGAGGAGAGCAGGAGGAGGAGCGCGGCGTCACCCCACGCCATCCCGTTGGCGAGAGGGGCACTCCCGAGGAAGTAGTGGTACGGCGAGAGCCTGGCCCACTCGGCGAGGCGTTCGTTCACCGGCAGGAACGCCCACGCGAAGTACGAGGCGAGGGCGGTGGCGATCGTGCCGTACACCGCGGCCGCCCGTCGCCCCGTCGCCGCCGAGAGACCGAGGGAGAGCGCGCCGAGGAAGATCCCGAAGCAGACCAGGAGCAACGAGGCGGCGAGCACGCCGTCGAGGGTGAGGTCGACGTCGGAGACGACGATGCCCGTCCACGTGCCGGCGAACGTCCCGACCCCCACGATGACGACGTGGACGACGATCGCACCCAGCTTCTCGATGGCGACGCGTCGACGCGGGACCGGGCTCGACAGGAGGAGGCCGAGTGTCCGGTCCCGCTCCTCGCCGGCGAGCGCTCGCGACCCCATGACGACGGCGACGACGCCCACCGCGATCGGCGCCGTGATCGAGAACACCTCTGCCTGGATGAACCCGGCCGGGGTCGAGTAGTCGCCCCCTCCGATCATGGCGAGGAGGATGTCGGGGAACTGGGAGAACGCCTCCCAGGTGGCATCGGGGATGAAGGCGTAGGTGGGACCCATCATCAGGCCCATCCCGAACATCACGGCGCCCGTCGCGATCCCGAGGACGCGGTGGTCGGAGAGCGTCTTGGAGAAGATGGACCCCACACGGGCGCTGCCGGCGAGGCGATCGAGCATCGCACCGAGCCGGGCGTTCCCCCGGAGGCGCTCCAACAGCGACGGCCCGTTCCCGCCGGCACGCAGGTCGCGCCGCCGCACGCCGAGCCATCCCACGACCGCGAAGACCGTCGATCCCCCGAGGAGCATGCCGAGGTCGGCCGCGTCCGCACCGTCGAGCAACGGCTGTGCACCGTCGAACCAGTGCCACGGGGCGAGGCGTTCCCACCCCTCCAGCTCCTCGACGAGCGGGATGATCCCCGCCGCCAGGTAGCCGGCCACCATGACCACGGCGGAGATGCCCGACGCGGCACCACGCCGACCCGACCAGCCGCCGATCGCCATGGCGAGGAACCCGTAGAAGAGGGTGTTGGCGAACAGGTGCACCATGAAGGCCTCCACCTCCATCGTGCCCATGGCGACCGAGAGGGTCCACGGCACGAGGTAGCCGGACGCCCACAGCACCACGGTGCCGACGAGGGAGACGAGGACCAGCGCCCCGGCCTTGGAGGCGTACACACCGGCACGGCTCACCGGGTTGCCGAGCAGGAGCCCGAGCGTGCCGTCACGCTCCTCGCCGGCGATGGCGCCGGCGCCGAACGAGATCGCCACCCCCGCGAGGGTGAACGCCCCCATGAGGGTGTACACGGCGCCGAAGGCCATGCTCGCCGCGTCGGCCCCCTCGGCGATGCCCATGAGGCTGCGCATGGCCGGCGGGAGCGACTCGTAGATGGCGAGGTCGATGTCGCGGTAGACCGCCATCGCCGCCCAGAGCATCACACCGATCACCGCCGACCCGGCGACCATCACCGGGAGTCGCTCGGAGGACGCCCTCGTGAAGACGTTGGCCAGCATCAGTCGTGCACCCCGTCGTAGTAGGAGAGGAAGATCTCCTCCAGGTCGGCCTCCTGGGAGGTGACGTCGACGAGGTGCCCGAGCCCGATCGCCGCACCGATGAGCGCGTCCATCGAGCCGTCGAATGCCAAGCGGATCCGGGGGCCCGAGACGGAGACGTCGCGGACGCCCGGGACCGACGTGAGGCCGTCGACCGTGACCGCGTCCCGGTAGGTGAACTCGACGTGGCGGATGGCGCGGGAGCGGAGGTCCTCCACGGCGGAGACCTCCACGAGGTGCCCTTCGCGGATGACGCCCACCCGATCGGCGACGCGCTGCACCTCCGAGAGCGTGTGGCTGGAGAGGAAGACGGTCCGCCCGTCCTCGACGACCTCGCGGACCATCGACTGGAACTCGCGCTGGACGAGTGGGTCGAGTCCCGTGCTCGGCTCATCCATGATGAGGAACCGGGGCCGGTTCATGAACGCCTGGATGAGGCCGACCTTCTGGCGGTTCCCCGACGAGTACTCCCCCACCCGCATCGAGAGGTCGGCGGAGAGTCGCTCGGCGAGGTGGTCCACGTGCGACCAGTCGACGCCGCCGCGGAGGTTGGCGAAGTAGCGCAGCGTGTCGCGGCCCGTGAGGCGGGGGTACATCGCCAGGTCGGAGGGGAGGTACCCGATGTGGCGGCGGATCGCCACGGACTCCCGGTGGCTGTCCATCCCGAGGATCCACGCGCGGCCCCTTGTGGGGTGGATGAGGTCGAGGACGGTGCGGATCATGGTGGTTTTCCCGGCCCCGTTCGGCCCGAGGAAGCCGAAGACCTCCCCCATCCCGACCTCGAGGTCGAGGTCGTTCAGTGCCTCGACGTCGCCGTAGTGCTTGGTGAGGTGCTCCGTGCGGAGTGCCGCATCGGTCATGGTGTTCCTTCCCCGTCGACCCGCCCGGCCATGCGCGCGCGGAGGCGCTCGATGAGGAGCGGGAACTCGGTCCTGAAGAAGTCGGTGACGGCGAGCAGGTCGTCGATGCGGTCGGCCCGGTCGTCACCGACGAGGGACTTCCCGGCGAGGGCGATGTCGTGGAAGCGGTCGACCCCCCCGAGCTTCGCCCCCAGCACGTCGATCCAGGCCCCCTCCCGAATCTGGAAGTACGAGACGCGGTCGCCGGGGAATGTGATCCTCTCGATGAGGCCGATCGACTCGAGGAGGCGGGTCTGTGTCGAGACCGAACCGGCACTCGCCCGGAGGGCGTCGGCCAACTCGGCGGACGACTGGTGCGGGGGGTGGCAGGTCATGAGCCGACCGAGGATCCGCCCGGCCGTGCGCGTCCCACCGGACGACTCCCAGAACCTCCCGACCTGCTCGACGTAGGCGAGCTCCTCGGATTTCATGAGTCTCAAGTATATCTGAAACTCATGAGGAGTGGGGCAGCAACGCGCCCCAAGGGGTCAGTTCCCACCGAAGTCCGGGGATCGCTTCTCGACGAAGGCCGCGACGCCCTCGCGGGCGTCGTTGCTGAAGAAGATCGTGCGGAACGCGTCGCGTTCGATCTCCATCCCCTCGGCGATCGACCGGCCAAACCCTTCTGTGATCGCCCGCTTGGCGGCGCCGATCGCGAGCGTCGGCCCCGCGGCGTACTCCTTGGCCTTGGCGATCGCCGCCTCGAGCACCTCTTCGTCGGGGAACACCGCATCCAAGATCCCGAGTTCGAGGGCCTCCTCCGCCCCGACGTGACGACCCGAGTAGTTGAGCTCACGACTCTTCTGGAGCCCGATGAGGCGGGTGAGGCGTTGGGTACCACCCGCGCCCGGGATGATGCCGAGGAGGATCTCCGGCTGCCCGACCTTCGCCCCCTCACCGGCGAAGCGGAAGTCGGCCCCCATCGCGAGCTCGAGCCCTCCCCCGAGCGCATACCCGGTGATCGCAGCGATCACGGGTTTGGGGAGCGTCTCCATCGCCCTGATCGCCTTCACGAGCACCCCCGCCGGATCGAACTCCACTCCCTCTCCCGCCGCCTCCTGCGCATGAGCCTCCCCGAAGCCCTTAATGTCGGCGCCTGCGGCGAAGTGGGGTGAGCCATGGATGACAACCGCACGGATCGCAGGATCGTCGGCGCGCATGACCGCGCCCAGGATCTCCTCGGAGAACTCCTCCGAGAGCGCATTCACGGGCGGGCGGTCGAGGCGGATGACCGCGACGGCGCCATCGACGGTGTACTCGATCATCGGCATGGTGCTCCTCGTACTGGGGTGCCGTGAGGCTACCGGCCGGCGACCGCAGCGATCTTTCCACTACGGCCGTAGTGGGAACTATCCTTCGCCACCCATGAGCGAAACCGCCGTCTCGATCACCCGAACCCCCGACCCCGATGCAGAGGTCGACATGGAGGTGCTCGCCGAGACGCTCGAGTACATCCGCCCGGCCCTCCAGGCCGACGGTGGCGACATGATCCTCGAGGGTGTCGACGACGGCATCGTCAAGCTCCAACTGGTCGGCGCCTGTGGTGGGTGCCCGCTCTCGCAGATGACCCTCACCGCCGGCATCGAGCGCATCCTCACCGATCGTGTCCCCGGCGTGACGGCTGTCGAGGCCTCGTAGCGCTCACCCCCAACGGATGAACCCCGGGGTGATCGGGACGATGGTGGCCGGTCCGTCCGGGCCCTCCCTCCGTTCAACGACCACACGTATCCCGTCGCCTCCCCGCAGCCCCGGTGGCGCGAAGACGATCGTGCCGCCGAACCAGTTCTCCCACGCCGTACGGAACACCGGTGTGCTTCCCTCGAAGACGACGAGGCGGACCTGTCCCCCGCCATCCGGTCGCGCCACCACCACGAGGGGCGCCGCCGACGGCACGGCCGTGGCCTGCTCCGACAGGTGCGGAGCCACGCCGAATGCAACAGGCGGCACGACCCTGACCTGCACCCCCGCCGACTCGAACCGCCACGTGCCCTCGACGCCATCGGCGATCGGGGCCCCGTCGATCGAGACGGCGAGCGAGCCGGAGACCTCCACGGGGTCCGTCGAGATGGAGAGTCCCACGACGAGCTCCTCGGGGAGGAAGCCGCCAGCGTCGGAGGGGACCAACCCCGAGTAGTAGTGGGCGAGGATCTCCTCATGGCCGGCGCCCTCGAGCGCCATGGCCTGGGCACCGAACTGGCTCATGCCCACGTCGTGCCCCCATCCCCCTCCCACGAAGGAGTACACGCTCACGAGCGGCGGCCCGGACACGATCGCTGCGTCGTACCGGAGGCCCCGCACCACCGTGTACGTGGGTCCGAGGATCGTGGTCGGGTAGCGCCGCCCGTCGGGTCGGCGGGTGGGGAAGTCATCCGGGAGCGCATCGTGCGCGTGCCGGTTCATCAGCCCCCGGAACTCCCAGGTGGTCCAGCGACGGACCCCGTCGGTGAACACCCCTTCCACGGCCCATGGCCCTCCCCCGTCGGACGTAGTCTCCACCCGGAGGTTCAGCAGTTCGGCGGTGATGCCTGCCTCCCGGAGGATCTCTCGCATCCCCGCCTGAGTGACGTCGATCGTCCATCGGACGTACGGCGACGGCTCGTTCGGCGACGGCACGGAGACGAGGTACGGCTTGGGCGAACCCCCGAAGACGTCCTCGAAGTTCCGGGTACGACCACTCGTCGTCGAGGAGTACATGGCCTGGGCAGGATCGCCCTCATGGAGCAGGATCTCGCCGGCGGTCGCAGCCACGGCGGCGTCCCAGGCCGCTGCGCCGGACTCGCCGACCCCGCCCCGGTACACCTGGCACGCAGCCGTGGCACAGATGTCGTAGCCGTAGGTGCGACCCGAGGACGATCGGCCGCGATCGAGTGTCCACGCGAGGTACGTGCGAGCCGCGATGGCCTGCGCCCGGAGGGCGGCCGGCTCCCATGATGCCGGTACCTCCCGAATGCCACGCATGTACGCATCGGGGTCCACTCGCTCGGTGAGCACGACCCGCCCGTCGACGATCCGCACGGTGAACGCGCCCCCATACCGTCGACCCCCGAACTCCATGGGTGAACCACTCCCGACGATCGCGACCTCATCGGCGTAGAGGGCATCGTCTGCGCCAGCGGGGGCGCCGACCGCGACCACCGCGACCACCGCCGCCAGGAGGGCGACCAAGGTGCGCATGCTCACCCCGAACGCGACACGTCGGCGCCGAGGGAGGCGAGACGTCCGACGATGTCCTCGTAGCCCCGGTCGATGTGCGAGACCCCCGTCACCCACGTCTCGCCGTCGGCACGGAGGCCGGCGAGCACGAGTGCCGCCCCCGCGCGGATGTCCGGGGCTATGACGGGGCACCCTGAGAGCCCTTCCACACCGCGCACGACGGCGTGCTGCCACTCGACGCCGATGTCCGCACCCATGCGGGCCAACTCGCCCACGTAGCGGAATCGGGCGTCGTACAGGTTCTCGGTCACCACGGAGGTGCCCTCGGCGACGCTGAGCAGGGCCACCATCTGAGGCTGCATATCGGTGTGGAAGCCCGGGTACGGGAGCGTGGCCACGTCGACCGCCCGCGGCCGGTCGGGTCCCGCGATGCGCATCCAGTCCTCGCCGGTCTCCACCCCGCACCCCGCTGCCTCCAGCTTCACGAGCTCCATCCGAAGGTGTTCGGGCACGCAGTCCCGCACGATCACGTCACCACCGGTGATCGCCGCGGCCACCGCATAGGTCCCCGCCTCGAGCCGATCGGGGACGACCCGGTGGGCGACGGGACGAAGCTCCCCGACCCCCTCGATAGTGATCGTCGCGGTGCCATCCCCGTCGATCACCGCGCCCATCTCGCGCAGGTGGGAGCAGATGTCACGGATCTCGGGTTCCCGTGCCGCGTTGTGGATCCGGGTCGTCCCCCGGGCGAGCACGGCGGCGAGCAGTGCGTTCTCGGTCGCTCCCACCGAGGGGAACTCGAGGTCGATCGCCGCCCCGCGCAGACCCTTCGGCGCCGACCCCACCAGTACGCCGTGGTCGAGCTCGAACGTCGCGCCCATCGCCTCCAGGGCCTTCATGTGGAGGTCGATCGGCCTTGCCCCCAGGTCGTCCCCACCGGGGAACGCGACACGTGCCTCACCGCACCGGGCGAGGAGGGAGCCGAGCACTATCGTCGAGGCGCGCATGCGGCGGACGAGGTGCAGTGGCGCCTCGGGGTTGAGGGCGTCAGGGACGTCGACCACGAGCGTGTGACCCTCACGGGTGCAGGTCGCACCGACGTGCTCGAGGACCTCCGCCATGATGGCAACGTCGAGGATCCCGGGGACGTTCGCGAGGGTGTGGCGCCCTTCGACCATGAGCACGGTCACCATCTGCTTGAGCACGGCGTTCTTGGCCCCGAGGACTCCCACCTCACCCCGGAGGGGGTTGCCGCCGACAACCCGGATCGCCTCGTCCATGACGCCAAGGGTAGGGGGCACTAGCGTCTGCGCATGCGAATCGCCTTCGGCTCCGACCACGCGGGTTTCCCGCTCAAGCACCACCTCATCGATCGCCTCTCTGACGGGGAGCACACGATCCTCGACTTTGGCACCCACGACGAGTCCCCGGTCGACTACCCCGACTTCGCGGAGGCAGTGGGTCGCGCCGTGGCCGACGGACGGGCCGACCGCGGGATCGTCGTCTGCGGTTCCGGCGCCGGCGCCTGCATCGCTGCGAACAAGGTGACCGGCATCCGGGCGATGCTCGCCCACGATCGGTACACGGCGCACCAGGGAGTGGAGCACGACGACGCGAACGTGCTCTGCCTCGGCGCCCGCGTCATCGGGTCCAACGTGGCCGAGGAACTCGTCGACGCGTTCCTCGGGGCCGAGTTCACGGGCGAGGAGCGCCACCTGCGGCGCCTCAACAAGGTGCTCGCCATCGAGGGCTCACCACCTCGCGACACCGACCACCTGGAGTGATCGCGAGCGTTGTGGACACGCCCATGAGGTGAGTCCCCTTGATCGAGGGGTGAGCGCGCGCCCACAACGAAGGGCGGTGCTCGTACGCCGGGAGCCTCGCGTGACGCCATGAGGGCGTCGGATCCCGTGTGAACGGATCGAAGCCGGGCGCCCAGGGTCGTGGTGGCATCGCGCCCAAGAGAGTCGGCCATCCACGTCCACTGACCCGATCACGGGACCATGCCGTTCGACGCGACGCAATCCGTCTCGTGACCACGCGTGCCGGACGGCCCTCCCTGCCATCTCGGACCAAGGTCGGATCGGCACCGACCTCGGTAGGAAAGGCCCCGCAACCCGGCGATCTCGCCCTCCACCGCCCGTACAGTGATTTGTGAGTTGCCACACAAGAACCGGGGAATACCAATGAATCGCTGGGCCGCACACGCGTTCGGACGGTCACCCGAGGCCGGATCGACGCTCCCATCGGCGAGGGCTGAGAGCGGGCTGTGAGGCTACGCCGAAGCAAGACGCCGTCACCTGGGGCCGAGCGTCCGACCAGGCAACCCGATGCCACGACGGAACCCGGTTCCGACAACGACTTCGACGAGGACCGCCGGGCCCTGCTCCGCTACCTGGGCCTCGGTGCGGCTGGTGCCGCTCGCCTGTTGACCGAACAGACCATGGCCGAGCTGCGTGACAACGGCCCCTTCGGGTT
>CAZRJG010000046.1:0-16850 GCA_964600365.1 uncultured Acidimicrobiia bacterium
AGGTTGTGTAGGAGACCGAGATCCTCACAAAGCGCCGTTCAGGCAACGTCGCCCGACCCCTCGACCAGGGCGTCTTCTTCGTGGGTCAGGGGCGGCATCGAACCGCCGACCTCCGTTCAGTCGGTCGGCCAGTCTCTCACTCGAAGACCCCGCCGTTCTTGGAGGGTCGGACGATCGGGAGGGTGGCGCCAGGCCGGATTCGGTTCGATGTCCCCGTGTTGAGCGGGCGTCGGGCTCGCCGACATGGGTGCGGTGGATGTAGTCTGCCGGTAGTCTCCTCGCTCATGCCGGGGCGGCCGAGACACCCAGACAAGGACATCGAGAAGGATCTACTCAGGTGGGCAGAGGGTCGAGGATGGGCCATCACCAAGCGGAAGCGCGGTCCATTCAAGGCCAAGTGTCCCTGTGGCAAGCACATCGAACACATTCATGTGACACCGTCAGGTAGCTGATACATCGAGAACAAGCGCGGGCAGATAGAGCGAACCTGCCCACTCCCAGGAGAGCAGCGATGACCACCTTCCGACTTGAGATCAACTTCACCGTTGGTGGAGAGAGCAGTATGGACATCCTCGAAGCCCACGTCGATGACGTCGCGGACGCCTTCTTTGCTGCGGACGGAATCTCTGACCAGGCAATGTCCACGGATCTTGCACAGAGGTCTGTGCTCTTTGACGCCACTGCTCAGGCAGAGTCCGTCGGTGCCGCCCTTGATGTGATTCTCGGAGCGATCCGCTCTGCCATCCACGCGGCCCATGGATTCACGGGGGACTTCGTCACCTCCGAGGAGATCCTCCACCACATGAATCGCGCCGGCGAACACGACTGGGCCCAGGGCGAGATTCTCGTCGACGCATAGCCCCTCGGTTCCCAGTACAGAGCGGGTCGATGAGCCCGATGGTGGCTGCCCCCTTCGTTGGGGGCGAGGCATGGCTTCTCGCCCGGTTCCACTCTCGGTGTTCGCACCCCTTCTCCTCGGGCGGCACCACCTTCGCCTATTGCGGGCCTGGTTCGCTGGTGAAGTCCAAGGGGTTCCAATCCCCTCAGCTCCACGAGACGAACGGGTCCGGTGTCGTCGGGACCGTTCCGCCCCGGGTTCGACCCATCTACGCTTCCCACCGTTCCCGCGGGGAGCCCACTGATGACCCGAACGTCCCTATCGCCCGCATGTGAGCTCGAGGTCTGTCGCCCCCGGCACGCCGAGGTCGAGGAGACGATCACAGGCCTCATCGCGGACACGGCCAGTGACCCGTCTGAGTCCGGGACCGCCCAGCCGCTTGCCGAGGCGCTGCTCGACCTGCTGGGTGCCGACCGCGTGGCCCTCTTCGCCGCCAAGACCTCGGAGCGGGCGCTTCCACGAGTGGCGGTGGCGCCCCTGCCGGAGTCCCCGGCGCCTCCGCTCGTGATCGGTGCTGCGGCGTTCCCCGAGAGTTGGCGGCGGATCTCCGAAGGAGCGCCGTTCCGGGGCGAGAGCCTTCTCGAGTTCGACTCCAGGACGGCGACGTACAAGGCCAGGATGGACGCCCGGGGAACGACCGACGTCATCCTCCTCCCCGTCTCCGACAGGGGCAGGAACCTCGGGCTCGTCTCCGCCGAGTACGGCGGAGGAAGCCCGTTCCGGCCCTGTGACCGGTTGCTCCGGACCATCGTCACGATCCTCAGGCGGCGCCTGGGCCGGTGGCTGGCGTGGCGGAAGGTCGAGCGTACTCAGGAGCTCCTTTTCTCCCTGGCACGCTGTAGTGCCGCAGTCCTGAAGGCCCCGGACGAGGATGCCTTGCTCGGGGACTTCTGCACCGTCCTCGTCGAGGACCAGGACATCGAGTTCGTGTTGATCGGGTCGCTTGACGGTGCCGACGGGCGGCTGGCGGTGCGGGCCGTCGGGACCCGCCATGAGGAGGTGTCCGCGAGTGCCGAGGTGGTGCCCGGCGACCTCCTCCCGCCGACCCCACTCGCCCTGAGGGCGGCGGCGTCCGGGGGCCCGGCAGTGGCGTACCGCGTCGAGTATGACGATGTCGAGTGGGAATCCTCACGGCGCATCCATCCCGGTGGCGGGGACCTCGCGTGCATCCCCGTCAGCGTCGACGGAACCGTGCAGGCGGTGGCCATGATCGGCACGGTGGAGCCGGACGCCTTCGGCGCGTTCGAGTACGACCTCCTCGCGCAGATGACCGATATCCTTGGGCGCGGGATCGGTGGCATCCGGGCAAGGCACGCTCTCGAGGAGGCCTCTGAGGACCTTGCCCACCTCATCGACTCCAAGGACCAACTCCTGGCCACGGTCTCGCACGAACTGCGGACGCCGCTCACCTCGATCGTCGGCCTCTCCCACATCCTCGAGGAGTCCGTCGGGGACTTCGACCCCGCCGAGGCCAGGGAGCTCGCGGGCATCGTCCGCGACCAGGGGATCCAGCTCTCCCACATCGTGGAGGACCTGCTCGTGCTCGCCAAGGAGAACGCCGGTGGGATCGTGCTCAGGCCCGAGCGGATCGACCTCCTGGCGGAGACCCGCCGGGAACTGGAGGCCCTGTCGGCGACGAGTGCCCGCTCGGCCGACCTCGATGGCATCACCGGGTGGGCGATGGCGGACCCGACGCGCGTGCGGCAGGTCGTGCGGAACCTCGTCACCAACGCCTGGCAGCACGGGGGCCCAACGGTCGAGGTGGAGGTCGGGCATGACGGCCATGACGCGTGGATCGTGGTCAGGGACGATGGCCCCGCGATACCGAGTGAGCACTCGGAGAAGGTCTTCTCCCCCTATCACCACGTGTACCGGCCCGCCACCATGCCGGGGTCGCTCGGCCTCGGCCTCTCAATCTCCCGTGCCATCGCGAGGAGGATGGACGGCGACCTCACCTACCACCACACGGGGGAGTGGAGCGTATTCCGGTTCACCGTCCCCCTTGACGTCGTGCCGTAGATAGGGTCTCGGCGCACGGGTGGGGATCGGGCGTCGGAGACGTCCGTGGGAATGGGTCAACTCGCCGGCGAGAGGGCCGATACTGCAGGCATGACCAGTGTGGCCGATCGCCAGCGGCGCCCCGTTTCGGAGGTGCAGGGGAGCCTTCGCCCCCTGGGGGACCCCCCTCCCGGCGTCCCCGTGACCCTCAGACTCTCCAACGGAATCCTCTTCATCGAAGGTGACGGACTCGGGACGCTTGGGTCCTGGCCCGTCGAGGAACTCTCGGCGGTCACCTCCGAAGAGGGCGCGATCCTCGAGGTGGAAGGGGAGCAGTTCGTGCTCACGTGTGAGGACTCCGGGTGGGAACGCATCGTGGTGCGCCGCCTCGAGGGCCGCCCATGGTGGTGGATGGTGCCCTCGGTGATCCTGGGACTCCTCATCGCACTTGCGCTGTTCACCCTGCTCGGGTGAGACCCCCATTTTCCAATGAGGAGCGTTCGGCGTATTGTGATATCTCAATATGGTGTCATATGGCGCCAAAGGAGAACGCATGTCCGCCGAGGATGCTGTCCGCACCTATCTGACCTATTTGCAGGATCCGTCGTCGCTTCGTGACGCCGAGGAGGTTGAGCGCCTTCGAGTTGCGGCAGAGGCCGCCACCGATCCGATCGAGAAGGTGAAGCTCCTCTCGGCCGCCCAGCGGGCGGACGAAGTCGACGGGTCGTCGTTCGAGGCAGGGTTCGTGGCCCACGCCAAGGAGTGGGCGGAGGCCGAGCAGGTCACCCCCGACGCGTTCAAGGCGCTTGGCGTGCAGGCCGACGTCCTCTCGGCCGCCGGACTCATCCAGCGCAGGGCCCGTTCTGCCAAGACGACCACGCCGTCCCGACGCACCCGGTCGCAGGGCGTGTCCGTCGAGCGGGTGATGGAGTCGATTCCCCATGAGCCCTTCCGGATCAGGGAGGTCATGGAAGCGACGGGTGCGTCACTCCAGACGGTGCGCAAGGCAGTGAGGACCCTGCTCGAGCAGGGTGCGGTGGTCGACCTCGGCCCCGACCAGAACTGGGACGGCCGAGGCAGGACGCCGACGCTGTACCGACGGGCCTAGCGCGCCTCTCGAAGGTCGCTGGAGGGAGGGACCTTCGTGGTGCGATCGCCTAGTACTCGTAGAAGCCGCGACCGGACTTCCGGCCGAGCAGGCCCGCTTCGACCATCCGTGACAACAGTGGCGGCGGGGCGTACTGGGGGCTCTTGAACTCCTCGAACAGCACGTCGGCGACGAGCTTCATCGTGTCCAGGCCGATGTAGTCGCAGAGCTGGAGCGGGCCCATCGGGTGGTTGGCGCCGAGGCGCATGCCTGCGTCGATGTCGTCGGCGGAGGCGAATCCCTGCTCGTACATACGAATCGCCTCGGTGAGGTACGGCACGAGGAGCATGTTCACGATGAATCCGGCTCGGTCCTTTGAGCGGATGACGGTCTTGCCGAGGACACCGGTGACGAACGCCTCGGCACGTTCTGCGACCGCAGGGTCGAGGATGAGCGTTTCCACGACCTCCACCAGCGCCATGACCGGCACAGGGTTGAAGAAGTGCAGGCCGAGGAAGCGGCGGGGGTTCGACATCGCCGACGAGAGGCGGGTGATCGGCAGCGAAGAGGTGTTCGAGGCGACGATCGTGTGCTCCCCGACGATGCCGTCGAGTTCCCGGAAGGTCTCCATCTTCAGGCCCTCATGCTCGATGATCGCCTCGATGACCAGTTCGCGATCGGCCATGAGCCCCAGGTCGGTGGTGAAGCGGATGTGGCCCATCGCAGCGTCCGCGTCCGCTTGCTCGAGCTTGCCCCGGGACACGGCCCGCTCGAGAGATGTCGCGACGCGCCGTTCACCGACTGCAGCGAGCTCCTGTGAGACCTCTCGCACGACGACATCGACGCCCGCCTTGGCACAGATCTCTGCGATTCCGGCGCCCATCTGGCCACCGCCGATGATGCCTACTCGATCCACGTCCTGCTCCTCGGTGCTGGGGACCGAGAGCCTATCGGGACTCAGCCCTCGGCCTGGTCCCGGGTGAGCTCACCGGCGAGGACCCGGCGGGCGAGCTCGAAGTCGGCCCGCACCTCCTCGATGCGCCGGGGATCGCGCAGGACCGCAGCGGGGTGGAACGTGGGGATCAGCATGCCGCGCCACCAGGGGTAGACGCGACCGCGCATGCGGGTGATGCCGGTATCGGTGCGCAGGAGGAGTTTCGTTGCGAAGTTGCCGAGGGTCATCACAACCTCCGGGGCGATGAGGTCGATCTGGTTGCGGAGATACCCCTTGCAGGCGTCGATCTCGTCCTGTTTCGGATCACGGTTGTTGGGAGGCCTGCACTTGAGCACGTTGGCGATGAAGGCGTCCTCGGTTCGGGTGAGTCCGATCTCCTCGAGGAGTTGGGTGAGCAGTTGCCCCGCCCGCCCCACGAACGGGACCCCCTGTTCGTCCTCGTGCTTCCCGGGAGCCTCGCCGACGAACATGATCCGTGCCGTCGGGCTCCCAGCCCCGAACACGACCCGGGTGCGGGTCTCGGCGAGTCGACAGGCGGTGCACGCCTCGGCTTCGATGCGGAGCGCCGTGAGATCCATGGGCAGGGAGGGTACGACGCGATCCGAACGAAATCAGCCCGACGAGGGGAGGGTGATCTTGAGCGCGCCACCCGGACCGTCGAGCAGCGCGAGGTCGCCGTCGTGCCCCCGCGCGATGTGGTGTGCGATCGCAAGGCCGAGCCCGGCGCCGGCCCCATTGCGGGCACGGGCCTCGTTGCCCCGGGAGAAGCGGTCGAACGCCACCGCTGCCATCTCCGCCGGGAAGCCCGGGCCGTCATCCCGGACGACGATCGAGGCTTCGCCGTCCCCGCGCACGTGGATGCGGACCTCGGTCTCGGCGTGGCGGATGGCGTTGTCGATGAGGTTGCGCACCGCCCTTCCGAGGGAGGCGCCGTCCCCCTCGGCCATGGCGACACTGCCCACATCGAGCTCCAGCGTGATGCCGCGTCGGTCGGCAACGGGCGAGAGCGCCTGCACCGACTCGTCGGCGATGTCGGCGAGGTCGAGGGGGGAGCGGTCGAAGCTGATGTCGCCGGCCTCCAGCCGGGCGAGGAGGAACACGTCCTCGACGAGCTGGGTGAGGTGGCGGATGTCGGTGGCGATCGATGCAAGGTAGGCATCCTCGTCCCGGGCGACGCCGTCCTGGAGCGCCTCCACGGCCACTCGCATCGAGGTGAGAGGGGTGCGCAGGTCGTGGCCCACGTTCGCGAGGAGCTCGTTGCGTGCCCGCTCGTTCGCCGCTCGCTCCGCCTCGAGCGCCTGCAGTCGGGCCCCCAGGGAATCGATGGCGTCGGCGAGCCGTCCGAGCTCATCGGTGCGATCCAGCTCGGTCCGCGCCCCCAACTCACCGTTCATGAGCCGGCGCACGGTCTCGCCGACGGCCCCGAGGTCGGCCGAGAGCGCCGAAGAGAGAGCCCAGAGCTGGGCGATGGCCACGAGGGTCCCGGTGGCGAGGGAGACGAGGGTGAGGCGCAGGTCGTGCTCGGAGAGGAACATCCCCGCAGCGGCGACGCCGATCACGGCCACTCCCACGAACACGGCTGTGGATGCTGCAACGGTGAGGGCATCGCGAAACCGGTGTGACGACCGGGCGAAGCGGAGGAGCAGGGGAGTGGTGAGGAGGGCGACCGCTGCGAGCGCCCCAAAGATCGTGGCGAAGACCATGCGCTCGCCCGCGGTCGGGCGCATGGTGAGCTCCACGAAGAGGAGTCCGACGACGAGGGCCCCGACGAGGAGGGCGGTCAGGCGGGCCATGGTTCGAACTTGTAGCCGACTCCCCACACGGTCAGGATGTGCCGGGGGTCCGAAGGGTTGGGCTCGATCTTGCTCCGGATGCGTCCTATGTGGACGGTCACGGTTGCCGGGTCCTGCCAGTCCGCGGACGAGTCCCACACCTGCTCGAGCAGTTGCTGGCGGGAGAAGACCTGGCGGGGAGACGCGGCGAGGAAGTGGAGGAGCTCGAACTCCTTGGCGGTGAACTCAACTCGCTTCCCGCCAACGGCGACCTCCCGAGCCGCGGGGTCGATGCGGAGGTCGCCCACCTCGAGGGCGTCGAGTGGCTCCGGTGCCCTCGAGGCCCTGCGAAGGACCGAGCGGACACGGGCGGCGACCTCGCGGGGACTGAAGGGCTTGGTGACGTAGTCGTCTGCCCCGAACTCGAGTCCGAGGATCCTGTCGGCCTCCTCGGCGAGGGCGGTGAGCATGATCACCGGTACCCGGCCGTCGAGGGATCGGAGCAACTCGAGCCCACTCTCGCCGGGGAGCATGATGTCGAGGAGGACGAGGTCGGGATTCCGCTCGAACCCGGCGCGGGCCTCTGCGGCGGTCGCAGCCTCGAGGACACGATGCCCGTCGCGTTCGAGGTAGCCGCTCAGCACCTCACGGACCATCGGCTCATCGTCCACCACGAGGATCGTTGCCATGGGGCGATGGTACGACGTCGGTGCGGCCCGCCACGCCCCCGCACGTGATGTTTCGACTCTGTTGTCGCTTCGGTGCGATCCGTTGTCGGAGGCGTTCGGGCGGCGTGAGATCGGCACGGGAAGGTAACCCCAGTCGTTTCCACGAGACCCCAAGGAGGTCACCTTGCGACGCATCACCATCCTCATCGCCGTCATCGCCCTTGCCCTGCTCTCTGCCATACCGGCGTTCGCCGCAAGGGGCGGCGAGCAGGGATCCCCGATCATCGAGGACCTCATCTGGGCCGGCGGCGAGCAGCTCGGCACGATCCTCCAGAAGCAGCTCCCGTACAACGGCAACGAGGCGTCCTACGACAAGCTCTTCGTGTTCGTCGAGGGCGATGGCCTCGTCGTCCAGGCACCGGTCGCCGAGGCTGCGCCGGGCAATGAGGACTACAACGGGGGGCGGTGGCTCCCGACGATGGTCGAGTACGACGGCACTCTCGGAACGCTCACCTCCCACGCCGACCTCGCGGCGGCGATCGAGGCGGGCGCGGCGACCATCGTTGGCATCGACTTCGACGCCGCCTTCCTCTGTCCACTCGTGCCCAACCACTGATCCCAACGCCTCCGCCGGTCGTGGGGTGGCCCTCCCGGTCGCCCCACGACCGCGCTGGCACCCATGAAGGGGTTCGCAGGTGGTGTCGGGCCGCCGCTCCGCCACGGGGTGGGTCTAGCATTGCGCCACGGCGCCCCACTTCCCCAGTGTTCGGGCGCCGTGACAACCATGTGATGGAGGTTCCCTACATGCGCACAAATCGCATCCTTGCGATCCTCGCTGTCTTCGCCCTCGTCCTCGCCGCGTGCAGCGGCGCGACGGAGGACACCGAAGCTCCGGCGGAGACCGAGGCCCCGGCAGTGACCGAGGCCCCCGTCGACCCGGTGCCCGTCGGCCTCGTGTTCGACATCGGCGGCCGTGGCGACCAGTCGTTCAACGACTCCGCCGCTGCCGGCCTCGACCTTGCGGCAGACCAGCTCGGCATCGACCCCTCGGAGGCTTCGGCCAACGACGATGGCTCCAACCGTGAGGAGTTGCTCAACCTCCTCGCAGAGGAGAACGACCTCGTCTTCGGCGTCGGCTTCTTGTTCGACGTCCCGATGATGGCCGCCGCCGAGGCAGCCCCCGACGTGAACTTCGCGATCGTCGACGGCTTCGTCGACCCCGAGGCCTACCCGAACGTGGCCAGCCTCCTCTTCTCCGAGGAGCAGGGCTCGTTCCTCGTGGGCGCAGCCGCGGCACTCAAGAGCGAGACCGGCACGATCGGCTTCATCGGTGGTGTGTCCATCGACCTCATCAAGAAATTCGAGGCCGGGTACATCGCCGGAGCGAAGGCGGTCAACCCCGACATCGTCATCATCAGCCAGTACATCACCGAGCCCCCGAACTTCGACGGCTTCAACGACCCGGCTTCTGGCAAGGTCATCGCCGAGGCGCAGTTCGAGCAGGGCGCGGACATCGTGTACCACGCCGCAGGTGGATCCGGCGGCGGCCTCTTCCAGGCCGCCAAGGAGTACTCCGAGGCCAACGACACGAAGGTGTGGGCGATCGGTGTCGACTCCGACCAGTACCTCACCGCCGGTGAGGACGTGCAGGAGTACATCCTCACGTCCATGCTGAAGCGGGTGGACGTGTCGGTGTTCAACACGATCGAGGCGCAGGTGAACGGCGAGTTCGCCGGTGGCCCCGTGATCTTCGACCTCTCGGTCGACGGCGTGGGCTACTCCACCTCCGGCGGCTTCGTGGACGACATCGTCGACCAGCTCGACGCCTACAAGCAGCAGATCATCGACGGCGACATCGTGGTGCCGACCACCCCGTAGTCCCGGAGACAATCAATCGAAGCGGAAGCGGGATCGGGCTAGTGTCCGATCCCGCTTCCGCGTTGCGAGTGTGAGGAGAGCGTCCGGTGCCTGAACCTGCGGTGTTGCTCGAAGGCGTGACGAAACGATTCCCGGGTGTCGTGGCGAACGACCGCGTGGACCTGCGTGTCGAGTTCGGCGAGATCCACGCCCTCTGCGGGGAGAACGGGGCCGGCAAGTCGACCCTCATGAAGATCCTCACCGGCGTGCAGAAGGCCGACGAGGGGCGGATGGTCGTGAACGGGGTCGAAGTGGACTTCGGGTCCCCGACCGAGGCCATCGACGCCGGCATCGGCATGGTCCACCAGCACTTCATGCTCGCCGACAACTTCACCGTCCTCGAGAACGTGATCCTCGGGGCGGAACCCTCGAAGCGGGGTGTCATCGACTTCGACGCAGCCCGCGAGCACATCGGTCGAGTCGGGAGCGAGTACGGCCTCGACGTCCACCCCGACGAGCTCGTGGAGCACCTCGAAGTCGGCGAACGCCAGCGGGTCGAGATCATCAAGGTGCTGTTCCGCGGCGCCAAGATCCTCATCCTCGACGAGCCCACCGCAGTCCTCGTGCCCCAGGAGGTGGAAGAACTCTTCCGGAACCTCCGCGAGCTCAAGGAGGAGGGCCACACGATCATCTTCATCGACCACAAGCTCGACGAGGTCCTCGAGATCGCCGACAGCATCACGGTGCTGCGACGTGGGAGGACGGTCGCCACGGTGAAGCCGGGCGACGTGACGGCCCATGACCTCGCCGAGCTCATGGTGGGGGAGGACCTCCCGGTCGCCGCGACCGCCGCCTCCACGGTCACCGACGAGGTCATCCTCTCGGTGTGGGAGCTCAGGGTCCCGGGCTCGGAGAACGAGATCACGCTCGACGTGGACGCCCTCACCGTCCATGCGGGGGAGATCGTCGGCATCGCCGGCGTCGAGGGGAACGGACAGGCCGAGCTCATCGAGACCATCCTCGGGATGCGCCAGCCCGAGCACGGGGTGATCCACCTCTCCGGTCGGGAGATCACCGACTGGTCCGTGCGGGCCCGGCGTGAGGAGGGCATCGGGTACATCCCCGAGGACCGCCATCGCCGCGGACTCCTCCTCGGTGCACCCCTCTGGGAGAACGCCATGCTCGGCCACCAGAGTGTCGAGCCCTATGTGAAGCGGGGGTTCTGGATCGATCCCGCATCGGCGCGCAGGGCGACCGAGGAGATCATCGAGCGCTTCGACGTGCGGACGCCCGGGACCGATGTGCCCGCCCACGCCCTCTCCGGCGGGAACCAGCAGAAGCTCATCGTCGGCCGTGAACTCTCGGCGGACAACGCACTCCTCATCGCCGCCCATCCGACCCGCGGCATCGACGTGGGCGCCCAGGCGGCCGTGTGGGAGGAACTGCGGAGCGCCCGGAAGGCGGGGAGGGGCATCATCCTCATCTCCGCCGACCTCGAGGAACTCATCGGCCTCTCCGACCGGCTCCACGTGATGTTGCGGGGGTCGCTCGTCGCGGACCTCGACCCGGGAGGGCTCACACCCAGGGAGCTCGGCTCCTACATGACCGGAGCAACGGTGGTGGGAGCGTGAAGCAGCGCATCCTTGCGATCGCCCCGCCGGTGGCGTCGCTCGTCTTCGCCCTCGTCGTCTCATCGATCGTCCTCTGGGTGTCGGGCGCCGACCCGGTGACGGCGTTCGGCAACGTGCTCGAGTACGGGACGCGGGCGAACACGCTCGTCGAGACGATCAACTGGTCCACCCCGCTCTACCTGTCCGGTATCGCCGTGGCGATCGGCTTCCGGATGGGCCTGTTCAACATCGGTGTCGAGGGCCAGTACATCCTCGGTGCGTTCATCGCCGCCCAGGTCGGTTCGATGCTCGACCTCCCGCCGGTCCTCCACGTGGGCATGATCATGCTCACCGCAATGGTGGTCGGGGCGGCGTGGGCGGGCCTCTCGGGCTGGATGAAGGTCACCCGGAACGTGCACGAGGTGATCAGCACGATCATGCTGAATTCGATCGCCGTGGGCGGCATCGTGTCGTACCTCCTCGGCGTCTGGGACGCCGACGACCCGAACAGCCTCGACACGGCGCTGGAGGCGATCCCCGAGTCGGGATGGTTCCCCGACCTCAACGCCCTCGTGCCCGGGGAGACCCGGTCGGACCTTTGGGGCTTCGTGCTCGTGGCCGCCGTCGTCGGGGTCGCCTACCACCTCCTCATCAACCGGACCAGACTCGGGTACGACCTGCGTGCGACGGGCGCCAACCCGTCGGCTGCGGAGGTGAGCGGCGTCGACCCCAAGCGGACGATCGTGGTCGCCATGCTCCTCTCGGGTCTCGTGGCGGGCCTCGTCGGCCTCCCCGAACTGCTCGGCGACACGCACACGTACAGCCTCCGGTTCACCCAGGGCCTCGGGTTCGGCGGCATAGCGGTTGCGCTCATCGGTCGCAACCATGCGGCGGGCATCGCCATCGGTGCGCTCCTCTTCGGTTGGCTCTCCCGGTCGTCGGGCATCCTCGAGGTGCGGGGCGACGCACCACGGGAGATCGTGGCGATCATCCAGGGTGTGATCATCCTCTCGGTGGTGATCGCCTACTCGATCGCCGAGCGATACCGGAGGATCGAGGAAGCCAAGGCAGCCGCAGCAGCGATCGGAGAAGAGCGATGACCCATCCTGCAGCCAACAACGAGCAGCTCCCCCCGCTCACGAGGAGCTGGGTCAGGGCCCTGCAGGCCCCTCGCGTGAACGTCCTCCTGCTCTTCCTCGCCGGTGTGTTCCTCCTCGCCGTCACCGAGCAGTTCGCCCGCATCCCCACCTCGGACCTCGCTTCGTCGGGGACGTGGCGCATCGCCTTCGCCTGGATGATCCCCATCCTCATGGCGGGTCTCGGCGGCATGTTCTCTGAGCGGTCTGGTGTGGTGAACATCGGCCTCGAGGGCCTGCTCGTCCTCGGGACGTGGTTCGGCGCGTACGGCACGATCATCTCGGGGAGCCCATGGGTCGGCCTACTCTTCGCCACGCTCGCGGGGCTCGCGGGGGGCCTGCTCATGGCGGTGGCCACCGTCACCTTCTCGGTGGACCACATCATCGCCGGTACGGCCCTGCTCGTGATGTCACCGGGGCTGGCCCGGTACCTGTCGGACCTCGTGTTCCCCCAGTACGGCGGGTCGATCACGCAGTCGCCGACCCTCGCGAGCGCCTCGACCTTCGACTGGCCGTTCCTCGCCGGTGGGAGCATCTTCGGATGGGAGAGCCCCGACCTCCTCGGCACCCTCGAGGGCCTGGACTGGTTCTTCGTCAGCCACCTCGCGGGCATCCTGCGCGGCCTCGCCTCGCAGATGTCCTGGCCCACGCTCATCGGCCTCCTCGTCATCCCCGCCTCTGCGTGGGTCCTGTGGAAGACGACGTTCGGCCTCCGGCTCCGTTCGGTGGGTGAGGACCCCGACGCCGCCGACTCGTTGGGCGTCAACGTGTACCGGTACAAGTACTACGGCGTCCTCATCAGCGGTGCCCTCGCCGGGTACGGCGGGGGGTTCCTCTCCATCCAGCTCTCGAACCTCTACAAGGAGGCGCAGACGGGTGGGAAGGGCTTCATCGGCCTCGCCACGATGATCTTCGGCAACTGGCGCCCCAGTGGCACTGCGGCCGGGGCGTTGCTCTTCGGCTTCACGGAGACGCTCCGACTGCGTGACCCGAACGCCCCCCACGCCCTGCTCCTCTTCGTCACGATCGTCCTCGGCATCCTCGCCGTGAGGGCGCTGTGGCGTAGTCGCTGGCAGTCGGCGGCCGGGTTGATCGCGTCGGGAGCCCTCGTCGCCTGGTTCTACCTCGCCACCGACCGGGTCCCGAACCAGCTGCCGCAGATCACCCCGTATCTCGCCGTGCTCGTCGTGCTGCTGTTCGCCACGCGGCGACTGCGGATGCCTGCGGCCGACGGCCAGATCTGGATCAAGGAGTAGGCCTCAGGGCGAGTCCGCCTCGCCCAGTTCGTCCCGAATCTCGTCGCTGAGTCGATCGAGGGAGGCGGTGAGGGCCTTGGCCTCGGGGTTTCCCAGACGGCCGACGACCGAACGTTCGACGACGGCATCCTTGACCTCGAGCACTCGTTCGGCGAGGCGAGCCCCGTCGTCGGTGAGCTCGATGAGCACGCTGCGGCCATCGGCGGGGTTCGGGACGCGGTTGATCAGCCCCCGGCGTTCGAGGGTGTTGAGTCGGCCCGTGGCGCCCGCCCCGGTGAGGCGGAGCCACGCGGCGATCTCGGAGGGAACGGGGGAGTGGTCCGCTACGAGGATGACGGTGAGGACATCCGCTTCCCCATTCGTCAGCCCGAGTGCCTCGAGGTGAGCCGACAGGAGCGTGTCGAGGAGCACGTGGGCCTCGGTGATCGCTCGCTTCAGCCCTGCGCCGACGCGGGAAACTCCGTAGCGGGGTTCGTCCATGGAACCAGTATAGCCACTTGCATGTAGTTAGCGAACTAAGTATATTCCGGATCCCTACGAAAGGATCCCCTATGGCGACGAGTGTTCGCCCTTCGTTCCCGCCCTGGTTCGTGGCGCTCACGGTGCTGCTCGGCCTGTCGAACTTCGTCGTCTTCGGCTGGATCAGCCTGCTCGACCCGTCAATCCCGTTCCTCGAGCTCGGGGCAGGCGATGGTCGATTCCCGGCGCAGTTCTTCGCCATACGCCACATCGTGTTCGCGGGACCGCTCGTCTACGGGCTCGTCGCAAGGAACGTCTCGATCCTGAAGGCGATGTACGCAATGTTCCTCGCGATGGCCGTGCTCGACATCGTGGTGCTCGTCGCAAACGGGTACTTCATCCCGATCATCGGTGAGCTCTCACTCGCAGCGACCCTTGCCATCTCCATCCCCGGCTTCGTCGGGAGCACCTCTCTCGGCCTCCTGCACCTTCGCCGCTACCCGACCTCCTGAAAGGAGAACCCCCAATGCAGTTCACCATCACCACCCCGATCGATGCCCCCGCCGATGTCGTGTGGGAGCTCCTCGGTCGTCGGTTCGTTGACATCTCCGAGTGGTCCGACGTCGTGCGTTCATCCCGGGCCATCGGGCTCGATGAGGTTCCCCCTGGTGTCGCCGTTGCGCCCGAGGCGCCGGTGCCGGGCCGCTCGACCACGACGCGCGTCACGCTCACCGAGGTGTTGACCGACTACGACGAGGCCGGGCGCTCCCTCACGTTCGTGGCCGCCAACCTGCCGCCAGTGATCCGCAACGTCTCCGACCGGCAATCGGTCCGCGCCGTGACAGCGGCCTCCTCCGAGGTCGACTTCGAGGTGCGTGTCGATCTGGCCGGGCCAGTGGCCCTGTTCGCGCCACTCCTGCGCCGACGGATGCAGCACACGTTCGGCAGGGTGCAGCGCGAGTTGAAGCGGGCAGCCGAGGCCGCGGCGACTGCCGGGTAGGGGAGGCTCAGGCCAGGCCGACGGCGGCCTCGAGTGCGATGGAGATCATCGTGTCGAGGCTCGTCTGGCGCTCTTCTGCGGACATCTCCTCATCCCCGTCGATCACGTCGGTGACGGTCATGAGCGCGCCTGCCCTCGCCCCGTGTTCGGCGGCGAGGCCGAAGAGCCCGGCGGCCTCCATCTCGGCGGCGAGGATCCCGAGTTCGCGGGCGCGCCCGAAGACGTCCTCGTCGGGGTGGTAGAAGAGGTCGGAGGAGAGGATGTTCCCCGTGTGGACCGTCTCCCCGTTCGCCGCGGCCGCATCGACGAGGGCGCGGGTGACGCCGAAATCGGCGAGCGCTGCGAAGTCGTAGCCACGGAACCGCATGCGGTTCACGTTCGAGTCGGTGCTCGCCCCGACGGCGATCACGACGTCACCGAGTCCAAGGAACGGCTGGATGCCACCGCATGAGCCGATGCGGACGATCGTGCCGACGTCGTACTTCGTGACGAGCTCGGTGGCGTAGATCGATGCCGAGGGGATGCCCATCCCGGTTCCCATCACCGACACGAGGGTGCCGCGGTAGGTGCCGGTGTAGCCCTCCATGTTCCGCACCGAGGTGACGAGCCGGGCGTCATCGAGGTGGACCTCGGCGACGTACCGAGCTCGAAGGGGATCCCCCGGGAGGAGGCAGATGGGCGCGAAGTCGCCGGGTGCGGCGGAGATGTGCGGGGTCATGGGACGAGGCTAGGCGTCGGGCGCTAGCGTCGCCCCGATGTTCGATGCGTACGCCCCGGAGTTCGTCGAGGACCCGTACCCGACCTATGCGCGGTTGCGGGCCGAGTCCCCGATCTTTCACGACGAGACGTGGGGGGTGACGTTCTTCACCCGCCATGCCGACGTGGCGGGGATCTTGAAGGATCGACGATTCGGGCGCGATGTGCGCGACGCCGTGCCGCCTGAGAAGGTCGATCGAGAGGTCTTCGAGCGCACCTATCCGCCGCAGTGGCCGACATGGACCGAGACGATCCGTGATTCCTTCATCGACCTCGAACCGCCCCGCCACACGCGTATTCGTCGCCTCGTGCAATGGGCGTTCACGCGCCGAGCCTCCGAGGCGTACCGCGACCGGATGCAGGCGACCACCGACGCGGCGCTCGATCGGGCCGTCGAGGTGGGCGGGATGGAGGCCATCTCCGACTTCGCCACGCCGATCCCCCTCACCATGATCGCCGAACTGTTGGGCGTCCCTGCTGCGGACCAGCCGATGCTCGTCGAGTGGTCCCACCGCATCGTTCGCGTGTTCGACGAGGCCTGTAAGGCCGACGAGGGCGACGCGGCCGAGGCAGCCACGAAGGAGTTCGTCGCCTACTGCGAGGACCTTGTTGCCGAGCACCGACGGGCACCGAAGGACGATCTCGTAAGCGCACTCATCGATGCCGAGGTGGACGGCGATCGGCTCACCGAGCAGGAACTCGCCGCGACCTGCATCCTCGCCCTCAACGCCGGCCACGAGGCGACCGTGCAGGCGATCGGCAACGGCCTCCTCGCCCTCGCCGCCCATCCGGGCGAGTACCGACGGCTCCGCGCCGAGCCGGGCCTGATGGCCACCGGCGCCGACGAACTGCTCCGGTTCGACACCCCCTTGCAGATGTTCGAGCGGTGGGTGCTCGAGGACCTTGAGTGGAACGGCACCCACCTCGCCCAGGGGTCCAAGGTGGGGCTCCTGTTCGGGTCGGCCAACCACGACGAGGACGCGTTCGAGGCTCCGGGCGCCCTCGACCTGGGACGTTCGCCCAACGCCCACGTCTCGTTCGGTGGAGGGGTCCACTACTGCGTGGGTGCGCCGCTCGCCAAGGTGGAGATGGACGTGGCGTTCGGTGCGTTCGCACGACGAGTGGCGGCCTTCGAGGTGGAGGCCGACGTCCTGCTGCGCGTCCCGAGCCTGGTCTTCCGGGGCGTGCAGGAACTTCCCCTGCGGCTGGTCGCGGGCTAATCGACCTGCGTCTTGGTCGCGGCGGGGAGGAACCCCGACAGCCACTCCTCGGCCTCCGCCACGCCGGGGAAGGCGCGGATCGGGTTCTCGGTGGGCGCCATGGTCGCGACAAGGTCGGCGAGCGTGGCGAGCCGATCGGACCCGTGCGTCACCACTGCTGCGGCCGAGAGGTGGGGGA
>CAZRJG010000047.1:0-9541 GCA_964600365.1 uncultured Acidimicrobiia bacterium
CGTGGCGCGCCCGTGCTGGGTGTGGTGGGTCGCCTCGGGGGGATCGGGGCGCGCCCCGAGGCCCTGGGACTGGTCTCCGACGGAGACGGGGCGGTCACGGCCGTCGCCACGGCGTTGCGGCTGGCCCACATGGCCGGACGGGGTGATCGGCTCCCCGGGGACGTCGTCGTCTCGACCCACATCTGCCCCGATGCCCCGACCGAGCCGCATGACCCCGTCCCCTTCATGGGGACCCCGGTGGCGATGGAGGTGATGAACCGCATGGAGGTGCGACCGGAGATGGACGCCATCCTCTCGGTGGACACCACGAAGGGGAACCGGGTCCTGAACCACAGGGGGATCGCCATCACGCCGACGATCCGCCAGGGGTGGGTGCTCCCCGTCGCCGACGACCTCCTCGACGTCTACCAGCAGGTCACCGGCCGCCCCCCGAGGGTGTTGCCGATCACGACCTACGACATCACGCCATACGGCAACGACCTCTACCACGTGAACTCGATCGTGCAGCCCGCCGTGGCCACGTCGAGCCCCGTGGTCGGCGTCGCCCTCACCGCAGAGGTGGCCGTCCCGGGGAGCGGGACGAACGCCAGCCACCCGGCCGACATCGCCGAGGCCGTCCGATTCTGCGTGGAGACGGCTGCCCGCTTCGGCGCCGGGAGGATCCGGTTCCACGACGAGGAGGCCTTCGACGAGGCGCGGGCCCGGTACGGGTCCATGGAGCACCTGCAGACGATGGGCGAGCGGGAGGCGTGACATGACGACGACGGTCTTCTTCCTCAACCGGCTGCGGGACGGCGCCGACGCCGAGGAGTACGAGCGGTTCGTACGCGAGGTCGACTACCCGACGGCGCGGGGACTCGACGCGATCGAGCGGTACGACGTGGTCCGGATCGACGGCCCCCTCCGGGACGACGAGGTCCCCTACGACTACATCGAGGTCGTCGAGGTGCGGGACCTCGAGTCCTACCGGGCCGACCTCGAGCAGATGCCGGGGAGGGAGGCCTTCATCGCGGAGTTGCGGAGCCACATCGGAGACGTGACCGCCCTCCGAGGGACGCTCATCGAGTAGCCGCCGGGCTCGCCGGCGGCGTCACACGGCGAGGTTGCCGCCGTCCACCACGAGCGTGTGGCCCGTCACGAACGAGGCCTCATCGGAGCAGAGCCAGGTCACGGCTGCCGCGATCTCCTCCGGGCGGCCCATCCGCCCCATGGGATGCATGGTGGCCAGGGCCTCCCCGAGGACGGGGTCATCCCGGAGGCGGTCGATCATCGGGGTCTCGATGGCACCCGGATGGACCGAGTTGGCCCGGATGCCGTCGAGGGCGTAGTCCAGTGCGACGCTCTTCGTGAGGCCGACGACGGCGTGCTTGCTCGCCGGGTAGGGCCCTCCGGCCCCGCCGGCGAGGCCGAACGTCGACGACGCGTTCACGATGGCACCGCCACCGTGTGCGACCATGTGCGCGAGCTCGTATTTCATGCAGAAGAAGATGCCGTCCACGTTCACCGACATGACCCTCCGCCAGTGGTCGGTCGAGGTCTCGTGCAGCCGGATGCGTGCCCCTTCCACGCCGGCGTTGTTGTAGGCGAAGTCGAGGCGTCCCCACTCGGCGACGGCCGCGGCGACGAACGCCCGGACGCTCTCCTCGTCCGTGACGTCGACGTGGTGGAAGGCAGCCGTGCCCCCTTCGGCGGCGACGAGGGTGACGGTCTCCTCGCCCCCGGTCGCGTCGATGTCGCCGACGATCACCCGAGCCCCCCGCTCGGCGAAGGCGAGGCAGGTGGCGCGCCCGATGCCGGAGCCACCCCCCGTCACGAGTGCGACCCGTCCGGTGAAGTCGATCATGTCTTGTCCTCTCGTGTCTCGTCCAGTGCCTCCAACAGGCGTTGCGCGGTGATCGGCAGCGTGCGGACGCGCGCTCCCGACGCGTCGGCGATCGCGTTCCCGAGTGCGGGAGCGGGCGGGATGATCGGTGGCTCCCCGAGACCCTTCATGCCGAAGGGACCGTGTTCTGAGGGCCGTTCCACGAGGATGACCTCGACCGCGGGGACATCGGCGATGGTCGGGATCCGGTAATCGGTGAGCGTGGGATTGGCGAGCACCCCGTCCCGGTAGGTGAGTTCCTCGAAGAGGGCCTGGCCGATTCCCTGCACGGCCCCTCCCGCGACCTGCCCGGCCGCGTAGGTGGGGTTCACCACGAACCCCACGTCGTGGGCGGCGACGTAGCGGAGCACGGTCGTCCGCCCGGTCTGGGGATCCACCTCGACCTCGCAGGCATGGGTGGCGAAGCTCGGCGAGTTGAAGGCGGTGAGGAGTGCTCCCTCGAGGGTGGTCCCGTCGTGGGGCGTGGCCGGTGCCTCGTACGTGCCCGTGCCCTCGATCACCCCGCCGGCGAGGCGTGCGAGGTCGGCGAGCGAGACGGCCGCCTCGGGGTCGCCCGCGACGTGGACCTCGCCGTCGGAGAGCACGAGGTCGGCGGGATCGCACCCGAGCTTGTCCGCAGCGAGGGCGAAGAGCGTCGAACGGAGGTCCTCGGCGGCGAGGAGCGCCGCATTCCCGTTCTGGAACAGGGTGCGGGACCCCTGGGAGCCGAAGTCGTAGGGAGTGGTCGACGTGTCGGCGGCCTCGATCGAGATGGCATCGAGACCGACGCCGAGTTCGTCGGCGACGACCTGGACGAGTCCTGCCTCCACGGCTGCGGTCCCGATCTCGGTCGCACCCGTCACGAGGGTGATGCCGCCCTCGTCGTCGATGCGGAGCAGGGCACCCGAGGGGCCGCCGGTGGTGGTCCACCAGCCGCAGGCCAGGCCCTTGCCCGTCGATGGCGCCGACGGGTCGCCCCAGCCGATGCGTGCCGCCGCTGCGTCGAGCGTCTCGCGGATCGAGACGGCCTCGAGGACCTGGCCCGACGGGCCCGGGTCGCCGTCCTCGACGAGGTTCCGGCGGCGGAGCTCGAGGGGATCGATCCCGAGTGCCGCGGCGATCTCGTCGACCTGGGACTCGCCGGCGAACACGGTCTCGGCGGCGCCCGGTGCCCGGTACGAGCCGGCGTTCGCCTTGTTCGTGTACACCGCGTGGGCATCGATCGAGAGCGCATCCCATCGATACGGTCCCGGGAGGGAGAGGAGGGCGACCGAGACGATGCCGGGCGTCGACTCGGAGTAGGCGCCCGAGTCGAAGTGGAGGGTCGCCTCCCGGGCGAGGAAGCGGCCCTCCGCGGTGACCGCGGTGCGCACGGCGACGCGGCATCCCGGCCGCGGCGTGGTGGCCGTGAGCTCCTCCTCGCGTGTGTGCTGGAGCTTCACCGGCCTCCCGGTTCGCTCGGCGAGGAGCACGCAGTACGGCTCGACGCCGGCGTAGAGCTTGCCACCGAAGCCGCCTCCCACGCCGGTGATCGTGACACGGATGCGGTCGAGGGGGATGTCGAGGATGTCGGAGAGGTCCTTTCGGAGGCCGAACGGGAACTGGTGGCTGGAGTACACGTGCACCGTGCCGTCGTCCTCGACGTGCGCCGTGGCGACGCGTCCCTCGAGGGAGACCTGGTGGACGGGACGCGTCTCGTACACGTGCTCGAACACGTGGTCGGCATCACGGAACGCAGCTGCGGCATCCCCGCGTCGCAGGGTCGCCCGGTTCACGACGTTGCCGTCCCGGCGGAGGAACTCGGCCGCCTCGTACGTCTCCCAGTCGGGGTGTACGAGCGGGGCGCCTGGGGAGAGGGCGTCGTCGATCGTCCCGATGACGGGGAGGGGCTCGTAGGTGACCTCGACGAGGCCGGCTGCCTCGTCTGCGATCGCCGGGGTCTCGGCGGCGATCGCCGCCAGCGGCTCCCCGTGGTACCGCACCGTGTCGGTGGCGAGGATCGGCTGGTCTCGGACGTAGCGGCTGGCGCGGGCATCCGGGACGTCCGCACCGGTGAGGATGGCGTGGACACCGGGGAGTCTCGCGGCGCGCGAGGTGTCGATCGCGACGATGCGGGCGTGGGCGACGGTGGACCTGACGAGCTTCGCCCAGAGCGTCCCCGGGAGCTCGTGGTCGACGCCGTAGCGGAACGCCCCGGTCACCTTCGCCGGGCCGTCACGACGGGGTGCCGACGAACCCACGTGGTGGGCGACCGCGGTCACGGCGTCCCCCCCTCGGAGGCGCACGGCGTCCACGATGGCGGTGTAGCCGGTGCACCGGCAGAGGTTCCCGGCGAGGGCCTCCCGGATGGTCTCCTCGGTGGGGTCGGGTGACTCCGAGAGCAGGGCGGCGGCGCTGACGACCAGTCCCGGGGTGCAGAAGCCGCACTGGACGGCCCCCCGTGCGACGAACGCCTCCTGGACGGGATGGAGTCCGTCGGAGGCGAGGCCCTCCACCGTCGTCACGTCGTGGCCGTCGACCTGGCCAGCGAAGAGGATGCAGGAGTCGACCGGCTCGCCGTCGAGGAGGACGGTGCAGGCTCCGCACTCGCCCTCTCCGCATGCCTCCTTGGAGCCCAGGAGGTCGAGTTCCTCGCGGAGCACGTCCAGGAGGAAGGCCCCGGGGTCGACGTCCAGCTCGCGGGCGGTGCCGTTCACGGTGGTGGTGATCCTCATGTCGTTGCCCTTCGTGCGCGATCGATCGCCCTGGAGAGGGCCCTGGCCGTGAGCACCGGTGCCACGCGGCGACGGTACTCGGCGGAGGATCGCAGGTCGTCGATGGGGGAGAGGTGCTCGGTCACGAGCGTGGCTGCCTCCTCGATGGTGCGTGGGTCGGGGGATCGTCCCACGAGCGACGCGGCGGTGGAGGGGGCCTCCACCACGGTGGGTGCCACCGAGCCCAGGGCGACCGCGCACGCGGCCACGGTCCCGTCGGCGGCGAGGCGCACGTTGGCGGCGACGCAGACGATCGAGATCTCCATCTCGCTCCTGCGCCCGAGCTTCTCGAACGCCGAGCCGGCGGGTCCGTCCCGGAGGGGGACCTCGATGGCGGTGAGGACCTCGTCATCGGCGAGGACGGTGGTCCGGTAGGCCGTGAAGAAGGAGCCCATGGGAACGCGGCGGTGTCCACCCGGACCGGCGACGACGGCCTCGGCACCGAGGGCGACGAGGGCGGGCGGCGTGTCGGCCGCCGGGGACGCATTGCAGACGTTCCCACCGAGCGTTCCCGCGTTGCGGGTCTGTCGGGACCCCACCGTCCGGCACGCCTCCGCCAGGGCGGCGAGGGGCGTCTCCCCGAGGCCGGCCCGCTCGATGTCGCGGTGGGTGGTCATCGCCCCGATCCGCAGGATCCCCGTGGCGCGTTCGATCCGTCGGAGCCCCGGGATGGCGCCGAGGTGGATGAGGTGCGACGGGACCACGGTCCCCCGTCGGGCGAGGACGCCCAGGTCGGTGCCCCCGGCGAGGAACCGCGCTCCGTCGCCGAGGGAGCGCTTCAGCTCCATGGCCTCGTCGATGGTCGTGGGGGAGGAGAACCCGTGGCTCCCCGCCGGGGTGGACTGGTTGGTCATGTCACTCCCCGCATGGCGAGGGGCATCACGTCGGTAGCCATCCTGCGCATGGTCTCCCGCGGGTCGGTGCCCTCGAGTGCGAGCGGCATGATCGTGATGTCGTCGACGCCGGCGGAGAGGAGCCGGGTGACCCGCTCCGCGACCTCATCGGTGGTGCCGGCGAGGCAGAGCCGGTCCACCCACTCGTCCGGGATCACCTCCACGAGGGCGTCGTTGCCGCCGTGCGTGTAGCCGACCTCCGCGACGACCTCGCGGACCTCGTCGGGGACGTCGATCCCTGCGAGCTCGAAGCTGGCGTAGCGGGGATGGTGCGTGGCGAGGTGGCGGGCGATCCCGGGGCGGACGCGGTCCTTGGCGGCAGCGGGATCGGTGTCGGAGATGCAGACGTCGAGGCGGGCGATGAGCCGTGTGGACCCGGGAGTCCTCCCGCCGCGCTCCGCCCCCTCGGCCACGAGGGCGAGGACGTTGCCTGCCATCGTCTCGGATGCCAGGTTCTGGACCATCACCGCGTCGGCCAGCTCGCCGGCGAGTTGGAGCATGCGCGGGCCGTTCGTGGCGACCATGATGGGGAGGTCGGCACGCGTGGGGAAGTCGAGGGCCCCGTCGTGGAACTCGATGACCCCGCCCTCCATGGTGATGCGCTCGCCACGCAGCAGGCCCCGGATGAGCCCGATGGCCTCCCGCATGGCGGTGAGTGGACGATCGCGTCGGATCCCCATCTCGGCGAAGCCGGAGACGCCTGCCCCGAGGCCGAGCGTGGCGCGTCCCCCGCTCAGTTCGTCGACGGTGGCGATCGCTGCCGCGGTGAGTGCGGGATGGCGCACGAAGGGGTCCGTCACGCACACGCCGAGCTGGATCTCGGTCGTCTGCGCCGCCGCGTAGGAGAGGCCTGCCCAGCAGTCCCGGAAGAAGCGCTCGTCGGCGTACCAGAGGGCGTCGTAGCCCACCGACTCCGCTTCGCGCACCATCTCCGCGAACTCGCCGACGGGGTGGCGTCCGAGCAGCAGCAGGCCGAGCCGTGGGGTCATCGCCCCACCGTCCCGGTGGGTGGGTGGAGCTCCTCCAGGGGGCGGTAGTCGATCTCGAAGCCGTAGGCCCGGGGCTCCGTGGCGCGGAGTGGTTCGCCCGACCGGAAGCGGACGTCGGCAGGGAAGGCGAGCACGGCGACGCGGTCGCCCTCGGCGATCTCGGTGTTGGAGAGCGGTTCGGCGGTGGGTGCGGTGACCACGGAGATGATGTCGGGGCTCATGGCGGTGAGTTCGTCGTCCCGCCAGAAGAGGTGGTGCTCGTTCTGGAACCAGATGCGGCCCCGGCGCCCCTCGTCGACCCCGGTGCCGACGAGGTGGGTCACCCCCTCCATGTACCCCTCGGCCGAGTCCTCCCACTCCCGGCCCTCGACGGTCCCCGAGAAGAGCAGGGTCCCGCCTCCGTGTCGGAGCGCGGCCTCGATGGGATCCCGCCCGTCGACCCTGGCGGCCAGTACCTGCCGACCGACCTCAAGGGAGCGGGAGAGGGTGCCGGGCACGAGCGCCGTGGATGCGAGTGAGACGGGCACGGGGAACGCGGCGTGGGAGCAGGAGGCCCCCATGTCGACGGCCTTCGTCACCTTGCTCACCATCTTCCCGATGCGCTCCGCGACCGCGGGGCTGGCGCAGTCCTTGAGCAGCAGTGTGTTCCCCCACGGGTCGCAGATGGCGAGTGGCCATGTGGGGAAGCCGTGGAGGGCGGGGAGCGCCTGGCTCATCTTGGGGAGTGCCCGCCCGATGTAGTCGCCGTCCACGAGGGCGCGCCCCGACCGGGCCGCAGCGTCGACCGCGACGAGCGTGTTGGAGGGGCCGAGTTCGAAGGGGATGATCGCTCCGACGCGGGTGCCGAGGTACTCCTCGAGCTCGTCCACCGCCGTCACCCACGGCCTGGACCGGACCGTGCCCCGGACCCCGAAGGCGGCACGTTCCTCGTCGGTCATCGGGGGACGGGGGGCGATGGACCCCATGCCGTACACCGAGCAGGTGAGCAGGTCGGCATCGAGTTCGTCGATGGACGTCCAGGAGACCTCGATGCCGTCGTCCAGGAGCTCCCGCATGTAGCCGCGTCCCCGGTCGGCGAGGCCGCCACCCCCGGTGGCGAAGAGCCCCAGCCCGAGGATGAGTGCCTCGGCGTCCTCCATGGTCGTGATCTGTGTCGGCACCTAGGCCATCTCCTTCGTGAGTGTCTTGACGACGGTGGCGACCTCGTCCCGCGTGGCCGCGTCGACGTCGCGCAGTGGTGGGCGGACGGGTCCACCGGCGAGGCCGATGGCGTCCATCGCAGCCTTCACCACCGGGACGTTGTAGGCATCACCGTGGCGTGCCCGGATCCCCTCGAATCGTGCTGCCAGCGACCGCAGGGCGAGGGCGTCCTCCCACGCCCCGTCCCGGAGTGCGGCGTGCATGCGGAGCGGGAGCGACGGGAGGACGTTGCCGAGGCCGGACGTGAATCCACGCGCCCCGGCGAGGGAGTAGAAGGGCGCGTAGCGCTCGGCGAGGCCACACGTCCACGTGACGCCGGGGTGGGACGCGGCGAGCGACGCGAAGCCGTCGATGTCCTTGCCGCCGTACTTGCATCCAGCGACCCGCTGGCGGTCGAGGAAGCTCCCGAGTTGCGGATCCGAGGGGAGGCCCCGCTTGTAGAGGACGACGGGCACCTCGGCGGCGTCCATGATCCGACTCCAATACGCGAGGAGGCCGTCGCCGTCGGCGTACGGTTGCTCGCGGGGCATGAGGAGGAGGCCGTCGACTCCGAGGGCGGCGGCCCGTCGGGCCATCTCGAGGGCGACGGGGAGCTCGTGGGTGATGCCGGGGACGACGGCGACGCGGCCGTCGGCGACGTCGAGGCTCACCTCGACGACGCGCTCCCACTCCGTGGGGGAGAGGGAAGCGGCTTCGCCGGTGTTCCCCGCCGGGTAGATGAGGCGCACGCCACGTTCGATGAGGAAGGTGAGGTTGGCGCGGAGGCCGCCGCGGTCGATCCCCGAGAGGTCCGGGGTGAAGGGTGTGACGGGGGTGACGCCCACCCCGTGGAGGGCGTCGGCGAGCGTGCGGGGGTCGGAGGTGCTTGGTCGATCCACGGGTCGAGATTATAAGATCTCGTCTGCGTCGAGGAACAGGAGTCGTCGTGACGATCGAGATGGAGACGAGGCGCGCCGTGGATGCGCTCTATGCGGCGTACTTCGCCGGCGACGGGGCCGGGATGGTGGACGCGATGGCCGAGGGCGTGCATGTCCGATTCCTCGGCAGGGTCTCGTTGCGCGGCAAGGACGCGGCGAGGGCGTTCCTCACGGAGAACACGCCGATGCTCACGGACCTCGACTTCCGGATCACCCGGCTCATCGTCGATGGGAGCAGGGCCGCGGCGGTGTGGGAGGAGACCGCCGTGACGGTGCACGGCGAGCCCTACCAGAACCATGGGGTGGATGTCTTCGAGGTCCGCGACGGCGAGATCGTCTGCGTCCACGAGAACAACGACGTCGTCGTCCATCGATCCCACTTCGGCTGACCCGGAGCGGGACACCGGGTACGTCGTCCGGGTCAGAGCCTCGGGAGCACGTCGCTCGCGGTGAGGCGGATGATCTCCTCGGCCCGCTCACCGGGCGCGGGGAAGAGCGCGATGCTGTCGGCCCCGGCGTCCCGGAGTCGTCGGAGCTTGGCGACCACCTCGTCGGGGGACCCGGCGACGGTGAGGTTGTCGACCCACGACTCCGGCATCTCCTCGGCGACGAGTTCGGGGCCCCCACGCGACAGCATCTCGCGCAGCGTCCCCGAGATGCCCGCGGCCTCGGTGAGGGCGTTCACCCCGCCGGCGGCCTTGTAGAAGGCCAGGCTCTCCCGAGCGGCCGCCCGGGCGACCTCCCGATCGTGGTCGACGGAGTAGATGCAGAACACGGTGACCCGGTGCTCCTCCGTCCGACCGGCGCGGGAGCGACCCTCGTCGATCTGGGCACGGGCCCACTCCACGTAGTCGACGCCCGCCGCCACGGAGAGGATCGACCCGTCGGCGACCTCCCCGCTGAGCTGGAGCATCCGGGGGCCGATCAC